>JBGAJB010000112.1:0-10805 GCA_044225155.1 Phycisphaerae bacterium | reverse complement strand
GTCCGCTCATCATCGACATGCCAGACTCCGCTTCAGAAGCTCAGCCAACCCGAAGACAACGAACGCCGACTCGAAGGCATCAGCCCTGCGGGGCGAGAACGACCTGATCGCCGCGACGAATCTCGGAAACGGTCGTCGTCAGCTTGCCGCCCGACTCGCTCGGCCGGACGCGCTCGATGACCAAGTCACCGACATACTGGCCTTCGCGATAGATCATGAAGGTCATGCCGGCCGAGACGCCCGCGCTTTCGCCGACGTCGATGCTCGCAAACTCACCCTGCGAGTTCGTCACCGAGCCGCGAATGACGCCGCTCGTTTTCGGTGTCACCATCGCCGCGCTGGAAATCGGGGCCGGGGCGGCCGCCGCGCCGATCGTCAGGCCGCTCGGGCGACCCTGTTCGCAGGCGTAGAGCTTTTCCTGAATGTTGCGGACGTTGTTGGTCAGGATTTGGACGTTCGTGGTTAGTTCCAGCACGCGGCCGTTCAACCGGGCATTGCGCGACTGGAGATCAATGTTGCTGGAGAGCAGCGTCTGATTCTGCTTCTGGAGCGCCTTTAACTCGCCGGTGGTCACGTCGAGGATTTCCTGCAGCTTGGTGCGGCCGGCCTCGAACGCCGTGCGCTCGTTCTTGGTCTGGGCGAAGTCACTCTGCATGTCGGCCAACTGCTTGGTCAACTCGGCAATCTTACTTTGGGCCGCGCCGAGATCAGCGCCCTTGGCGGCGATCGCTTCGTCCTTCAGCGCGAGGGCGGCTTCAGAGGCGGCCGTGATCTGCTGCTTTTCCATCAGCAGGGCGTCGCGTTGCTGTTGGAAGGCGTCGGACAGGCGCTTGTAGTTGTCCCATTGCGCCGCGGCCGCGATGAACAGCGACGAAAGCGCGATGGAAAGAACCGACGTGAGAACGATGAACACCTTTGTGAGTGTGCTCACGGAGACAGTCTCCTTGCCGTCAGAGAGCGGTGCAGCCGCCCGCGGAAAACCCATGCTCGTGCGGGACAGCCTGGCGTCGTCGCCGCCGACCCCCAACCCAGCGGGGCGGATTGTAGGCCCCCGCGCGAATCCTGCAACCGAATTTTCGGTCCGAGAACACCTTTCATCGGCGGCTGTTCGTCAGTGGTCGGCTTACGGCCCTCATGTGACGGAAGACGGTCAGCGGAAAACCCTGATTTCGTGCGATCGAGATCATCGATTTGGCCGCCAATTCAGAGAGAGAATTCGTGGGAGGTTCGGTCAACTGATGTTTTCGACGGCGCGAACGGCGGGCAGTTTCTCACGCAGCGCACGCTCGATGCCCATCTGAAGCGTCATGAAACTGCTTGGGCAGCCGGCGCATGCGCCGCGCAGCCGCACGCGCACGATTCCATCGTGAATGCCGACGAAATCGATGTCGCCGCCGTCGGCCTGAATGAACGGGCGGAAGGAATCGATGATCCGCGCGACTTCGGCGTTCAGCGCGACGTCGGCTGGGTTCGTCGATGGGGTTGCCGCATTCGTGCTTTGCGCACTCGCATCAGCCGCGCGTTTCCGTCGCCACCACATTTCACGCCTCTCCACGAGGCACTTCGGCCGGCACCGGTTCGGAATTCGTGAAACGCGCCAACGCCTTGTTCGCAATGTGGCCGATGACCGCGAGCACGATGAGGGCGGTCGCGATCGCGAACGCGATCGTCCAGCCCGAGCGCGCGTTCGCCTGACTCATGTCCTGAATCGTCGCGCCGATGTAGACGGCCGCCGCTGTCCGCGGCGCCATTCCGATCACGGTGCCGAGCAGGTAAATGCCAAAAGGCACACGCGTGGCGGCCATCACGAGATTGCACGCGGCGAAGGGCGAATTTGGCGGGAGACGCAGCAGCGTCACGATGCCGAGCGTTTTCCAGAAGCCCCCGCCGATCAGCGCATCCTCCACCGCGCGCCATTTCGGATGCTCGTCGATCAGCTTTTGGGCGCGATCGCCGGACGCCAGGCGCGCAATCGCATATCCGATCAGCGCTGCTCCGCCGAATCCGGCCATCGCGGAAGGGAAGCCGACCGCAAAGTGAAAAACAAATCCGCCAAGTACCGCCTGTGCGTACGTTGGAAGCACAGCCAGTCCGGCCAGGAGCGTGAACCCTACGATGTAAATCGGAAGAGCACCCTCGCCGTGGCCGCGCAGCCATTCGGCGACGGTCTGACTGTAGGTCAGGAGCAAAATGCCGCCGACAGCGGGTAAGGCGCCGGCGATCACCGCCAACACACCCACGGGCCCGAGCCGCTTGAGCGTCCGCCAGGGCTCGCTCAGCGGCTTGGTCTGCGTGATCGTGCCGGCCGCGTTCGCTTCGCTGTCGTTCATGCCGCCCTTTCGCGCCATCGGCAAATCGCGCCGACGCTGCGAAAGTCTAGGCGAACCCAGCGGCGCGCGGCCGCTACTGCGTGGTAAATCCGCCGTCGACGGCGAGCGCCTGCCCCGTCACGAATGACGCGCGCGGCGAGCAGAGCCAGCAAATCGCCTCGGCGATTTCTTCCGGCTTGCCGGTGCGGCCGATCGGATGCATCGCGGCGAACTGCTGGGACATCGCCTGCTCGTCGATGCCGGCGACCTTGGCGAGGCTGGCCTCAAAACGATCGAGCATCGGCGTGTCGATGGCGGCGGGGCACACGGCGTTCACGCGGATGTTCTGCTTGGCGTATTCGAGGGCCGCGGTGCGTGTCAGACCGACGACGGCGTGTTTGCTGGCGACATAGCAGGACGCGCCGCCAAAGCCGATCAGCCCGGCGATCGACGAGGTGTTGACGATCGCGCCGCCGCCGCTCTTCAGCATCGCCCGCACTTCGTGCTTCATCGAGAGCAGGACGCCGAGCGCATTCGCGTTCATGATCTGGTGGAAGAATTCCGCGGTCTGTTCGTGCGTCGGAATGCCAATTGCGCCCTCGACGCCCGCGTTATTCACCGCGATGTCGATGCGCCCAAAATGTGCGACGGCCTTTTCCACCAGGCCCGCGATGTCAGCCTCCTTCGTGATGTCTGCGCGCTGGAAGATTGCCTGACCGCCGGCTTTTGTGATTTGATTCACAACGTCCGCGCCTTCGCGCTCGCGCCGTCCAGAGACGACTACTTTTGCGCCGAGTCGCGCGAGGGCGATCGCTGTCGCTGCGCCGATGCCGCCGGTGGAACCTGTGACGATCGCAACCTTTCCGGAAAGCTCCGGTGCCATAACGCCTGCTCCCTTGAATTCTGGATTTTGCCGTGTTCGTCGGCGTCGCTTCCCGCCGATCAGATGATCGTAGCGCGCTGGCGCGGTGCTCGATGAAAAGCACGAATCAAGTGCGATTTCCCTCGACCAGTTGTGACTTTTCGCGCTTGACGCGGCGGCCGATCTCGCCGAACGTTCCTTTCTGCGAGCCTGCCCCGGGTAAGAGTGAGAAACCCGGAGACGTGCACGGCAGGCAGGTGCGTCGCGGCGCGCGGTCCGCCAAGCCTGCCTTCCTTCCCTCAGATACGTTGGAGCGCTTGATGTCGGATGTCGTTCTCGCGGAAGTTTCTCGGACGCAAAAAATCGCCACGCTGATCGGGGTTGTCGTTCCGTTCCTGGGCTTGATCGTCGCCGTGATTCTGCTGTACGGCAGCGGCGTCACTTGGGTCGATCTTGTCCTGCTCGCGACTTTTTACACCCTGACCGGTCTGGGCGTCACAATGGGTTTCCATCGCCTTTTCACGCACCGCTCGTTCCAGACGATTCGTCCGATCGAGACGCTGCTGGCCGTACTCGGGTCGATGTCGGCCCAGGGGCCGCTGCTGCAGTGGACGGCGTTTCATCGCAAGCATCATCAGTTCAGCGATCGTCACGACGATCCGCATTCGCCGCACACGGCCGGCACGGGACTGAAGGGGTTCTTCCTCGGCGTGTGGCACTCGCACGTCGGCTGGCTTTTTGAGGCCAATCCGCCGGATCTCGATCGTTACGTGCCGGATCTGCGCAGCGATCGTCTCCTGCGCTGGATCAGCGACATGTTCCCCTTCTGGGTGCTGCTGGGCCTGATCCTGCCGGCGGTTCTGGGCGGCCTGCTGACGATGAGCTGGATGGGCGCGCTGCTCGGCTTCATCTGGGGCGGCCTGGCCCGCATTTGCCTTGTCCACCATCTGACCTGGTGCATCAACTCAGTCTGCCACATCTGGGGACAGCGCCCGTATGCGAGCCGCGACCACAGCCGCAACAACGTCGTGTTCGGCGTGCTCGCGTTCGGCGAGGGCTGGCACAACAACCATCATGCTTTCCCGACGTCGGCCCGGCATGGCCTGGCGTGGTGGCAGTTCGATCTCACCTATGTGCTGATCTGGTGCTGCGAGAAGCTCGGTCTGGCATGGAAAGTCCGGCTGCCGGCACAGACGGCACTCGACGCCAAGCGCAAGGGCGCGACAACCGGCGACACGAGCGATGCGCCGCCGCCGGTCGTGGAACTCCCGGCCGCGAATATGGCGCAGACATCCGCGGGTGGATAGCGAACGGCCAGCGCCGAATGAATCGTCCTACCGCCGGTAGAAGCTGCGAATCGCGTTGACCACGGCCACCTGTTGCGTTTCCGTCAGTTCGGGGTACATCGGCAGGGCGAGAACTTCCTGAGCCGCCTTCTCGGCGACGGGTAGATCGCCTGGTTTACCGCCTAGATACGCGAAACATTCCTGCATATGCAGCGGCACCGGGTAGTAGACGCCGGTGCCGATTTTTTGCGCGCTGAGGTGCGCCACCAATTCATCCCGTCGCGGCGCACGAATCACGTATTGATGCCATGCGTGCTTGCCCGTACCGCTGGTCGGGGTGCGAACCAATTCCGGCGAAAGGCCCGCCTCGGTGAAGAGTTGGGTGTAGCGCGTTGCTCGTGCGGCGCGAGCCGTGTTCCATTCATTCAGCTTCCGCAGCTTGATGTTCAGAATGGCCGCTTGCAGGGCATCGATGCGGAAATTGCCACCGATGAACTGATGGAAATATTTCTTCGTCTCACCATGCAGCCGCAATTGTCGCGAGCGCTCGAACAGCTTGGTGTCGTTGAACAGCAGCGCGCCGGCATCGCCGATCGCGCCGAGATTCTTGGTCGGATAAAAGCTGATACAGCCGAAATCGCTGAGCGTGCCCGCCTGTCGCCCATCGGGCGCGGCGGCGCCGATTGCCTGCGCGGCGTCCTCGCTGATCGGAATGTTGCTCGGCTACGCGACGGCGTCGAGCGCGGCCATATCCGCGATCTGCCCATAGAGGTGTACGGGCATGATCGCCTTGGTGCGCGGCGTGATCTTGGCCGCGACCTGTTTCATGTCCATGTTGAAGGTTTCGGGGAGGACGTCGACGAAAACGGGCGTCGCCCGCAGGCGCGCCACGCAGCCGGCGGTGGCGAAAAAGGTGAAGGTCGGCACGATGACTTCGTCGCCCGGCCCGATGTCGAGCGCCATCATCGCCAGCAGGATCGCGTCCGTGCCGGAAGAAACCCCCAACGCGTGTTTCGCGCCCGTCCACTGGGCGAGATTCTCTTCGAACGCGTTCACTTTCGGACCGAGCACGTAGTAGCCCGAGTCGCAGATTTCCGCGATTTCCCGCAGGATTTCCGCGCGTTGCTGGGCGAAGTTTCCCGCCAGATTCAGCGGCGGAACAGCGATCGGCTCGGACGAAGATGTTACGGCCACGCGAAAGTCCTCCTGGCCGGCGGAAAGCATGCGCGCGGCCGATTTTCGGCGGGAATCGTAGCAGTTTTTCGTCAAAACGGCACGGGTGATGACAACTAAGCCTGTGCCTTCCACCTGGCCATGCACGTCACACCGCCGCGCACGGCGTCGCCCACCTGCACCGGCACATCCCAATCGCCCTCGGGCGCGAGCAGCTCCGTCTGCGAGCCCAACTTGATCATGCCGAAACGCTCGCCTTGCTTGAGGGTCGCGCCGGGCGCGACGGCGCAGACGATGCGTTTCGCGAGCAGGCCCGCGATCTGCCGCACGCCGATCGGCCCGGGTAACGGTGCATCGGGATCCAGCGTGAGCAGGTTGTTCTCGTTCTTCAGCGTCGCGTCCTCGCGCAGCGCGTTCAAAAACAAGCCCGGCCGATGTACGGAACTGAGCACGCGGCCACCGCACGGCACGCGATTCATATGCACGTCGAGCACGCTCAGGAAGATCACGATGCGAAGCTGTGGAGGATCCGTCGGCGCGGCCCGCCAATTGCGATCCACCCGCATGACCTTCCCGTCGGCCGGCGCGATGAGTGCTCGGGCATCAACTGGTACGCGGCGCGGCGGATCGCGATAGAACGCCAGAAACGCGAGCGACAGAACCGCGGGCACGATCGCCCACCCACCCAGCCAGAGTGCGCAGCCGACGGTCACCGCGCCGCCGACCACCACGATCAGCGTCTCTTCGACTCGGGCGTAGGGTGCAAGCATCGCCGGCCTCCGTTCCCACCGCCGCGGCATGCATAGCGGGCCGCTCATTCTGGCGTTCCGCGCCCGAATCACAAGCTGCTCGTCGGGTCGGCTCGGGGAACTTTCGCGGGCGCAGTGCGTCTGACACAGCGCGATTCTCTGCATCCGTTCGGATCCCGTCGGGTATCCGCGAAGCAGTGTGCGAGTCGCTGAATTGGCTTAAGGCCGGCCGCGGCACGACGTATTCAGTTTTGACGCCTTATACAGGAGTACTCATGTACCGCCGTTTGATCGCATTGCTCGTGACTCTCGGTCCCGTCGTTTTCGCATCCGCCGATCCGCCGGATGTCACCGGCCGCATCGACGCCGTCACCGTCTACCGCGGACAGGCCCTGGTTTCGCGCGCTGTCACTGTCGATGGGAGTACGGGGCTGCGGGAGATCGTTGTCAGCGGGCTTCCCGAACAGATTGTCCCATCGACGCTCTTTGCGGAAGGCGGCGACGGCGTCGAGGTTCGTTCGGTCCGCTACCGAGCGCGGCCGGTGGCGCAGGATGTTCGCGAGGAGGTGCGTAAGCTCGATCAGCAGATGCGCGGCCTTCAGGATCAGATCGCCGCGGCGCAGCGAATGGGGGCCCTGAGCGGCGAGCGGAAGGCTTATCTCGACAAGCTTGAGCAATTCACGGCCGCCTCGGCCAACGTCGAGCTGACGCGCGGCGTGTTGAACGCTGAAACGCTGACGAAGCTCTCGGAGTTCATTGGCGCCGAACGTAAGACCTTGGCCGAGAACGAGTTGAAGACCGGTGTCGAGGTTCGCGACCTTACCGAAAAGCTCCAGCAGCTCGATCGGGAGCGACAAGTCGTGACGGGCGGCTCGGCGAAGACGGTGCGCGAAGCGGTCGTCTTCGCGAACGTCCAGAAGCCGGGCGGCACGTTGAAAGTGCGCTACCTGGTCAATAACGCCACGTGGCTGCCCTCATACACCGTGCGGGCAGGCGCGGATCGCAAGGGTGTCACGGTTGAGTATTACGCGGCGATTGAGCAGATGAGCGGCGAGGACTGGAGCGATGTCGCCATGACGCTCTCGACCGCCACTCCGGCCTTGACCGCCAAAGCTCCGCAGATTTCGCCCATGCAGATCGCGCTGGCCGCGCCGCAGCCGCCGCCTCAGACGCCGGCCGGTTCGGGCGGCGGCGGGGACTATCGCGCCATGAAAGCCGAGCTTTCGCGCCGTCAGGCGGAGGCTGACGGCCGCCGGGCATCGAATCAGTCGGCGCAACACGATGCGCTCACCAGCGGCGTCAAGGACTCGCAGGTTCTCGTGATCAATCCGGATTTCGCCGTCTCGGCCGAGATGCTCGACAAGTCGTTGAACGATGTCGCCGCGGAAATGCAGGTGCTTGATTTGGTCGCCGCGACGAAGTCGGCGATCATGAAGGAACCGTCCGCGCCGGCGCAGGAAGGTCTCAGCATTACGTATCAGGTCGCCTCGCGCACGTCGCTGCCGAGCCGGGCGGATCGCCAATTCATCCAGATCGCGTCGTTGCCGATGAAGGGCGAGTTCTACAAGGTGGCGACGCCGGTGCTGACCAGCTTTGTCTATGACGAAGCCTCGGTCGTGAACGAGAGCCGGATGCTGCTGCTGGCGGGCCCCGTCACGACCTACGTCGGCGGCGAGTTCGTCGGGCAATCCGCTCTCCCGACCGTCGCGGCCGGCGAGCACTTCACGATCGGCTTCGGCATCGACGCGTCCCTGCGGGCCTCGCGCGAACTGGTCGACAAGAAAGAATCGACGCAGGGCGGCAATCGCATCGTTGATTTCACCTATCACATCGCCGTTGAGAATTTTGGCGATCAGCCGCAAACGGTGCGCGTGCTCGACCGCATTCCGCTCGCGCGCGGGACGGAGTTGAAAGTCACGCTGACACCGACCGCGGAAGGACGACCGAGCGTCACGCAATCTGAAGCGGATCGGAAAGAAGGTCTGGTCCGGGCGGAATTGGCCTGCAAGGCGGGCAGCGTCGGCGATGCGGCCGCGTCGCTGCAATATCAGTTCCGCATCGAGTACGACAAGCAGATGACGATCATCGGCATGGCGGCGAACTAACGAACCGAAATGCGAAAAACGAGAAACGAGACGGCCGGCGGGGCAGAGCGCTCCGTCGGCATCTCGTTTCTCGTCTCGCTTTTCTGCGTTTTCCTTTGTCGGCTATGGGCAAGGCATTCCATAGGCGGACAGCACCACGCCCAAATCCGCCAAATCGGTATCGCCGTCGCCGTCGGTGTCGCCGTTCCCGTTCAGCCCGAACGCTGACAGCACGACTCCGAGGTCGGCGAGATCGACATCCCCATCACCATCGAAATCGCCCGGACACGTCGCGTTACACACACCGGCCGCCAGTCCGACGTAGTCAACCGCGTGGTCGAGGTTGATCCAGCCTGCGTTTTCTCCCCAGGCATAGCCCCGCAGCCGGCAGGAGGCGAAATCGATTCTGGCTGCGCTCGCCGGCGTGGCTGCGGCGCCGCCGGCAAAGTTGATCCAGCCGATGTGCTCGCCCCAGGCAAATCCCGAAAGCAGTCCGGTGTCGTCATCGAGATTCACCCCAAAGTCGGCCGAACTCGCGTTCGCATATGACACGCCGTTGGCGGGGCTGCCGTTGCCGAGATTGATCCAGCCGCTCGATTCGCTCCACGCGTAGCCGGACAGAAAGGTCGCGTGAATCTGAACCCCGTCGCCCGCGGCCGGTCGATTGTGCTGCCAGTTGATCCAGCCGGTCTGCTCGCCCCAGGCGAAGCGATGATTCGGATCGACGTCGGATTGAGCCCACGCGGCCGCCGTCAACAGCCATCCACCCGCGAGTGCAATGATTCTCGTCATGGTTCGTCTCCTCTATCTGCGAGAACGGCTAGAACGAGAAATTGCGCCACGGATTCGTTGACGTGATATCGATGCCGCTCACGTCCTGAATCTGACCCACGGAGTTGCCGGCCACGATGTCAAAGTTCGTCGTGTTGCCGCTGGCCGTGTTGCGGATGATCAAATTGCCCGCCACATCCACGTCGATGCCGCGGTCGCTGTCCGTGCAGTTGTTGCCGTCGATACGGTTGTCGCTCGACGTGGCGTGGATGGCCGCGCCATCGCCCGCGCCGGAGCCGTTGCAATCGCTGGTGTTGTCCACGACGCGGCAATCGCTCACAACGCGAATACCGTCCAGGGTGTTGATGCGCGTCGTGCAATTGTTGATGGTGCAGCCGAAGGTACCGACGATGCCCGAGCCGGTGTTGCTGAACGACGTGCAGTCGCGAGCCGTCGATCCCGCCCCGATCGAGAAACCGTCCGTCGTGTTGTCGCGAGCGCTGCAACTCGTGAACGTGGTCCCGCTCGTGGCCGTGTAGCCCGTCAGCGTGTTGAGCGCCGAGGCGCAGGCCGTCACCGTGCAGCCGTTCGTGATGTTGATCCCCACGCCCGTGTTTTCATTGGCCGTGCAGCTCGTGATGGTGCTGCCGTCGCCGGCCGTGATGCCGCCCGCGCCGTTGCCGCGCACGATGCAGTGGCTGACGAGGGATTGGGCCGGGGCGGCGATGCCGACGCTGCCGTTGAGCTCGCAGGTGCAGTCTGAAATGTTCAGGCCGTTGATGCCGCTGTTGGCGATACCCGCGCCGCCGTTCAGCCGCGAGATGCAGCCTTTCAGGATCGAGTTCGTACCTGCCTGGAAGCCGTGCAGCACGTTTCCACCGGCCACGCAGTTGTTGAAGATGACCTCGTTGCTGGAGCTGAATCCGCTCGCGCCGCAGCTTGATGCGGTGCAGTTGATGACCTGGCTGCCGGTATTGATGCTGATACCGTCCGCGCCGCAGGTCTCCACGCGGACGTTCTCGATGCGGCCATTCGCGCCAGCGCCGTCGATGCCGCTTCCGCCCCACCCGGAGAGTTGACCGTCGATGATGGTGATGTTTGAGACGCCGTCGAGGAAGACTCCGTCCGCCGATCCGCCGATGCCCGTCATGGAAAAGCCGGCGAGATCGATGCGCACGTTGCTGGCGGTGACGTGAATTCCATGTCTTCCGGCCGCGCCGCTGACCGGTCCGGTGAGGTAGTAAGAGCCGGCCTGGGTGATGGCAAAGAGGGCCGTACCGTCGCCCGGTGTTGTGCTCGCGTTGATGGGCGTCCGGCCGGTCGGGGTGATGGGCCCGGGCGGCGGGTTCAGGTCGCCGGCCATGGCCGTGCCGGCCAAAAGCCCCGCAGTGCTCAAACGAACGAAGAATGTCGGAAGTCGCATGGCAGATCTCCAAGAGGAAGGCTGTTTCTGGGCCTCCTCAAGCACCCTGCATAGGTCGGTGCACGACGGCCGGCGCAACGACTGAACGATTATTGTTCGAGGCGGACGCGTCGCTTCCGTCCGAATGCGGTGGGGACGACCGGCCGCA
>JBGAJB010000111.1:0-11269 GCA_044225155.1 Phycisphaerae bacterium | reverse complement strand
AGCCCAGTGGCTTGGAACCCGCGCGGCGAACCTCGCTCATCGCGTATTCCATCGCAGCCATCGTGTGGCTTGCGCTGCTCGCGCCGCTCGCCTGGTGGGGCCTGCCGTCGAAGGCGAACGACGATCTGCTCTTTGGCGGCGAAAAAGCGTGGTCGGCGGAGCGATTCGCGGCCGCCGCTGCCCTCGAGCAGCGCTCCGAGCGCGTGGGCGGAGCGGACACCGATCTCAACCCGCTCGGCCCGATTACCGCGCCAACCGAGTTGACATCGAGCGATGCAAAACGGGCGGAGATTCTGCGCCGCTACCGGCTTTTTTCGCGACAGCCGGACGAAATGATCACATTCATGGCGCTGCAGCGGATGAAGCCGCGCCAACTGGATTTCGATCCACGCCAGTATCAATACGGCGGCGCGTACATCTATCTTGTCGGCGCGGCGGCCGGCGCGTGCAGTCTTTTCGGCCTGACGACCATCACCAGCGACATCGGGCTGTATCTCCAGAATCCGGAGGCGTTCGCTCGCTTCTATCTCGTTTCGCGATTTATCTCGCTGCTCTTCGCAGCGGGATTGCTGGTGGCCGCGGCGCGCCTGGCAGAACGATTGTCCGGGCGGTTGGCGGGTTGGGCGGCGCTCCTGCTGTTGGCGACCTCGCCGGTGCTGCTCAGCGGGGCGTTGGAAGCCAAGCCGCATGTGCCGTCAGCGTGCCTGCTGGCCTGGGCGATGCTCGCATCGCTGCGCTGCGTCGAGTCGGCCCGCTGGCGCGATGTGTTGCCGCTCGGCGCTTTGGCGGGGCTTTCGTTCGGCTTCGTACTGACCGGCCTCGCCGCGGCGCTGCTGTGGCCGGGACTATTGTGGCGTTGGCGCACCGATCGCAGCGCCCTGACGCGGCTGCTGGCGGCCGGCGGAATCGCGTTGGCGGCGTATCTCGCGACAAATCCCTACGTTCCCTACAACCTGCTCATGAACCGCGCCGCGCTGCAGAGCAATCTCGGCAACTCGACCGCGATGTACTCCGTCGCTCGCCTGAGCGAAGGCGCGGCGCGGGTCGGCGTGCTGATGGTCGAGGCATGCGGCGCCGGCGTATGCGCGCTGGGACTAGCGGGATTCTCGTTCCTGATCTTTCGCGATCGCGGCCCGCTTCTGCGCGTGGCCGCTCTGCCCGCCGTTGGGATGTTCGCGCTCTGCGTGTTGATCGGCGCGGGCAAACCGGCGGAATTCGCCCGGTTTCTGCTGCTGCCGACGCTGTGGCTCTGCATCGGCGCGGGCACGATGATCGGCGGGCCGGCCACGCGCTTCGCCTATGCGCTGCGCGGCACTGGGACCGCGACGCCACACATCGTGCGCGTCTGGCGCGGCTTGCGCGCGGTCGTCGGGCTGACGATCTGCATCGTGCTCGCGAGCGGACCGGCCTATCTCGCTTCTTTTCAGCGCGACGCCGGCGAAAAAAATGAGTCGCGCCGTCTGGCGGGCGAATTCCTCGCGAAAAGTGCCGCGCCGGCTGATGCGATTGCGGTGATTCAGGAACCCGCGCCTTACAGCATCCCGCCGCTCGACTTTACCCACCGGCGGATCGTGCTGCTTCCGCCGCGTGAACCGACCCCGCTCGACGGGCGGGCGCTCCCGCCTTGGCTCGTGCTGACGGCCGACGATGACGACGCGGTCGCGAATCTCTGGTGGCGGCGCGAGTACGAACTCGTGCGCCGCGTTCCGCCGCCGGATGTGCCGCTCAGCCCGATCACCTGGGCCGACAAGCCGACGTACGTGTTCCACCGAATCGAAGGCACAAGCCCGTAAGGCACACGGGGCGACCGACGAACAACTGCGTACAGCCTTCTTTCGCTATTCGCTATTCGCTATTCGCTCTTGCTCCGCCAGCTTCACCGCCTGAAGCAGCGCCCGCGCCTTGTTGAGCGTTTCCTTGTATTCCAGCGCGGGAACGCTGTCCGCGACGATGCCCGCGCCGGCCTGAATGAAACCGCGGCCGCGATGCATGACCATCGTGCGGATCGCGATGCAGAGATCGACGTCGCCCAGCAGGCTGAAATAGCCGATCGCGCCGGCGTAGATGCCGCGCCGCGCCGGCTCCAGCTCATCGATGACCTGCATCGCGCGGACTTTCGGCGCGCCGCTGACCGTTCCGGCCGGGAAGGTCGCGGCGAAGACGTCGAACGCGTCGGCGTCGGCGCGCGTCCAGCCCTCGACCGTCGAAACGAGGTGCATCACACGCGAGTGGCGCTCGATGTCCAGCAGATTCGTCGCGCGTACGCTGCCGTATTCGCAGACGCGCCCCAGGTCATTGCGTCCGAGGTCGACCAGCATCACGTGCTCGGCCTGCTCCTTGGGGTCGGCGCGCAGCTCGCGCTCCAGCGCCGCGTCCTCGGCCGCATCACGCCCGCGGCGGCGCGTGCCCGCCAGGGGACGCGTGACGGCTTTGCGGCCCGAAAGGCGGACGAGCACCTCCGGCGACGAGCCGGCGATGTGCAGGTCGTCGAGACGCAGGTAATACATGTAGGGCGAGGGATTCGTGCGGCGCAGCGCCTTGTAGATTTCCAGCGGCGGAAGCTGCACGTCGAATTCGAAGCGCCGGCTGAGCACCACCTGGAAGATGTCGCCGGCGCGGATGTATTCCTTGGCCCGTTCGACCATCTGCTCGAACTCCGGCTGCGTCATGTTGGAGCGCAGCACGGCATCGGGTACGTCGAGTGGCGGATTCAAAGCATTTTGGCCGACGGTCGGCTCGGCGCGATTCTCGTGCGCCTCAATTACGCGCCGGATTTCGGCGAGCCGCTCTTCGATCCCGTCGGTGCGATAGAGCAGGACATGCACGTGCTGCTCGAGATGATCGAGGCAAAGAATCTCGCCGGGGAAGAGGAACTGCGCTTCGGGCAGTTCATCCGCCGGATGCCGATCGGGAACGGCCTCGCTCCAGCGAATCAGGTCGTAGTTGAGATATAGGCCTACCGCCGCCGCAAACGCGCGACCGGTGGGACGTCCGTGCGCGGACGCAGGAGCGTGCGCAGGATCTCCAGCGGATGCCCGACGACGCGCTCGCGGGCGCCATCCGTCGCCAACTCCACCCGGCCCGGCTCGGCGTCAGTTGTGCCAGCGGACGGCCGCCGATGAAGGAACAGCGCCCGCGGCCGCCGTGTGATTCGAGTGATTCGTAGAGAAAGGCGTTCGTGTCGCCGCCGTAGAGCGCTTCGAAGAGCGGCGTCGGCGCGACGCGCGCGGCCAAGCGGCGATAGGTGCACGGCGCGGCGAGGCGCGCGGCAGCGCTCGGCGGAATCGAGATGTTGGGCCTAATTTCCAAGGAGCACCTTCAAACCGAAGCTGCCGCGCAGATTCCGCTCTCCCGGCACTACCCACACCCAATCGCAAAGCTCAGCAATTGGCACGATTACACGATCTCCCTTGCGTAGTCCGGGAAGGTTCGTGGGTGCGCTGCCCAGTTCGCCCTCGACTTCCGTATCTCGGATCACCGTCACATCGATCCACAGAGTTTCGGTGTTCCCGGCGCGCGTTAGCGGCGCGCTGACGCTGAAGAATTCGCCGGTGGAACGATTTTTCCAGCCTTCCACGAACTCCGGAAAACGTCGCCGTGCTTCGGCAACTGCTGAGTACATTCGCGGATCCGTTTCAGCTGTCGGTAAGAGCGAAACTGGTTCTGTTCCGGCATTTGCCCGGAACAGTCTTACCGCATCCGTTCGCAACAACTCGACGATTTCGGGCGAGACCGGGCGTAATTCTCGATGAGTGTTCCAAGTGAGCCCCATGGAATGCTCATCCAGCAGTGCCGCGGTAAAGCGAGAGATCGCTTTCATGCGATCTTCGAGGGGCTCGTCTTCCTTTCCACACTGTTGCGTGATCGCCGTACACGCATCGTGCTCCTCAACAATGCGGCGCATTCGAATGTCGTCGGCGGGGACCGATTCCGTCAACGTCGGCAGTATGCGACCCTGCGTTCTAATAATGGAATAGGTGCGCCCGTCAATTTGACCAACATATGTGCCATCGCCGCCCGAGACAAAGTCCTTGGCCGACGGGTCGTTGTTGATCGCGATGCCAAACTCCTGACTCAGCAGCTGGGCTATCGTCGCCTGCGTGAGGCGTTGCGCGCCCTTCTCGATAATGGCGATGGAAAGAGATTCGTCGCCGCGCCGCTTGCGGCGGGCGGGGGCCGACCTGATGACGGCTCCGCCCGCGACCAGCGACATCCAACCGAGATAGGTGCTCCGCACGCCCCATTTGAATGCGAGAAAGAGTAAAAAAAGGCCGAGGCAGATCAGCACGCCGCCCGATAGCCGCTGCCAGTTCATCTCAGTCTCCCGCCAGCGCACCAGCTTCCCGCGCCTGCAAACGCCCGAGCGAACGCGCCAATTCCATTCCGATCGCGCCCCCAAGGACCTGCAACACCGCGGCGAGCGTGATCTGCCAGACGCGATCCATGACGAACGCATCTGACGGTGCCATCAACAGCGCACCCGGCGGAATGATCTGAGCGCTCGCAATTAACCAACAAGATAATCGCTGCCGGGCGGAGACGAACGCATAGCCCAGCGCCACGGGTAAGGCAATATAGCCACCGAGGACGACAGCCGTCTCCGGCGTGCCTTCGGGATCGGAGAGGACGTAACTCACGACCGCGCCGGCCGCCACCACCGGGGCCGCCAGCGCAAAGAGAAAACGCGCAACCGCAAGTGCGGCAGCCGCTTCAGACGATTTCGACGGCCATTGCGACTGCATTTCCGCCGCCCAGGCACAGCGACGCGACGCCGCGCTTCAGGTTGCGATGTTTCAGCGCCCAGACCAGTTGCCCGAGGATGCGCGCGCCGCTGGCGCCGATCGGATGGCCAAGCGCGATCGCACCGCCGTCCACGTTCACTTTTTCCGCATCCAGCGGCATCTCCAGGCCTTTCAGGCAGGCGCACATCTGGGCGGCGAACGCTTCGTTCATCTCCCACAGATCGACCTGCTTGATGTCCCAGCCCGCCTTCTCGCACACTTTGCGATTGGCCGCGATTGGAGCGAAGAACAAATCGCGCGGCGGACCCCCGGCCGTGGCGTGGGCCACGATGCGGGCCAGTGGCTTCAAGCCATTCTTGCTGCACCCCTGCTCGCTCGCGATCAACAACATGGCCGCGCCGTCGCTGATCGACGAGGCGTTGCCGGCCGTGATCGTGCCGCTCTTGTCGAAGACCGGCTTGAGGGCCCCGAGCTTGTCGACGGCCGCATCGAGGCGGATCGTCTCATCCTTCGCAAAGGGCGCGTCAGCCTTCGGCACGCTGATCGGTACGCGCACGGCGGCGAAGCGGCCGGCCTTGTCCGCGGCGGCGGCGCGCTGGTGGCTGCGAACCGAGTATTCGTCCTGATTCTGGCGGGAAACGCCCGCGCGCGTAGCGGTCTCTTCCGCGATCGCGCCCATGATCGCGTTGTCGTAGACGTTCGTCAGACCGTCGTACTCCATCACGTCGACCAACTCGGCCTTTCCAAACTTGTGGCCGGTGCGCATGTTGCGGACGAGAAACGGCGCCTGGCTCATCGACTCGATGCCGCCGGCGAGCACGACGTTCGCGTCACCCGCGCGGAGCGTCAGATCGGCCAGCATCGCGGCCTGCAAACTGCTGCCGCAGACCTTGTTGACGGTCGTGGCGGAAATCGTGTCGGGGAGACCGGCGCCCAGCGCGACCTGTCGCGCGGGATTCTGCCCGCAGCCGGCCTGCAGCACCTGGCCGATGTAGACCTCGTCAATCGCGGCGGGCGGCACCTTGGAATCGGCGATCAGTGCCTTGGCGACCTGCGCGCCGATTTCGGTGGCCTTCAACTTGGAGAGCGAACCGAGAAAGTGACCGATCGGACTGCGCTTCGCCGCGACGATGAACGAGTGGGTGTTGCCCATGGTGCTTCCCTGACGGACCAAAACAAAGACAAAAACGCCGATCAGATCATAGCGGGAAGGTCGCGCAGCGGAGCGTTTGCCGCGTTGCGTTCGCGCAATTCGCTGCCGCGCGCCGCTCGGCGCGCATGGCTTCGCGACGCTTCCAATCCGCCATTATCCGACAATGGATTATCGAACGCGGGAGCGCGCGAATTCAGCTTCGCCGGGCATAACGCAGCGCCTGTCGCAGCCAGCCCACCGCTTCGCCGGGTGACGTTTCCGCCCCAGCCAATTCGAGGACCCGCACCGCTTCCGAGAATGGATGCACGGCCCGCACAAGCTCATCGGCCGCCAGGAAGCATGGCCGCGCGATCGGGATGCACGCCCCCACGTGCGTGGCGGCAATTCGCTGCGCCGTTTCAGCGGGAGCGTCGCGCAGCCCATCGCGCCATTCAGCCCCCAATTGCGCGACTGATACGAGGATTGCTTGCGCGTCCGGGTGGCCGGAGGAGTGTGATTGCGTGAGAACGCGCAATTGCCGCGGCTCCAGACGTTCCGCGAATCGAGCGAGCCAGCCCGCCTGGTCGGCGCAGCGCGCACTCAAATAGCGCTGCAACTCCGAATCGTCGCTGAGCCCCTGCACGGCCCGCTCGTCTGGCGGCAGCCGCGCCGAGCGCTCGGCGTGCACGCGCGTGCTGCGCCGCGCCGCATCTACGTCGACGCCGGCGCGTTCTCCAATCTCGCGGCAGGCCGGGCAGAAGCAGATGGCGACCAACTCAGCCAAACCGGCGATTCCGCGCAACAGTTCGGGCATTGAGGTGTCATCCAGCGGCTGATCGAGTTCACAATCACCAAGTTCAAAGGCGGCGGGGGAGAACCTTGCCAGATCACCGCAGATGTCGCCGATCAACGCCCGGAAACTCGGGTTACAGGGGCACGCGCGGCGCGTGAGCGCGCCGCCGTCCCAGGCGCTGTGCGTGCAAAGATTCGGCTCGGCGTGCAGCAGCGCGGGAATCTCCGTCGCCGCGATGCGCAGCGTCAGAGACAAACCGTGCCGGCCGGCGAATTCCGCCATCGCCCCGACGTGATCCCGCCGCCCCATCCAACTTGCCGCGCGCGCCCGCAGTCCGCTACCGCGATAATGCTCGGATTGCGCGTGAAAATGCCATCCGCCCTCAGAGACAAATAGCGCGTTTTCAGCGGCCAATGCCTGCAAGGCCGCGGCCGGGCCGGTGACGACGGGAGCGACCAAACCGTCCAGTCCGACCTCACCATGAATGCGTTCCAACTCCGCGCCATCGTCGCGCGCAAAAGCCCACGGCGGATAAACCAGCTCAAATGTGCTGCGGCGGGCCATCGCCTCGGAACGTAGCCGATGCCGCGCCCATCGGCTAGCATCGCTTTGTGGCCAGGCAATTGCAGCAGTACCACCGCTTCTGCCCCGGCGAGGAGCAGATCAGCATCTCGGATGCCATCTGCATGGGCCGCCGCCGCTCGAATTTCGCCAAGTGCCCCGGCTGCCAGTTCAACGACGACGAACGCGGCCGCCCGACACACGAATCGACGCTCATCGGACAGCAGCGCGTCTCGCCGACAATGATTCCGCGCAAAGAGGAAGAGATGGTCGAAAAGGTCTTCAAGGCATATGACGTTCGCGCGACCTACCCCGAGCCGCTGAATGAGGACATCGCCTGGCGGATCGGCAATGCGACCGCCCAGTTCCTTCGCACCACCCTCACCGGTTACGACCGCAGCGATCCGGAGATGGGCGTGCTGGTCGTCGGGCGCGACATGCGCAAGAGCAGCCCGTCGCTCTGCCGCGCGTTCATCGAGGGCGTCGTTGCCAGCGGGACGGCCGTCGTCGACATCGGCATGATCGACACATCGCAGATCGCCTTCGCCGCGAATCACCTGAAATGCTGCGGCGGCGTACAGACCACCGCCAGCCACAACCCCGCGAACTACAACGGCTTCAAGATTTCGGGTCTGAAAGGCAAGCCGATCGGCGCGGACTCCGGCCTCAAGGAAATCGAACGGATCGCGCGCGCGATTTCACGCCATAAGGTCACGGCCACGGATCAGGTGCGCACGCTCGATCTCTCCCAGCCGTATCGCGACTACGTCAGGAAACACCTCCAGCCGCTCAATCGGCCGTTGAAGATCGTTGTCGACGCCTCGAACGGCATGGCCGGCCGCTGGTTTCCGATCCTCTTCTCAGATACGCCGAATCTGCAGACGATCGCTCTGAACTTTGAACATGACGGCGAATTCGTCCATCCGCCGAATCCGCTCGTGCCGGCCAATCTCGCGCAGCTCCGCGCCGCAGTCCGCGCGCACAAGGCCGACCTCGGCGCGTGTTTTGACGGCGACGCCGACCGCTGCATGTTCGTCGACAGCGACGCGAACATCGTGGCCTGCGATCATCTGACCGCGTTGCTGGCCGAGGAATTCCTGCGTTCATCGCCGGGCTCGACGGTCGTTTATGACCTGCGCTCCAGCCGCATCGTGAAAGAGCGCATCCTCGCCTGCGGCGGAACGCCCAAGCGACAGCGCGTGGGGCACGTCTTCATGAAGCGCGCCATGGCGGAGACCGGCGCCGTCTTCGGCGGAGAACTCAGCGGTCACTTTTACTTCCGCGATTTCTGGAACTGCGACTCCGGCTTTCTGAATTTCGTGGCCGTGCTGAATGTCCTGAATCGCACCGGCCGGCCGCTGGGCGAATTGCTGCGCCCGCTGCAAAAGTATCCCGCCAGCGGCGAACTGAACTTTGAGAATCCCGACAAGGAAGGCACGATTCAGGCACTCGCCACGCGCTACTCCGACGCCGAGGTCGACAGCCTCGACGGCATCACCGTGCAGTACCCCACCTGGTGGTTCAACGTGCGCGCCTCGAACACCGAGCCGCTCCTGCGGCTCAACATGGAAGCGGACACGCCCGAGCTGCTTCAGAGCAAGCTGGCCGAGCTCAAGCCGCTGCTCGGGCACGAGGCCGAGGGACATTAGCCATGGGACGCTTCACGTATTACAGCCCGGCCTTGATCGGCGCGGCCATCACGGCCACCTTCGCGAAGACACTGACGGATTCCGCGCCGGCTATGTTCCGCGACATGCCGTGGCTCTGGGTCGCGATCTACGCCATCGTCGTCGGACTACTCTTTCAGATATTGATGGTGGCATCTCAGGGCGTGTTCGCACAGGTGCTCCCCGTCCCCGGGGGCCGTTCCATCCGCGGGCGCGCGGCCGTCGCGGGCGGCACGCTGCTTGATCTCGGGATCGGCGCGCTCGCGGTGGCCGCCTTTCTGCACGGCGAAGGCCTGCGGCTGGCGGCGATGATCCTCGCAATCGTTTCCGGCGCAGCGCTACTCGCATTCGGCGGCCTCTATTTCTGGAGCATGCCGCTCGCGGTGCGCGACTTTGCCGACGATCCGCTGGACTAGCACATTGCAGTGACCGAGCCGCCTGTGCGCCGCACCCAAGGATGGGAGCTGCCAGTGTTTCTGCGACGACTGACCGGCCTGTTCAGCCTCGACATGGGCATCGACCTCGGCACGTGCAACACGCTCGTCTGCGTGCGCGGCGAAGGCATCGTGCTGAATGAGCCTTCGGTGGTCGCCGTGCGCAAGGGCACCAACCAGGTCCTCGACACCGAGCATGGCAAGGCGGTCGGCATCGTCGCGAAGGAAATGCTCGGCCGCACGCCCGGCAGCATCACCGCCATTCGCCCGCTGAAAGACGGCGTCATCGCCGATTTCGACATCACCGAGGCCATGCTCGGCTACTTCATCCGCAAGGTCCACGGCAATCGCGGCCTCGTCAGCCCGCGCGTCGTCATCTCGATCCCCTCCGGCATCACGGCCGTCGAAAAACGCGCCGTCTACAACTCGGCCGAGCGGGCCGGCGCGCGGCGCGTCTATCTCGTGCCCGAGCCGAAGGCCGCCGCGCTCGGTGCAAAGCTGCCGATCTTTGAGCCGACCGCGTCGATGATCGTCGACATCGGCGGCGGAACGACCGAGGTCGCCATCATGAGCCTGGCCGACATCGCGATTTGCGAATCGCTGCGCGTCGCCGGCGACGACATGGACGAAGCGATCATCAATTACATGAAGCGCACCTACAACCTGATGATCGGCCCCCAGACCGCCGAAAACATCAAGATCCAGATCGGCAGCGCCGCCGTGCAGAAGGACGAGCAGAACATGGAGGTCAAAGGCCGCGACATGATCAGCGGCCTGCCGCGCAAGGCGACGCTGCGCGGCGAGGAAGTGCGCGAAGCGCTGAAGGAGCCGGTCGGCCAGATCGTCGAGTCGGTCCTCCGCACGCTGGAACAGGCCGAGCCCGAGCTGGCGGCCGACCTCGTCGACAACGGCATTCACCTCGCGGGCGGCGGCGCGCTGCTGCGCGGCCTGGACGAAGTGCTGGCCAAGGCGACCGGGCTGGATGTGAAGGTGGTCGACGATCCGCTCACCTGCGTCGCCCGCGGCACGAGCGAATACCTCGAATACCTCGACGAATGGTCGCACACGCTGGAATCGGACGAAGACGAGTATTGAGGCAGGAAGCCGCCCTCGGCTGTGGGCATCGCCCTAGCGGCGCGCGTGCACGCTGGTTCCGCGAATCGCTCATGCCCAGGCACCTGCCGCTCCCATCCGTCGGCCCTTGGCTCGTTCGAGGGCACCGCCCATCGCCCGCATGACCCGCCCGGCCCTCACCACCGTCCGCGTGCCGATGGCCAAGATGGGCGCCTACGCCGTCGAGCTGCTCTGCCAGCGCATCACCGACCCCCAGCGCCCACCCACGCGCATCTCCCTCACCCCCGAACTCGTCATCCGCGAATCCTGCGGCCACGGGGCACGCAAGCGCGAAAAATAGAGCTTCCCGTTTGCCGATCGGCAAACTCATGCGACTTGCGAGAAAAAAGAGTACGGCGAGTCCCTAACTTTTGCTGGGTTAGGTATTTAACTTCGCTTACACGGAAATCATTCGCGAAAGAACTACAATTTCCAGAGAAAATCATGACATTTTTTTTTGCCTTTTCGCATCGACGCAGAACAATCAATCTAGCGAGCGTAATTCTCATCTTCGCTTTTCAGGAGACAAAGCATGAGTCCCGTCGCAGCTTTCTCCGCCACGCCTCCGTATTCACTATTGCGCTACAGGCGTTTTTCACCCGTAATCGCCGGGATCGCCGTATCACTGGCGCTAGGCCTGACAGCATGGGCCTCGGCCGGTGGCAAGGGGCGTATACCTGCGTTTCGACTACGACGCAAGTGACCCGAATAGCGTAAGTGCGCCAGCCGACGAACTGTACGTAAAAGGCGTCGTCATATGCACGTCCTGGCGCGATATTGAAACCTCACAAGGGACTTTCGACTGGGGAAATCTTGGGAGCGCGATT
>JBGAJB010000110.1:0-10984 GCA_044225155.1 Phycisphaerae bacterium | reverse complement strand
AGGCAACGCTGGATCGGCGGACGGTGGCGGCGTGCGAGCTTGCGCCCCACGCTTTCGGTGTTACCGTCGCCGTGCGGGAAATACTGCGGATGCAGGTCGGAAATGTGCAGGAAGCCGTTCTTGCCCAGGCCGAAGTCGATAAACGCCGCCTGAATGCTCGGCTCGACGTTCGTCACCACGCCCTTATAGATATTGCCGACGTGATTCTCAGAGCTGGCGCGCTCCAGGTAAATCTCCTGGAGCTTGCCGTCTTCGAGCAGGCCGATGCGGCACTCTTCGTGCGGCATCACGTTGATGATCATTTCCTTCCGAACGCCGGTCGCGATCGGGCCATCGCCGACGTCGACCGTCACGTCGAAGTCAACGGCATCGGCCTCATCGGTCGCCTCGCCTTGCGGAGTGCTCGGCGGGATCGAGCCGTCGTCGTCGAGCGGCTCGCCGACCACGAACATATCCTCGCCGCCTTCATCGGCTTCGCGTACGTCCGCCGTGTCGCCGCGCTCGTTATAGCGCGGACGGCGACGGCGACCGCCACGGCCGCGATCCCGGTCGCGCCCACGGCCACGCGGCGCCTCGGCCGGCGTCGCTTCCGCGCCGGAGTCCATCGCCTCGCGTGCTTCAGAGGCGACATCAAATTCCTCGTCAGGCTCGAGATCGCCGACATCGCCCTGTGAGGCCTCGCCATCAATCGGCGGCGACTCCGCCCGCTGCGGACGTTCCGGAGCTTGCAGCGGCGCGCCGGCCTCCGCGCCGTCTCTTCCGCCGCGCCGTCGTCCGCGTCCGCCCCGCTGCCGGCGACGGCGACGTACGCTCTTCGGGCGGCTTCAGATGTCGCATCATCGAGCGGCGAATCCTTTGACGGAGAACTCTCGACCGGATCACCGGGACCATCCGCAATCGGCCCCGTATCGATTTCGTCTGTGGAATCGTCCGACTGTTCCCGCTCCCCGGTCAAAAGAAAATCGTCGAGCCGTACCGGGCCGAGGTTCTGATGCGGGGCACCATCGGTTCCGCGGCCACGACCGCGGCCGCGCCGGCCGCGCCGCCGTCGGCGACGCCCGCCCTCACCCGCTGCGCCGTCATCAGGACGCTCTCCGGCATCCGTTCCGCGCGGCTCGGGACGCGGCGGGCGCGCGTCTTGTCCGCGCTCCTCGCGCGGAGCGCGATCCGGTGCATTGCGACGATCATCACGAGCACGCTCATCTCGTCCACGTTCGTCACGACCTCCCGCGCGCTCAGGGCGCCCGTCGCGCCGCTCATCAACAGCGGGTCGCGCTGAGCGTGCCTCTGCCACGGGTGGGCGCGGCGCCTCCATTGCCGGTCTCGGCAGCGCGGGGATCACGGGGCGTGCCCCCGGCGCAAACGGATTCGGCGGTCCCGAGCGCGGGAACCGCACCACGACCGCATCGCCATGCTCTCGCACTTCGGCGGTTGCCGGCGCTGCATCCGGATCAGATCGTTTGGTCTCCGCGGCGGGCTTACGTCCGCGCGTACTACTGCCGCGCCGCGCGCGGCGCGCGGGGGGTTGAGATTCCACGGCCGCGGCTTCTACCGGTTCGGGGGTATCGGCCACTTCGGGGCCGGCATCCACTTCCGCCGCTTCGATCGGCTCGACTTCGGCCGGCGTTTCCGCCGACGTCTTGCGAGTGCTTTTGCGCGTAACGCGCTTCCGCGTGGTCTTTTTGGCCACGTTTACATCCTTTCCTGTTCGCCGCGGCGGCACACGTGCTCATCCAGCGGCATGTCCCAGTCGATCCGCGCCCGGCGCACGCGATGGGCGCATTCGGGCGGCAGACCCAGTTTCGTCAACACCTCGGCCGGGCGGGCGGTGCGCTGCTGCTCGAAAGAGCAGCGAATACGCAGGACGCCTTCGTCCAGTCGCAATTCCTCAATGAATGGTCGAATGTCGAGCGGCGTGCGCGGCTTATCAGGGCCGTGATCGCGCTCGATCAGACAACTCGTGCTTTCCAACAACTCCAACACGCGCGGCCGCACGAGTTCGGCCTGCGCGTGATCCAGCTCCATTTCGTACACCACGCCGACGGCGTGCGGCGTGCCGCGCGGCAGCGGCGAGGACACCGACACAACGCGCATTCCGCGCGGCATCTGCGGCGCGAGCATTTCGAGCAACGCGGCCGGATCCGAGACCTCCCGCAGATCAATCATTGCCAGCTCGCCGCTGGAAGCCATTCCCACAGAACGCGGCAGCGGCAGAGACAGGCGTGGAAGCGGGTTGAACCCGCTTGAAAACGCCACCGGCCAGCCGGCGCGCGTCAGCGCCCGCGCGAGCGCCCGCATCGTGTCGTGATGCGAGATGAAGCGCGTGTCACCCTCGACCGCGAAAATCAGGGCGGCGCGCGGCGATGGCGGCGGCGGTGTTTGCGCCGCAGCGGGCGTCGGATTCACCAGCGGCTCCGTCATCAACTCGTTACCACTCCAGACGCGGATCGAGATTGCGCAATTCGTCGCGCAGATAGTTCCCGACTTCGCGGTCCCCCTGAAAACGCAGGGCCCGCCGCGCGATTTCCTGACAACGCGCCACGGTCGTCATGCGCACAATGCGCTTCACGGCCGGAATATCTTTCGCCGCCATCGACAGCGTTCGCATGCCCATGCCGATCAGCAGCTCGGTGTAAAGCGGTTCGCCGGCCATTTCGCCGCAGAGCGTCGCGCCGATCGAGTTGCGCCGCGCGGCGCGCGACACTTCGCGGATCAGGCGCAGGACGGCCGGATTGTGCGGCGCGTAGAGATGCGCGACGCGCTCATTCCCGCGATCCACCGCCAGCGTGTATTGCGTCAGATCGTTCGTGCCGATGCTCATGAACGCGACTTCGCGCGCAAAAGCGGACGCCAGTATCGCGCACGCCGGAGTCTCCACCATGATTCCCAGCGCCACACTGCGCCCGAACGCGATTCCGTCTTCCTCGAGATCCTCCATCACGTCCTGCACAGTGGCCCGCGCCTGGCGCATTTCCATGAGCGTGGTGATCATGGGGAACATGATCCGCACATCGCCCATGGCGGCCGCGCGCAGGATCGCGCGCAAATGCGTCTTGAAAAGGTCGAGATGTTGCAGGCAGTAGCGCAGCGAGCGCAGGCCCAGCACGGGATTCTGATCGTGCTGCGGGCCCATGTAGCCCGGAATCTTGTCAGCGCCGAGATCGAGCGTGCGGATCGTGACGGGCTTGCCGCGCGCGTGGCGAATGGCGCTGCGAAACACTTCGAACTGCTGCTCCTCGGTCGGCAGCCGATCCGTCGCCAGAAACATGAACTCGGTGCGGTACAAGCCGACGCCTTCCGCGCCGTTTTCCATCGCCGTGCGAACATCCTCGGCCTGCTCGATGTTCGCCAACAGCGTAATCGGCGCGTCGTCTTTCGTGATCGCGGGCAGGTCGCGCAGCTCGGCCAGCGCCGCGGTCGAGGCCGCAAACTCGCTCTGCTTGCGACGGAATTCCGAAACAGTCTCGTCATCGGGCGTGCAGACGACGATGCCGTGCGACCCGTCGATGACGATCGTCTCGCCGCCGGACACGTCGCTGGTGATGTCATTGAGCGCGACGACGGCCGGCACACCGAGCTTGCGCGCCAGGATCGCGAAGTGCGATGTCGGACCGCCGACGTTGATCGCGAAGCCGAGAATATGCTCGTGATCAAACGATGCGGCCTGCGATGGCGTGATGTCGTGCGCGACGATGATCACCGGCTCGGTCAGCTTGGTGATGTCTTCGCGCGCCCGGCCGAGAATGTGGCGCAGCACGCGCTTTTCGATGTCATAGAGATCGCGCACGCGTTCGCGGAGATACGCGTCGTTAATCTGCAGAAACTCGCGCTGCCGTCGATTCATCTCGAGCGCGAAGGCGCGCGCCGCGCTGAAGCGCTGCGTCTCGATGCCCGCGACCGCCGCCTTGCGCAGGCCGGGATCGCCGATGAAGACTTCGTGAAAAGTGAAAATCTCGGCCGTCTTGGAGCCGAGTTTCCGCGAGGTCGCCAGCCGCAATTGGGCGACTTCCTCGCGGGCGGCCTCCAGCGCCGCGTCGAGCCGGCGAATTTCAGCGGGAATCTGGGCGGCATCGATGACTCGGCTCGGGATACGGAATTCTTCCGTATCCAGCACGAATGCCGGACCGATCGCCACGCCGGGCGATGCGTTGATGCCTTTTTTGGTGATCATCGCTCGCGGACACCGCCGCGGTCGCCGCACTCGCTCCCTGGAGAGCGACACGGCCGTTTACCGTCTCAAGTAGCCGTTTTCGGCGGCCGGCGCCTCAGCGCTCTTCCGCCGCTCGGATCGGCTCGTTGCCGATCTCGCCTATCCCGTCATCCAGCCCGCTGGTGGGGCCATCAGCTTTTGGCCGATCTGCCCGCGGGCGAAACAGCGCGATACTGCCGCGCCGCTTACTCGTCTTCGAAGCCCTTTTCGAACAGCAGCACGATGGCGTCCACCGCCTCGCGCTCGTCCGGGCCGTCACCCTCGATCCGAATCTTCGTGTCCTGCGGCGCGGCCAGCAGCATCAGGCCGAACGGATCGCGCGCGTCCACGCGTTTGTCCTCGACGCAGACGGAGAGCTGCGCGGTGTAGGCTGAGGCGGCTTGCACCAGCACCGAAATCGGCCGCAGGTGCAACCCCTGCCGGTTTCGCACGCAAGTATCCCGTCCGTACGCCACGCCGTCATTCCGCCCTTTGCACTCATGCCGCCTTCGCAAACGCGTCCATTACGTAAGCAGTTTTTTCGAGTCCGCCTCGCGCAGCAAATCGAGCAGTTTCTCCGCCGTGTCGAGCTGCCGCACAAACTTGCGGAAGTTGTCCTGCTGCAAGTGGCGAAAAATCAGGTCCATGGCCTTCAAATGCTCTTCGGGGCGCTCCGCCGGGCTGAGAATCAGCACGACGCAGTACACCGGCCCGCCGTCGAGCGCCGCAAAATCAATTCCGGCCGAGCTGCGCCCCAGCGCCGCCACGACCTGCGGTAAGCCGTCAATTTTCGCGTGGGGGGCCGCGGCACCCTTGCCGAAACCCGTCGTGCCGCGCGTGCGCTCGCGCGTAATGATCGATTTCACGATCGGCTCAACCGCCGATTGTTCGATGCGCCCGCTGTCGGCGAGCGCCTGAACCAGCTCACGAATCGCGCCGTTGCGTTCGCGCGCTTGCAGGTCTGCAATGATTGAACCGGAATGTATCAGGTCTGCCAGCTTCATCGCCGGATCCAACCCCAGGCAGGCGTCATTGCGGGTGCTTGCGATTCCGATGCCGTTCCTTGTACCGCCGAATCTGCCCTTCGATCTTATCCATCAGCAGATCGACCGCCGCGAACATGTCGGTATTGTGCTCGCTGGCGACAAAGGGGTGGGTCCCATCGGTATGTACGATGATTTCGGCCGAGTGATCGCCGTCGTGCCCGTCCAGGACCACGTCGATTGCTTGAATTCGATCGTAAAAGCGGCTGAGTTTCTCGACTTTTTCCGTGCAGTAGGCGCGGACGGAGTCGCTCACCGACAGATGCCGCCCGGTCACGTTGACCCGCATTCAGCTCTCCAAACGTTCCCTATCGGCAGCGAGCCGTAACCAGCGGCGCATTCAGGAATTAGCGATGCAACCCGCAAAAAACCGCCCAGCCTGCGCCGGAATGGCACTGTACGAACACCGCGCGGGGGCGTCAAGCCGAAGCTTGGACGCGGCATGGAGGCCGACCTGCAGTGCTGCACGGCGAGACGGTGTCGCGTGCGTCCCGGGCCTCCGTCGAAAAAACCCTAAGTCCTTCACGCTGCTGAACTATCGAACTCGGCGTCTGTCCGCTTTCGGCCGATCGCGCCTTCGCGTACAACGCCGCCATGTCTGAGCCGGAGAACGCTGCGCCGCCGCATCCAACCTTCGCCGAAGCGCTGCGTTTCTGGCTGAAACTCGGATTCATCAGCTTCGGCGGTCCCACCGGCCAGATCGCGATCATGCACGACGAGTTGGTCGAGCGGAAGCGCTGGATTGACGAAGATCGCTTTCTACACGCTCTGAACTACTGCATGCTGCTCCCCGGCCCGGAGGCCCAGCAGCTCGCCACCTACATCGGCTGGCTACTGCATCGCACGGCCGGCGGAATCATGGCCGGCACGCTATTCGTGCTGCCGTCGGCGCTGCTGC
This sequence comes from Phycisphaerae bacterium, assembly GCA_044225155.1. GTDB lineage: Bacteria > Planctomycetota > Phycisphaerae > UBA1845 > Fen-1342 > CAYMBL01. Next base: position 4,854 of record JBGAJB010000110.1, on the reverse strand, counting down.
TATGGCTGCTCTCGTACGTCTACGTCGTACACGGAAACGTCCCGTGGATCGCGGCGATCTTCGCGGGTCTCAAGCCGGTGGTTGTCGCGATTGTCGCTCACGCAGTCGTGCGCATCGGCCGCAAGTCGCTGAAAAACGGTGTGATGTGGGGCATCGCGGCCGCGGCCTTCGTCGCGATCGCCCTGCTGCACGCGCCGTTTCCGATCATCATTTTGGGCGCGGGCGTCATCGGACTGGTCGGCGGAAGCTTTGCTCGGCGCTGGTTCGTGGTCGTCAAAGGGCACGGCGGCGGAAAGGAACGCGCGACGCCGGTCGCCGCGGCGCTCAACAATGCACCGGTTCAACCCACCATCGGCCGAGCGCTGCGCGTCGTGTTGGTTTGCGGATCGCTCTGGCTCGCGCCGATCGCGCTCGCCTGGATCAGCCTGGGGCGCGAGCACTCCTTGACGCAGGAAGGCATCTTTTTCAGCAAGGCGGCAATGGTAACGTTTGGCGGCGCGTACGCCGTGTTACCCTACGTCGCGCAGCAAGCCGTCGAACAGTACCACTGGCTCGCCGCGCCGCAGATGCTCGACGGCCTGGGCCTCGCGGAGACCACGCCGGGCCCGCTCATCATCGTGCTGCAATTTGTCGGATTTGTCGGGGCCTGGAATCAGCCCGGCGGACTATCGCCCCTGCTCGCGGCGACGCTCGGCGCGGCCATGACGACCTGGGTGACATTCCTCCCCTGCTTTCTCTGGATCTTTCTCGGCGCGCCGTACGTCGAGCGGCTGCGCGACAACGCCCGCCTGACTGCTGCGCTGTCCTGCATCACGGCAGCCGTGGTCGGAGTCGTGCTGAATCTGGCCGTCTGGTTCGCCGGGCACGTTCTGCTGCCGGATTGGCGGCCGGACTGGATTGGGATTGCACTCGCGGCCGCCGCCCTGGTGGCGCTGGTTCGCTACGACGTTTCGTTATTCGCCGTCGTGGGCGCCGGGGCAATCTTTGGACTACTTCGCTACGCGGGAAATTTCTAGCCGCTCGTCAGCGCGGGAAGAAGCTGAGGGTGACGTGCATGATGGTCCAGTAGTAGAACGTCTTTGAGCCGAACAGCAGGTCCAATGTGCCCTGTTTGCCGTAGGCATAAACGCCGACCGCCACTAACAGGATGAAGACCGCCGCCAACCCCAGGTGCAGGACGGTGAAACCCGTGCGCGTCGTGCGCATCCACTGCCAGACGCCCTTGGGCGGCTGCGCGGGCGGACGCTTGTTCAGACTGTAGCGCCCGAAGAGATACCAACCGACGAAATGCATGAGCACGACAAAGTTGAAGGTCCACGGACCCGTGCCCAGCGCGATGATGATGATGCCCGTGGAGATCGCAAAGACCGTCAGCAGCGGCCAATGCATGCGCCACAAGCCGCGCAGCCCGTCGTCAAACTGCCGGGCAATCCGCTTCAGAGCGAACACGGCGATCGCGAGCATCGGCAGGAACGTGACCGCGAACCAGAACGGGTAGGGCCAACTCGCCGGAAACATCTGTTCTAACGCGGGATGCGAAAACTCAGGACGGAATTTGCCGTAGATCACGTAGGCCGGAAGGGCCAATGAGATCAGCAATCCGAGCATGAGCATCTGCAGAACGACCATCAGCCGCTCGTGCGTCGCGCCGGCGGCCTTCGGCATATCGCCATACGCCTTGTAGAAGAACGCCTCGTCGCGGAAGCCGTGAATCAGGAAGTAAAAATAGAAGATGAGCAGCGCGACCGGGTGCGGCTCGCGGGCCACGACCTGGCCAAAGCTGGCCGTCTTTTCGAGCTTCTCGACGGTCCCGTACTCGTAAAACAACCAACAGAAGGCCACTCCGATCGCGGCCAAACCCGTCAGCGTCAGCCAGCTTTTCGCGCCGGCCATGCGGCGGGAACTGAGCAAAAACAGCGTGCCGATCATGATGTGCGGCATGCCGAACAGGCGCATGGGCGTTTCAGCCGGATTTTTGAACATGCGATAGAGCGAATCGTTCGGCAGCAGGTGCCACGTACCGATGACGAGATACTTCTCAATCACGTACAGCATAGCGCAAGCGCTGATCGCGGCCGCCGTCCAGAACAAGGTCTGAAAGTAGTTTCGCAGCGTGATCGGCAGTTCCGGCCGATCGAGCGCGGCGCTCGCTGGCGCATAGGAAATGGATTGTGGCGCTGCGCCGGCCATGCGGGGCTCCTTCCGCCGTGTACCGCCGCCCGGGTTTCGCCGCGCGGCCGCACCGGCTTCCTTGGAGTATCGCCGTCACCGGGAATTCGTCAACCGCAGGATGGCCGCAGAATCCAGCGGCCGCGGGTGAAATTACGCAAGGAATTTCGCGATGCGCCGCAGTCCCTCTGCGATCTGCTGGTCGGACGCGGCGATGCTGAGCCGCACATGCGCCGGCGCTCCGAACGCCGCGCCGCTGACGAGGGCGACATGAGCCCGCTCAAGAAGCGCGCTCGTGAATTCGTCCCCGTCGCGCACGCCGAGCCGCGCGAAAGTGCCCGACACGTCCGGGAAGCAGTAGAACGCCCCCTGCGGACGCAGACAGCGCACACCGGGCATCGCGTTCAACGCCGTCCAGGCGCGCTCGGCCCGTCGCGCATAAGCGCCGCGCATGTTCTCCACACACGCCTGATCGCCCGTCAGAGCCGCGACGGCCGCGTGCTGGACGAATGTCGCCACGCCGCTATTGGTCTGCCCTTGAAGGCGAACGACTCCGTCGATGATCGCTTGCGGACCCGCGAGATACCCGAGACGCCAGCCGGTCATGGCGTACGTCTTGCTCACGCCGTTGACCGTGATCGTGCGCTCAGCCAAATCGGGAATCGCCGCGGCGCTTGTGCATTGCACGCCGCCGTATACAAGCCGGTGATAAATCTCATCGCTCACGACCAGCACGTTCGTGCCGCGCAGCGCTTCCCCCAGCGCCGCCAACTCATCGCGCGAATACACCGCGCCAGTCGGATTCGACGGGCTGTTGAGCACGAGGGCTCGCGTGCGCGGCGTCAGCGCACGCTTCAAATCCGCGGCCGTCAGCTTGAAGTCGTTTTCCGGCGCGCCGTGCGCAAAAACCGCCCTGCCATCGGCCAGCGCGACCTGATCGGGATAGCTCACCCAATAGGGCACGGGGATGATGACTTCGTCGCCCGGATCGAGAATCGACTGAAAAAGCTCGTAAAGCGCGTCCTTCGCCCCCACCGTCACGCAAATCTGGGAGGGCTGATAGGTAACGTTCGAATAGCGCGCGAGGTAATCGCAGATCGCCTGCCGCAGTGCATCGCAGCCGGGCGTCGGGCCGTATTTCGTCTCGCCGCGCTTGAGCGATTCGCCGGCCGCGTCTTTCACGTGCTGCGGCGTGTCGAAATCCGGTTCGCCGGCGGCCAGGGCCACCACGTCGACGCCGGCTTTCCGCAACTGGCGCGAAATCTCGGCCACGGCGAGAGTCGCCGAAGGTGCGACGCGTTGCAGCCGAGTGGAAAGCGGACGGTCCATACGCGATATTTAGCGGTCGCGGCCGGTTGTTGTCCAACGGCCGCAAAATCGGGCTGACTCGGCGTGAAGCGGTATTGAACCGCTACGCCACGACACGAGGCAGAAACCTCCGGTAGTGGGTCAATCGGAACCGAGCCGCGGAATATCGACTGACAGTTGGTCCATGGAATCACGCGTCATCGTCATCACGGGTTGCACCGGCGGCGGCAAGGGAAAGGTCGGGCGCTCCCTGGCGCGCAACATTGGCGGCGAGATCCTCAGCATTGATTCCATGAAGGTTTATCGCGGCATGGATATCGGCACCGCCAAGCCGTCGGCCGAGGAGCGGACCGATCCTCCCCACCACCTGATCGACGTCGCCGATCCGTCCGAAGACTTCAGCGCGGCGCGCTTTGTCGACGCGGCGGATGCGGCCGTGCGGGAAATTCACGCGCGCGGCAAGCCGGTCGTCGCGGTCGGCGGCACGATTCTGTATTTGAAATGCTGGTACCACGGCCTTTTCGATGGGCCTTCCGCCGATGAGGCCTTTCGCAATCGCCTGCGCGAGCGCTTCGAAAACGAAGGCGCCGATGCGCTGCACGCGGAACTTTCACGGGTCGACCCGGCCGCTGCGGAGCGAATCCACCGCAACGACATTCGCCGCATCGAGCGCGCTTTGGAGGTCTTCGAGCTGACCGGACGGCCGATCACGGCCATGCAGCAGCAATGGGCCGAGACGGGACTTCGCCGCCCGGAATGGAATTGGCGCGTCATCGGTGTGCGGCGGGAAAAGGAAGCGGCCAGTCGCCGCATCAACGACCGCGTGCGGCGCATGGTCGCGTCCGGCCTCGAAGAGGAAGCCCACCGCCTTTGGAGCGATTCACGCGGCCTCAGCCGGGCCGCGCGACAGGCCGTCGGCTACGCCGAATTCTTCGACTTCTTCGAGAACCGCCGCACGCGCGAAGAGGCCATCGAGAAAATCAAGATCCACTCGCGACACTTGGCAAAGCACCAGCGGACATGGCTGAGGCGGTTCGGCGATGTGCAGTGGGTGGATGTCGTCGACGAGGACACCGTCGAAAGTGTCTTGGGTCGCGTCCAGGCGATGCTGTTCGAAGGGAATCAGTAGACATTTCGCCGTGTCGGATGAGCATGTCCGTTCGTTTCAATCTCTCCGACATCCAATCTCGGCCGTAAAGGTCGGAGCCAACCCTCTTTTCCGCCCGTCAGCGCGACGATCGTTGCCCGGCGTTTCAACGCCGGCGGGCGGACGAACAACACTTTTGCTGCGTGCGTGACGGCTGCGACCCGTCACGGCACGCCGCGCTCGTCGTCCGTTTCGGGGCGCATATCGCCCGCCGCGCGATCATTCTGAGG
>JBGAJB010000109.1:7979-10991 GCA_044225155.1 Phycisphaerae bacterium | reverse complement strand
TTTGTGAGCGCCCGGGATGGTATTGGCCCAGTTTGAACTGAGCCGCGACTGTAAGTAGCGGGAGGTGGAGAGACCCTTTCGCGCAAGCCGAGAACGACGCTCGATTCGCGCTTCCTGCCGGGCGCGGCTCGGACAAACGCAAACTGACCCACTACCCCCGGATCACCGTAGTTGGCGCTGACCGGACATTCGCTTAGCATTGACAATTCGCGTCCAGAGCCCATTGGGTGTTCCGGTGGCGGCGCGATGGCTCCTTAACGCTCTTCCCCGTAGTAAGCATGGTCCGTCGGCTGCCCGTGAGCGGCCTCGGGTTTTTGTGTCGCGCGGTGGACGTGGATTGGACGTATGGTTGATCTGAACCTGATCCGTGATCTGGGCATTTCCGACAGTGACATCGACGCCGAACTTCGTCGCAGCCTGGGCGACGACCTCGGCGAAGAAATGATGAAGGGCGCGACCGCGCCGGCCGCGACGCAGGCTTCCGAAACCAACATTCTCAAGGCGCGCATCCTGCGCGTGGTGGGCGGCGAGGCGGTCCTCGACGTCGGTCTGAAGAGCGAAGGCATTCTCTCGCTGAATGAGTGGGATGATCCGTCGCAGGCCACGCCGGGCTCCGAGGTCGAGGTGCTGCTCGACGAAATCGATCCGATGACCGGCATGGTCATTTTGTCGAAGCGCCGCGCCGACCGCATTCTGAATTGGCGCCGCATCGTCGAAAGCTGTCATGAGGGCGATACCGTCCGCGGCCGCGTGCTCAAGAAGATCAAGGGCGGGCTGCTGGTCGACATCGGCGTGCCGGTGTTCCTGCCGGCCAGCCAGGTGGATATCCGCCGGCCGGGCGACGTGGGCGAGTACATCGAGAAGGAAATCGAAGCCAAGATTCTGCGGATCGACAAGGAACGCCGCAACATCGTCATCAGCCGGCGGAAGCTGCTCGAGGAGCAGCGCGTGGCCGCGAAGGACAAGCTGCTGAACGAGATCAAGGAAGGCGAGACGCGCGTCGGCATCGTCAAGAACATCGCCGACTTCGGCGCGTTCGTCGACCTGGGCGGCATCGACGGTCTGCTGCACATCACGGACATGTCCTGGGATCGCATTGAGCATCCCAGCCAGCTCCTGAAGGTGGATCAGAAGATCGAAGTCATCATCGACAAGGTCGATCGCGACAAGGAAAAGATCGCGCTCAGCCTGAAGAAGATGAGCCAGAATCCGTGGGAGCGCGTGGCCGAGCAATATCCGGTCAACTCGCGCATTACGGGCGAAGTGGTCAACATCGTCAATTACGGCGCGTTCGTGAAGCTCGAACCGGGCGTCGAGGGCCTGGTCCACATCAGCGAGATGAGCTGGACGCGGCGCATCAACCATCCGAGCGAAATCCTGCAGCCCGGACAGCACGTGGAAGTGGTCGTGCTGGAGATTAACAAGGACAAGCAGGAAATCTCGCTCGGCATGAAGCAGACCGAGATCAATCCCTGGACGACGGTGGCCGAGAAGTATCCGCCGGGCACGGTGGTCGAGGGCGCGGTTCGCAACCTGACGAACTACGGCGCGTTCGTCGAGATCGAACAGGGCATCGACGGCCTGCTGCACGTCTCCGACATGAGCTGGACCAAGAAGGTCAGCCATCCGTCCGAGATGCTCAAGAAGGGCGACGTGGTGCGCTGCGTCGTGCTGCAGGTGGACCAGGAGAAGATGCGGGTCGCGCTGGGCCTCAAGCAGATGATGGAGGACCCGTGGGTCCGCGCCATTCCCGAGCGCTACCAGCCGGGCATGGTCGTTCGCGGCAAGGTCACGAAGATCACGAACTTCGGCGTCTTCGTCGAACTCGAGCCCGATCTCGAAGGCCTGCTGCACGTTTCCGAGCTGGCCGAGCACAAGGTCGAGAACCCGCAAGACGAGGTCAAGATCGGCGATGAGATCGATGTAAAGATCCTGCGGGTCGACACGTCGGAACGCAAGATCGGTCTGTCGAAGAAGCGGGCCGACTGGACCACGCCGGCCGACGAACCGTCGGCGGACAAGCCGCGGCGCGAGAAGAAGCTGCGCGGCGGTTTGGGACACGAGTAACGGGTTTAGTCGCCTCCAGCGTAGGTAAGAAATGCGAGGAACGAGTCCGAGCACGGGCTCGTTCCTAGCTCTATTTCCAGGCCGGTGAGGCAAAGCGTGGTTCCAACGCGCGTCAGCGCGTACCGACAACGAGATCGACTGGTCGTCGGCACGACGTGAAAATGAAGAACAACACGCGCGATGAGCGTGTCGCGCAGAATGAGGAAGCGCGCTTCACGGTGGTTGTTTTTCAACAAGAATTGACGACCGCGGGACCTCGAATTACAAGGTCGGAATGAGCCGGCGCGTTCGTTTATTGCCCGTCGCGGCCTTGTTGACGATTTCTTACCTATGGCTGTCTGCGGCGAATCTTGCGCATGGCGCTGAGCCGACCCAGGTCCGCGTAGCCGCGGCCATCAGCCTGCGCGAGGCGATCCAAGAGATCGCGTCGCGCGTTGAGCATGATTCAGGAAGGAAAGTCGAGCTTTCGTTCGGCTCATCGGGGCAATTGCTGACGCAGATTCGCAATGGCGCGCCGCTCGATGTGTTCGTGTCTGCGGCCCACGAACAGATCGACGCGCTCGAGCGTGATGGCGCGATTCCGAAGGGCGGACGGCGCGTCATCGCCCGGAACTCGCTGGTGCTGATCATTCCGGCGCACGGCGAATTCAATCCCGAACGGTTTGAGCGGCTGACCGATCCGGCGATGAAACGTCTCGCGATCGGCGCGCCGCAAACCGTGCCCGCCGGGTCCTACGCCCAGCAGGTGCTGCAGCACCTGAAACTGGAAGAGTCCTTGGGGGATCGGATCATCTACGGCACGAACGTGCGACAGGTGCTCGATTACGTCGTGCGCGGCGAGGTCACGGCCGGGATCGTTTATTCCACGGATGCTCGTTCTGCCGGAAATGACGTAAAGGTCGTGGCGACGGCGGATGCGGCCTGGCACGAACCGATTGAGTACGC
>JBGAJB010000109.1:0-7963 GCA_044225155.1 Phycisphaerae bacterium | reverse complement strand
AGGCACGCGAGTTTCTCAAGGCGTTGCAGGCCGAACCGGCGCAGCAAACGCTGGAACGATTCGGATTTGGCCGGGGCGTTGCTCCCGCTTCGCGGCCCGCCTCGGCCGCGGCACCGGTTCAGAAGCCGTGAGCGTGTTCTGGTTGTCGCTCATCATCTCCTCAGCCGCCACGGCGGTCGTGGCTCTCGTGGGGATTCCGCTCGCGGCGCGGATGGCGCGGGCGGGATTTCCCGGCAAGAGCGCTTTGGAAACGCTGCTGACGCTGCCGCTCGTGCTTCCGCCCACGGTCGTCGGGTACGCGATTGTGATCCTGTTCGGCTCTCAGGGAATGCTCGGGAGCTATCTGAAGCACTGGTTTGATTACACGCCGCTCTTTCGGATCGAGGGCGCGATATTGGCCGCGACGGTCGTGTCCTTTCCGCTGCTCTATCTGCCGGCCAAAGCGGCGTTTCGGGCGATCGAGCCGGAGATGCTCGAAACCGCGGCGCTGTTCGGCGCTTCGCGCATGCAGACATTTCTGCACGTGAGCCTGCCACTCGCTTCGGGTGGGATTCTGAGCGGCGGATTGCTCTGCTTTGCGCGGGCTTTGGGCGAGTTCGGCGCGACGGTGATGGTATTTGGCTGGCATCCCGGACGAACGACCATGCCGATCGCCATTTATTCGGCCTATGAGCAAGGGCAGCCGGAGCGGGCGCTGCCGATCGTGCTCGCATTGTCGGCGACGTGTTTCATCCTGCTGTTGCTCCTGAATCGCGCCGCGCTGCGGCGTTGATCGCTCGGGCATTGCGGCTGAAGAGCGCTGATCTTCACAATTCCCGGACGTCCGGATTCGACAAATGTCGCGCGGCTTACTCATGCCGCCCGACGGATTTGCCGATCACTTCTCGGTGAGTTCCTTTCCGATCCGCTACCCACTGCCGCACGTGCGTGCAGCTCGGCCGGTTCTGCAGTCGCTCGGCTTCGCGCTCGAGCGCCTGATCGCCTGGTTGGAGCGGCCCCGACGCGTATTGATTGTGCTCGCGCTCGTGTGGGTGATCAATTTCTTCGATCTGAACTTTACGCTGATCGAATCGCAACGGCACTTCTTCAAAGAACTCAATCCAGTCGCCGCGCCGCTGCTGCATTCGTCGTCGTCGCTCGTGCTGTACAAGGCCGCGTTGATCTTGATCGCCTCGGTCATTCTGCTTTCGCACGCGCGGCAGCGCATCGCCGAACTCGGTGCGTGGCTGGCGCTATCGATCTACGGCTACGTGGGATGTTGCTGGTGGTTGTACTACGGCCACGTGAGCGAGACGCTGAACGATCCGGTCGTCTACATGTCCGCGATCACACCCTGACGCCGTTGCGGTCGCTCGTCGGCAGCAGCACTTCAAAGCAAGCGCCACCTTCGGGATTATTCGAGGCGGAAATCGTGCCGCCCATCTCGTGCACGAGTCCATGCACGACGGCCAGCCCCATGCCGGCCTGACGGCTGATGCCCGCGCCGAGTTCACCCTTCGTCGTGAAGAACGGCTCGAATAAGCGCTCCATGTGTTGCGGATGGATCCCGGAGCCGTTGTCACGCACGCGGACGTACGCCTGATTGGGGCCGTGCGGGCCGAGTTCGATGGAGACGGTCCCGCCGCCCGACATCGCTTCGGCCGCATTGGAAACCAGGTTTTGCAGCACAATGTTGAAATGCTGGCGCGGCAGCGCAATCATCGGAATCGGTTGCCAGTCGAGTCGGACCAGCACGCCGCGGTTTTGCAGCGCGACCTCGTGATCGTCGACGTAGTGCAGCACCATCTCGGTCAGATCCGAAAGATCGTTCAAACGGTAATCCGCCTGAGCGAACGCCAGCAACTGATGGGTCAGGTCGGCGGCGCGGCTGACAGCGTCGGAAGTGCGCTGCATCGCCTTGCGCACGGCCGTCAAGGTGTTCAGATTTCGCGCGTATTCGAGACTGGTGCCGATGCTGCAGAGCAGGTTGTTGTAATGGTGGGCGACCGCGCCGGACATCGTGCCCAGCGTCGTCAGTCGTTCGAGCTTGCGCGTCGTGCGGCGCATTTGCATGCGGGCGGTAATGTCGTGAAACCAGACGGAGAGGCCCTGCAACTGGCCATCGTCGAGCAGCGGGGCCAGCCACACGGCGTAATCGGTTCGGCCGTCGGGTGTTTCGAGCGAGGCGCGGAACTCAGACGGTTGCAGCGATGTCACGACCTGTCGCGAATGCTCGTCCCACTCTGCCCGCTGCTGTAGCGGTAGAAGCTCGCGCACGGTTGGATCGCTGCCCGAGACGCTGCGCGCGGCGCACAAAGCGCGCCCCAGTCGATTGGCGCGCACGATGCGCCCGTCCGTCAGGCAAGCAAAAACGGCGAGGGCCGCCCCTTCGAAGAGGCGTTCGAGATAGCCGGCATCCAGCGGGGTTGGCATCATGGCGTGGTTGGCTGCCATTCCGGCCGCAGGAAAATGAACGTGCTGTAGTCAACTTCGTCGATGCGGCTGCGCAGCAACACGCCGCCGAGCATGCCAAAGAGCCGGGCGTTTTCGCCGGGGGCCAGCAGGATGAACTCATCCGGCGACGCCGAGATCGTGAACGCGCCGGCCGGGTAAGCGTGTTCATCGCGCCCCGGGGCCTGCGCGACGCCCGCGTCAGTCTTTACCCAGCGCCAGCCGCTGTCCTGCGTCACAAGCGGCGTGAAGGAAACCCGTACACCCTCGGCCGATCCGGAATCGGGGAGCCAGGTCAGCCGCAAGCTGTTGCGACTGGCAGGCAGCGTGTGTCCGCTCAAAATGCCGTCGGGAGCAAGATAGAAAACGGTCTGGTCGCGGGCATCATTGTCGAGATCCAATTGCAGCGGCGCGCCACGCTGCAGCACCGAGGGGCCGGCGTTGAGCGCGCGATGACCATCCACCGCTTCGAAGATCGACTTCACTTCGTTCCACCACTGGAGTGAGGATATGCCGACGCGCAGACCATTATCCCGCAGGCGCAGAGCCGTGTCACCGGGGATGACGTCTTCGCGGAGGTGATCCCAGACCTTCGTCACCGAGCGGATGGAGCGGGTCGGAATCTGCACGCTGATCACGGAGATCTGAAGCACGCCGCGCTTCGAGTTGCCGCGTGGCGTCGCGTCTCGATTCGAATCCGTATTCGTGAACGCGGTGTCGGCGTCAGGCAGCGGGCGCGGCTGAGGGGCAAACGGCCCACCGGGGCCGCAGGCCGGCAGATTGAGGAGAAACATGAAGGGGAGCCAGCGCCACCAACTGCCGCGCGCGGGAGCCACGCAAAGTGATGGGTGATGCGCCGATTGATCCGTCACGATCCGCCCGGGCACCCCCGCGCCTCCAGACTCCACATTGGCGAGATCGTAGTGCGCCAAAACACTGCGGACAATGATTTCGCTTCATAGTCAGAACATATGGTCCGAAAATCGCCGAAATTACATGAAAGTCCTGTAACTAATCATTGGGTTGGGAATTTTTCTTGGGTGCGATGCGTTGATCGGGTGTTTTCAGACCCCATTGAGCCGCCCGGTCCGGGCGCAATACGACCAGCTTCAATGGGGACCAAGCAAACGAGCCAGCATCCGTCTGCCTCCGACATCCAACGTCCATTCGAACTTTCCCGCCGCGGCTTTCTCAGGAACATCGGCGTCGTCGGCGGCGCGGCCGCCATTGGCGGCATGACCGCCAACGCGTCGGCCGATTGCGCCGTCGGCGACACGCCGCAGCAGCGCCGCTCCGATTCTTACCAAGCGCGACTCGCGGCTGCCAAGGCCGAGCGTCGTGGACTGACAATTCAGAGTTGCAATGGCGATGAGGACCTCTACGCGAACAAGATTGGGAGTTACTCGAAGGGGCTGCCGCACAATGCGCTGGGCGAGGTCGATCTCGCCGCGTACCAAACGCTGAAGGATGCCGTGATCAGCGGCAATCCGACCGACTTCGAGAACATCACGCTCGGGCTGGGCCGACCGCTTGTGAACCCTCAATCCGGCTTGGCATTCGACTTGGAAGGGTCAGACAGTCATCGGCTCGCGATGCCGCCCGCGCCGGCATTCTCGTCGGCGCGCGAGGCGGCGGAGATCGCCGAGAACTATTGGATGGCGCTGCTCCGCGACGTGCCGTTCGCCGATTTCGGATCGAACGCACTCGTGGCGGCGGCGGCGGCCGATCTCTCCGCGATGTCGGACTTCGGCGGTCCGCTGGACGGCGGGGCGGTCACGCCGGGCGTGCTGTTCCGCGGCTTCACGGCGGGCGACGTCGTCGGTCCGTATATCTCGCAGTTTCTGTATCTGCCCACACCCTTCGGCGCGAACTACGTGTCGCAACTGATGCAGACGCCCGTGGCCGGCATCGACTTCATGACGACGTACGCGGATTGGTTGACGGTGCAGAATGGCGGCGCGACGGGCGCGAGCCAGTCGTTCGAGCCGGCGCGACGTCACATCATCAACGGACGCGACCTGTCGCAGTGGGTTCACATCGACGTGCTGTTCCAGGCCTACTTCCACGCCATGCTGATTCTCCTTCAGCCGCCGACCGCCACGAGCGATCCGAATGCAGGCGGTATCGGCTGTCCGCTGAATCCGGGCAATCCGTATAACGGTTCGGCGACGCAGATCGGCTTCGGGACGTTCGGCGGGCCGAACATCGCGGCGCTGATGTGCGAAGTGGCGACGCGGGCCCTGAAGGCTGTCTGGTATCAGAAGTGGTTCGTGCATCGCCGGCTGCGTCCGGAAATGTTCGCCGGCCGCATTCATAATCACGTCACCGGTGCGACGAGCTATCCGATTCACTCGGACATCCTGAACTCCTCCGCGCTGACGGAGGTTTTCAACGCCAACGGCACGTACCTGCTGCCGATGGTATTCCCCGAGGGCAGCCCGACGCACCCGGCCTACGGCGCGGGACACGCGACCGTCGCGGGAGCGTGCGTGACGATTCTGAAGGCGATGTTCGACGAGAGCTTCGTCATTCCGAATCCGGTGATTCCGGATCCGAGCGATCCGACGCAGCTTGTTCCGTACACGGGCGGACCGCTCACGGTGCGCGACGAGCTGAACAAGCTGGCGGCCAACGTCGCGATTGGGCGTAACCACGCGGGCGTGCACTGGCGTTCGGATTACACCGAGTCGCTCAAACTGGGCGAAGCGGTGGCGATCTCGATCCTGCAGGATCAGCGCGTTACGTTCAACGAGAACTTCAGCGGCTACACGTTTACGAAGTTCGACGGGACGACGGTCACCGTCTGACGCGCATTACTACTGACGAATCGTCGGACGCGAGTAGGGATTGCGGAGTCCCTGCCCGCGTTCGGCATTTTCATCACCGAAGAACACGGCACTGATTTTGTGGCACGGTTTTCAACCGGTGGCTTTTGGGTTCTGTGATAGCCCTGATGCGATTCGCCGAGAGCCTACTTAGCGCGTGCCTGTCGCAGCAGCGCTACGAGCCGCTGCATGTTCTCACGAAACGGCGCTTCGATCTCCATCCGCTGCTCGGTGATCGGGTGGCGGAAGCCGATTTTCCAGGCGTGCAGCGCCTGATAGCGGAACAGCGGTTCGTTGGAGCCTGCGCCGGTGATCGATAATTCCGAGGGATAGCGCCCGCCATACATGCTGTCACCGGCGATCGGATGGCCGATGTGTGACAGATGCACGCGGAGCTGATGCGTGCGTCCCGTCTTCGGAAAGAGTTTCACGAGCGTGTAGTCGCGGAAGCGCTCGGCCACTTCGTAGCGTGTAACGGCCGGTTTGCCGACATCGATCTTATTCTCGAGGATCATCACGGCGAATTTTTCGCGCACGATGGGGTGCACACCGATCGGGGCGTCGATCGTGTCGCTGTCGTAGTGCAATTCGCCGTGAGCAACCGCGATGTAGATTTTTTGCACCGTGCGATGCTCGAATTGCAGCGCCAGCCGCCAATGCGCCTCGTCGCTCTTGGCGATCAACATCACGCCGGTTGTGTTCTTGTCGAGGCGATGGATGATCCCGGGACGAAAGGGGTCGCTGCCCGCGCTGAGCTGCTCGCCGTAAAACGCGAGCGCGTTGACGAGCGTGCCGGTCTGCTCGGAGTGGGCCGGGTGACAGACGATGCCGGCCTGCTTGTTGATCGCGATGAGGTGCTCATCCTCATAGAGCACGTCGATCGGAATATCCTCGGCCACGATCTCCAGCGGCCGGCGGGGCGGTACGAGCAACTCGATGATGTCGCCGGCACACATTTCGTAACTGGCCTTGGTGGCATGGGCATTGACCGTGACGCTGCCTTGCTTGATCAGGCGCTGAATCGACGCGCGCGAGAGGTGCGGAAAGCGGCCTTGCAGATACTTATCGAGCCGCCTGCCCGGCAGTTTTCGTCGCATGCGAAAGCGCACGCGTTCGCCGGCGTCGTCGTCGACGCTGGGCGCCGGGTCGAGAATTTCCTCTTCTTCGTGGCTCACGCACAGAGTTTACAGGTGCCGGCGCGAGGATGGGATCGAGCGCGAGACAGGCTTAGAAAACAACGCCGCCGCCCGGCGGGGAGCGGGCGGCGCGCGAAAAAGTCGAACTGGGCGTCCGCGGATTAGCGCGGCGCCAGGGTGCCTTCGAGAATCACGACGCCGTCATTCAGGACGTGGATGACATCGCCGGCCACCAGCGCCGGAACCGACGCGCCGCGCAGATTCAGATCGCCGAAGCCCAGGGCATCGACCGTGACCTGGCCGATGACGCCCATGCCGACGATCTCGACGTCGAGCGCCGTGCCCGCGGCCGCGGTCACGTCCTCGACTTCGGTGCTGAAGCGCAGGCGGCCGCGCTGGTCGCGCCAGGTCGTCTTGCCGGAGGCCAGCGGATCGGCGGAGGTGGCGGTCAGGCGCGCTTCGAGGCGCGTGTCGGCGGCGGCCGAGGCGCGCGGCCCAGTCAGCGCGACGGCGAGCAGGCAGAGCAGGCTCGAAGCCGACAACAGAAGCGAACGATTCATCGTGATTCTCCCGCTAGACACAAAGAGATTGCGTTCGGGGACGGAACATCCGTCGCCCAAGTTTTTCACGGCGTCTTTTTCGTCGACGCCGACAGAAGAAATGAGCAAATTGCGTAGCGGTTGATACGAGCAACGGAGTATTTTTCCGCGTGGTTTTTTGTTTCTTCTCTTCAATCACTCGGCACGCGCGTCAAGCAGCGGAATCACGCGGCGACTCGCGGCCCGCGTGAGCATCGACGATGATGCGCTGCGCGAGCTTGCAGAGGATTGGGATTGGCGACGAATCTGGGTTCACACGTTGTCGACGCGAAAGCGATCGAGACCCCGGGCGCTTCGCCGCCGGCCAAGTGGCGCCCATTATTTCTCGCGGGCGGCATCTATGCGTTGACGAGAATCGTGGTGGTTGCGGTCGCGTGGCTGGCGCCGCAACATCGCGATCGCAGCGGGCCCGATTGGTGGTCTGAGATTCCGCTGCTGCGCTGGGACTCCGGGCACTACTACGGAATCCTCACTGTCGGTTATCCGGATCAGATCAACGACACGACGGCGTTTTTTCCCGGCTATCCGCTCGTCGCATGGCCGTTGAGCAGGTTTGTCGGACCTCAGTGGGCGCTGGTGGTTACGGCCAACTTGTTTGGGTTTCTTGCGGCGCTGCTGCTCTTCGCGTGGACGAGGCGACATTGGGGAGAGCGCGCGGGATGGATGACGGTCGCGCTGTGGGCGTGCTATCCGCCGGCGCTGTTTCTTTCAGTCGGTTACGCGGACAGTTTGCTCGCTTGCTGTGTCGCAGGCGTCTTGTTGCTGCTCTCGAAGAGACACTTCGTTGCCGCGGCGGTACTGAGCGGTTTCGCCGCGGCCGTGCGTCCTCCGGGAATCGCGCTGGCCGTCATCACCGTTTTCGCGGCGCTGGCGCGGACCGACGGAAGGTCGCGAAGCGTGCAATGGGCGCGAGCGCTGATCCTGGGGGCGATTTCCAGTTGGGGACTTGCGGCGCATGAAGGCTATTTGTGGC
>JBGAJB010000108.1:0-11349 GCA_044225155.1 Phycisphaerae bacterium | reverse complement strand
AAGGTTCGCGACGGAGCGCGCCCGACCCACGGCACTCTGGCAAGTGCGACACGCTGTTTGGCGATGGGCATGCCAAGGCGACCACGCTGCCGTCGATCGGATACGGCGTTGCGGGCGATGGACGGGTGGTTGAGTTCGGATTGGAGGCGACCAACCGGTTTTTTTCCGGGACCGGCGCGGATGACACTCCGCCGTGATCAGGGCAGACAAGTTCGAATTTCTATTGTGTGATCCACTACCAGATAAGGAAGCGAAGGATGTTTCGAGCAATCGTGAGAGTAGCCATTGGGACCGCACTGGGATTTCTCTCTCGGGGGGCTGCGGCCCAAGTGCCCGATCACCCGATCATTACCGAGGTTTTCAACAACCCAACCGGAAGCGACGGCCCGTCGAATCGGGATAATGGCAACAATAACCAGGAGTTCGTCGAACTCTACTTGCCGACGTCTGCGCAGTTGCGTGTGGGTCTCAACAAGGACAGCCTCAAGCTCACGCTCTACGAAATTGAGGGCGATTCGAACAATTCCCTGCGCGGCCAGGTCAATCAGCGCATCGATCTGAAACCGTTCGACCTGGACACGTCCAACGGCACAACGCCCGGAGCAATTGCGCGGCCGTCGAACGGCATCGTCGTTCTCTGCTGGGCGAACTACAACTCGGCTAACCCGCCGACCGACCTCGACGGCTCTCCCGCCTCACGAAAAGCACTGATCAACGGCACGATTACGTCGCCTCCGGCCGGCGTGTCGGTTGTGGTGTTTAACGGCAATCAGTTCGGCGGCACCACGAATTTCGTGACGCCGCTGGCGGAGTCTGTGATCGATGTCCCGAATGAAAATGTGGACGGCATCTTCAGCAACGGCTCCAATGTCTATCTGCTGGTCAATCGCGACGATCCGGGCTACGTCCAACTGGCGGATGCCCTGCACCCTGAGCAAGGTCCCTCGGACGCCGCGCTCGCGAGCGGGAGCGTTCTCGGCCGCTCCTGTTTGTTGGACGGGTTTGGCGGGAACGACGACAGCAACTTTTCCGCCGGAGCCCAGCCTTACGCCCATCCGACCGGGTTGGATATCGACCTGGAGGACATTCTTCCGGCCGGCGGTGTCTTCAGTGTTTGGTGTGCGCAGGTTCCGGAAGCCGGCGGCGATGGCTACATGCGCCGCTTCGTCGATGTGCGCAAGACCACGGAAGACGGAGTGGCGGGAAACGAGGATCCGGCTGCGGATGCCGATGCGGCATACGTCGCGGAGAGTCAGAATGGCCCGTTCTATCCGACCCCGGGCGCAGTGGTCTTCAGCACCAACGCACCCAAGCTCAGTGTTGCGCAGCCGGCGCGGCACACCGTCAACGTGCTTGCCGGCACGACGGGGCGCCCCGGCATGATCGCCGCGAACAGCGGAGGAAACTTCCCGATCAACGTTTCAGTCACCCCGGGACTCACGAGCAATGCGGCAGCCGCAACCTTCGCCGCCTCCGTCAGCGCTGCGGGCGTTGCCGGACAGGCTTTTGCGCTTCCGGAGGTGGCCGTGACTTCGCCGCTGACCGCCTTGAATGGCGCCGTCGCGTCCGCGTCTCTTAGCTTCGTGGCCACAAACGCGCACGCGGGCGATCCCGCGGTGCTGACGCCGAGCGGCAATTCCCAGATCGCCGCGACGGTCTTGAAACCGACGCGCGGCCAGAATGCGGCCGGACAGGCGTTTGAAGCAACCGTGTTCCTGGCGGTGCAGGGGCTGGGCGACACGCCAGGGAATTCGTTTCTCTCTAGCAGCCTCGGCACATTCGCGACGGCGCACGCGGGGCGCGAGTGTCGCGATGCCCAGGGACATCTTCCCGCTCTTCTCAGCGCGAATACGGATCTGACGGACTTCGCGCTGACGAGCGGCTGGCAGCTTTCATTCCCGGTGTTGACTTCGGAGTACATTAATGCGACGTCACCGGCCGGTACGGCCGACCTGGCGACCAAAGTGCGCAATTGCGCCAAGCGACTCAGCGGCAGCACAACGTACGACGGCAGTTTGAATGCAACGCAAACCGCGGTGAAAGCGATCGAGATTCCGATTCCGGAGACATTTACCAAGAACGGCACGTTTTCCGCCACTGAGAATCTGTTTTTCGCGTCGGATGTCGGCGAGGTCGCCAACCTCCGCAGCGGACTCTCGAACGTCACCACGGCGAGAACATTTGAGCTGGCGCTGCTGGATACCAATGCGACGTCTACCGGGATCGAAAGCGGCGACGCCGATGATTTTGGCATCGTGGTTCAAGTCGGCCAAACTCGTCCGGGTGCCACGGTGTTGCCGGGGCAGTTTGTATTTCTGAGTTATACCGGTGGGCTGGAAGGCGAGGATATCGATACGGTCGATGTTCCGGGCGTGAATGCGACGGATGTGATTCTGCTTGACCTTGATAACCTGGATGACATACTCGGGGCTACTACGATTACCAAGCTGTTTCTGGTGGACGCAGCCGGCTTTGGCACGCTCAACCCTATTGAGGCGCTAAGCCTTGCTGCGCTGTACGGGGATCTTTCCGTAACTCCGGAAACGGATTTCGTGACCACCGGCAATGTCGGAGGGCCGTTCACGCCGGGCAGCACGACATATACGCTCACGAATAGCGGTAACGCCAGCTTGACTTGGAGCGCGGACGCCGGGGTCGACTATGTGACCGTGAGTCCGGCCGGCGGCACGCTCGCCGTGGGCGGCTCGACCAGCGTGACGGTATCGACCAACGCTGCCACAAATCTTTTGGCGGCTGGAACCTACACGCCGACGCTCGCCGTCACGAATACTGCGAACGGCGCGGGATCGACCGAGCGAGGCATCTCCATCACCGTGGTGGGGGCAGTCTGCCTGGGCGACGCGGACCAGGATCAGGATGTCGATCTCAGTGACCTCGGGATCGTACTGTCGAACTACAACCGCTGCGAGGGAAGCCCAGGTTATGATTCGCGGGCAGATCTCAACAACAGCGGTTGCGTGGATCTCTCCGACCTCGGAATCATTCTCTCCGCATTCGGACTGCCGTGCCCGTAGGAATGACATTTTCCCGCGAGATAGCCTCGGGGGCGGCCGCGCCAATCGCCGCCCCCGCTGGCGGGGTATTACTCTCAACAAGCGCCAGCCCGATGGACGCCGGAACGTCGAGAGCGACCCTGAATGGACTGCGAATAGTTTGCGGAAAAACATGAGCTCTTCGGGGAATTCGATAGCATGTGCGCCGGCGTGCGCCCGTAGCTCAGCTGGACAGAGCAGCGGTTTCCTAAACCGCAGGTCGTAGGTTCGAATCCTATCGGGCGCGATTTCGACAGACCCGGCATCCGAACAATTCGCGCTTGGCAGATCGGACAAATTCTTGCTCGGCCGGAGAAGATCACTCCGGGGCGATGCGAGCGCCTGAGTTCACGAGGTAAGTCGTGTCGCCAGGCAATCGAGCCGCCGCGAATACGCGCCAGCAGCGCGGGAGAAAAGAATTGCCAGCACGCCGATCACCGACGCCGGGTAGAGCCAAAGGTAGCGCAGGCGGCATCGGGCGAGGCCGAAGAAGGCACGCTGACGCTCATGAGCACAGCCAGGTGTGCGGCGCCGCTTGCGAGCCACGGCCAATCCGCGCTGATTGCACCAACGCGCCCCGTGCGAATCAGAATGTTGAGAATGAGCGCGTAGGGCAATAGGGAGCCGATGAGCAGCGAGCCGCTGCAGCCCAGCATTTGCCCCGGCGAAAGAACCCCGACATAGATACGACGCCAGCCGCGCACGACCTCCCGCAGGCCGCGATACATGCGCACGGACGCGAGTTCAACTCCTAGCGCCGAGCCTACCGCATAACCGTCTTGCGCGGTCGCGCGCGCGAGCGGGATGTCTTCGATTAATGCGGCATGCACGCGCTGATGCCCGCCGACGTGGTCATACGCGGCGCGACGCATCAGCAGAAACTGGCCGTTGGCGAAGGCTGCGCCAGCTTGGTTCGAGCGATGGGCGGCGTGGCCGTACCAGATCACGATCATCGCGCCGCAGAGCGGGATGAGCAGGCGTTCCCAGAAACCCACGCTCGCATCACGCGGCCACAGGCTGAAGAGGTCGAGTTGCCGCTGGTTGGCGCAGTGCACGGCCGAGGCGACGGCATCGGGTCCGAGGCGGACATCGCAATCGAGAAAGAGCAGCCACTCTTCCGTACCGGCCTGCGATCCCACCCAGCATGCGTGCGATTTCCCCATCCAGCCGGCCGGTAGTGCTTCGATGTCGATCGCCCGGCAGCGGGCATCCCGCTCGCTCAGGCGGCGAGCGATTTGGACGGTGTCGTCGGTGGAGCGGTCATTCACAATCGTGATCGAAAGCTGGACGCCGCGCTGCGCGAGGACGCGCTCGACGCACTCATCCAGATTCAGCGACTCATTGCGGGCCGGAATGACGACCTTTACCGCCACGTTCGGCGCGTCGGATTTCGGGGAGATCGGCCGGCAGGCGCGGCGCTGCGTCTGATTGATCGCCCAATGGCAGCTCGCCCATCCGGCAATCACCGTCCAGTGCAGGAGGTAGGCGATGAGCATTTCCAGGCTCAACTTCGATACTCCGGCCCGGCGACGAAGTCCAGTGGATCACTCGAAGTGCGAATAGGCAAATTACAATCAAGCAATTCCGCGGCTAACTTTGCGTTCATCCATATCATACTCCGCATGCGCAACAGAATGATGCAGTCCCAGCCGTCTCGATCAGGATGTGCGGCGCGTAAAACGGCGCAGCCGCATGCGATTCCTCGCCGGGCTTCGGCGATCGTTGCGGCCGGCGCCGTCTGGTTCGCCGGGTGTGCGGGCCCGCCGGCGCTCTCGCGGGCGATCCGTCCGGTCGATCGAGACGCTTATGCGCGCGCCCTCAGCGCCGATCCCGCGAATCCCAAAGACGCGTTTCTGCGGTGGCGCGCCGCGGAGCGGGGCATCACCCCCGACGAAGCCGCGCGGCGCGACGCGGCGCAGAGCATGACGAGCAATCCGTTCAACGCGAACCGCGATCGTGAGGCCGTCAGCATGGGGGCCGTGATCTTCGCGACCCACTGCGCCCGCTGTCACGGCGAAAACGTCGATGGGCGCGGCCAGGACGTGCTCCCCGGCCATCCCTGCAAGGACTTTCATTCCTTCGACCATCGCTTCGCGGCGACGCTGCACGGCGGCGCTCCGCGAAGCTGGTACCAGAAGATTCGCGATGGTCACGGCGACGTCGTTCACTATCCGACCGGACCGTCGACGGCCATGCCGCCGTTCGGCCAGACGCTCTCGCGCGAGCAAATCTGGTTGGCGATCACCTACCTGCAAAGTCTCGATATGTACGTGCCGCCCGCGGACGGCGCGAAAGGAACCTGAGGCTTCATGACGCGACCCGCATCGTCGTTCGTCACCGGAGCCACGGGCTTCGTGGGTCACTATGTCGTCGCGTCCCTCTTGCGGCTCGGCAAGTCCTGCGTCGCATTGGTGCGCGATACGGATGGTGGACCG
This sequence comes from Phycisphaerae bacterium, assembly GCA_044225155.1. Classification (GTDB taxonomy): domain Bacteria; phylum Planctomycetota; class Phycisphaerae; order UBA1845; family Fen-1342; genus CAYMBL01. The sequence continues at coordinate 5,861 of JBGAJB010000108.1, read as the reverse complement.
CAGAAGCTGAAGGGACTGCTGCGCGGGGCCGGCGTTTCGAGCGGCGAATTGTCCCAGCTGAGTTTTGCGGTCGGCGAATGGCCCGATGGGCTTCCGGCGAAGCTCGATCACCCGGTCGACCAGATCATCCACGTCGCGGCCAGCACGCAATTTCACGCGGCCAATGACGAGCCGCAGCGAACCAACGTAGCGGGGACGCGACGGTTGCTGGCGTGGGCGGATGAGCAGGGAATCGCGGATTTCACGCTGGTCAGCACGGCCTATGTGTGCGGCGCGACGACGGAGCGCGTCGCGGAGCGTCTGGAACGCGTTGCGCCACAATTTCACAACGACTACGAGCGCAGCAAGTGGGAAGCCGAGCAGCTGGCGGCGAGTTGGGCGAGTCACGGGCCGCGCAGACTGTTGATCGTGCGGCCGTCCATTGTCGCGGGCGAATACACGAGCGGTCGGGCAACGGGCTTCCGGGGCTTTTATCCCGTGGCGCGGGCCATCGAGCAGCTTTCGCGGAGCTTGGAGGACGCTGCGCCGGCCGAGCGACACAGCGTGCGGCTGCGCATGCCGGGCGAAGCCGAGCGTGAGAATTCGCTGGTGCCCGTGGACTTTGTTGGGCGCGCGATTGCGTGGTTGGCGAGCGATCAAAGCGCTAGCGGCGTTTATCACCTGACCCATCCAGCGCCGCCGACGAACGGCCAAATCAAATCATGGCTGGAAGAGATTTTCGACGTGCGAGGTGGGCAGTTCGTTGGATCGCTGCCAATCCCGGCGTCAGCGCAGAGTTCGTACGAGCAGGTTTTCTTTGGAGCATTGAACTCGCTGACGGCCTACTTCGCGGACGCGCCCAAGTTCGATTCGTCGCGCGCACAGGCGGCGCTCGCGCCGGCGGGAATCCATTGTCCGACACTTGATGATGCGTACGCGGAGCGCTGTGTGCGTTGGGCGCAGTCGCAGCGTTGGGGCCGCGCGAGCCGGACGAGCGACGGGAACGGGATCGAGCGCTTCGGCGCCGCGTATTTCGAGCGTTTTTTGCCGGCGCATCTGCCGGACTCGACGGTCGCGCGGGTGAAGCCGGTGCGTGCGACGGTGCGCTTCATCGTCGGCGAGGGACAGTGGCTTTGCCGTTTTGACGGCGGCCGGCTCATCCGCCTCGGGCATGGCGCGGATGAGGCCGAGGATTTCGGCTACCGCACCACGGCCGAGGGCTTCTGGCGCGCGATCGGCGGGCGAACCGAAGGCGAAGAGCTGTTTCTAGGTGGACAGGCGGATGTTTTCGGCGACGTCGAGCGCGCCCTGAAGATGTCGGTGATTTTGGGCGAGTTCACTAGGGAATTTCCTTGCGATCGCAGTCGGCTGAGCGGTTATATGGAACACGCATGAGCGAGTCGATTCGCGAATTCGTGTCCTTTCCCGGCGCGCGGGGTGTTCTCGGCGGAGAGCTGGCCTATCCCGCTGACCGGGAGCCGCAATTCGCCGCGCTACTCGCCGGGCCGCATCCCTACATGGGCGGCACGATGAACAACTCGCTGCTTGCGGCGCTCGCGGATGAATTGACGGCCGTCGGCGGTGCGGTGTTGCGTTTCGACTACGGCGGCACGGGACGGAGCGAGGGACCGCCGATCGACGTCGCCGCATCGATGTCACAATTTTGGGCAACCGGCCACGCGCCGGAGGATCCCGAGCGCGTCGCAGATTGCCGCTGCGCCTTTGAATACGTCTTGAGGCTCGGTGTGCATCCGGTCGCGCTGGTGGGTTACAGCTTCGGCGCGAAAGCGATCTGGGAGCTGGCAGGGGAGCGCGCGGAGATCGTCGCGGCCGTGGCCGTATTGTCACCGACACTCGCGCGGCACGCATTCACTTGGCCCATCAACGACGCCGAGTTCCCGCCGCTGCTCGTGATCAACAGCGCGGATGACTTCGCCACCCCCTCCGCGCGGGTGCAGGAGTGGGTTGCGTGCGCGCCGCGGGCTGTCTCTCACGCGTGCTTTCCAGTGGGGAATCACTTTTTTCGCGGCAGCGAGGTGCAGCCGGCGCGACGCGCCGCAGAGTTCGTGCGGCTACACGCGACGCGCGTGGGTGAATACGCGGGAGCGGCACCGTGCTAGAAGTATGCGGAGCCGCGCCGCCGTCGTCCAGTTCGACCGAGGACCGTGTTAACGCGCGCTTGCGGCGCGTGATCGAGCGACATTTCGATCCGCAAGGTGGCGCGAAATACTGGTTGGACCGGGCCCGTGCGCTTGACTTCGATCCGCGCCGCGAGATTCGCTCGCTGGCTGATCTGGATCGCATCGGCTCGATGCGGCCGGCTGATCTCGTCGGGCGTCCGTTGCGTGACTTCATACCCCGCAGTCTGCATGATCGCCAAAGCGAATGGATTATCGCGCAGACCGGCGGTGCGACCGGCAATCCAGCTTGGACGGCTTACGACCAAGCGGAATTCCACGCCGCATTTGTCGAGCCATTTCTCGCCGCTGCGAAGCACGTCGGTTTTCCGCGCGGCGCGACTTGGCTTTATGCGGGACCGTCAGGCCCGCACATCATCGGCCGCGCGGCCGCGCAACTGTCGCGCGCACTCGGCGGCTCGGACGTGCTGGCGGTTGATTTCGATCCGCGCTGGGCGCGCAAGCTGCCCGACGGCAGCTTCGGTCAGCGGCGTTATGTGGAGCACGTCGTCGCTCAGGCGCTCGAAGTCCTGCAATCGCAGCCGGTGGAGGTCATCTTCACCACGCCGCGTTTGCTTTCGGCGCTCGCGCCGAACATGTCGGAGAATCAGCGAGCAGCGATTCGGGGCGTGCACTACGGCGGGGCGCATCTGGCCGCGGACGAGTTGCACGAGTTTCAGCAACGCTGGTTTCCGGGCGCCGTGCATCTGTCGGGTTACGGCAACACGCTTTTCGGCTGTTGCCTCGAACTTGATGTGACTTCCGGGCGCACGCCGACCTATTTCCCGTTTGGCGAGCGCCTAGTTTTTCAGCCGGCTCCGCGCCGCTCGGACGATGGGCATCGGGTTCCGCTCTGCTTCACGCGGCTGGATGAGACCATGCTGCTGATTCGCGTCGTCGAACGCGATGAGGGGGAAATCGTCACGCCGCCGGCGGATGCCCCATGCGGCTTCGTCTTGCCGGGCGTGCGCGGCGTCGGGCCGCGCACAGATACGCCGTCGCCGGCAGGGGGGCTCTACTAGTCGTATGTGTGACGATGCAGCCCGGGCAATTGCTCAGCGTTCCGCGGCGGGCCTCGCCGGGCAGGGCGTTCTGCGCGTGGCCTACACGCCTGACAGCGATGACGCCTTCAACTACTACGCGTGGGAGCATGGGCGCGTGACCTTGCCCGGCTTCGAAGCGCGGTTCCAGCGCGATCACATCATCGCCTTGAACCGGCTGGCGGCCGCCGACGCTGTCGAAGTGGTCGGCATCTCCTCCGCGTTCTTTCCAGTCGTGGCCGACCGATTTTGGATTCTCTCCGTCGGCAACAGCATTGGGCGCGGCTACGGCCCGGTGCTCGCCTCGCGGCGCTATGCCGCGCTGGCGGAGCTGCGCGGCCGGCGCATCGGCGTCGGCGGTATGCCGACCACGGGCGGGGCGCTCGCGATGATGTATTGCCCCGGCGCGACACTGGTCGAGATGCGCTATGATCGAATCGCCGAGGCGATCGCGGCCGACGAGATCGACGCGGGCGTCATGATTCACGAGGAACTGCTGCATTTTCCGCGATTCGGGTTGACGCGCGTTTGCGATCTCGGCGCGGCATGGTGCAGCGACACCGGGCTGCCGCTGCCGGTCGGGCTGAATGTCGTGAGCCGGCGGCTGGGACGCGAGACAGCGCGGGCCGTCGCCCAAACCTGCGTCGCGGCGCTGCGCTGGGCACAGGGTAACTTTGACGAGGCGTTCGCTTTTGCCCGCCGCTTCGGGCGCGGCTGCGCGGAGCAGCACATTGCGATGTTCAGCAACGAAGACACGGCCGGACTCGCCGCCGACGTGCGGGCCGCGCTGCCCGTGATGTTTGATCGCATCGCCGAACTCGGAATCGGCCCGCGAATAGACGACTATGCTGTCATCGACGCCTGAAGCTGCCGCACACGCCGAGTCCGCGCTGGCGGAAGTGCTGCGCCTCAAACGCGAATATCTGCTGCCCTGCGTCTATCACTTCTATCGCCAGCCGCCGCTGATCGTCGCGGCGGAAGGTTGTGAGCTGATCGACGCGAGTGGCCGCCGCTATCTCGACATGTACAGCGGTGTGACAGTCGTGAACGCGGGGCACTGCAACGCCGAGATTCAGGCCGCGACGATCGCGCAGATGCAGCGCCTGGATCACACGACGAGCATCTACCTATCAGAGCCGGTTGTGCGACTCGCGGAACGCCTGGCGCGGATTCTCCCGGGCGATCTGCGGCGCAGCTTCTTTTGCACGAGCGGCTCGGAGGCGAATGAGGGGGCGCTGCTGCTGGCGGCGCTGCACACGGGCCGTAGCGAATTCGTCGCGCTGCGCAGCGGATTGCACGGACGTACGAAGGCCGCGATGAGTGCTACCGGTCTGGAAATGTGGCGCACCGATCCATTTCCGCTCTCCGCGATGCACCTCGCTCCTTCGGCCGACGCGCCGCATGCGTTGCCGGAGCTGGAGCGTTTGCTGGGTGAGATCGGGCCGCAGCGCGTCGCCGCGATCATCGCCGAGCCAATCGCGGGAAACGGCGGCATCACCATTCCGCCGGCCGAGTATTGGCCGCGCGTGCGGGGGCTTTGCGATCAACACGGCATCCTGCTGATTTTCGACGAAGTGCAGACCGGCATGAATCGCACGGGACGCTGGTGGGCGTGCGAGCATTGGAACGTAACGCCCGACATCCTGACGACCGCCAAAGCGCTGGCCAACGGCTACCCAATCGCGGCCTTTGCCACGACCGACAAGATTGCCGCGTCTTACACGCGGCCGGGCGCATCGACCTTCGGTGGGAATCCGGTTGGGGCGGCCACGGCCGTCGCCACGATCGACTTTCACGAACGCAATGACCTCGCGGGCAAGAGTCGCGAGCGCGGTGCGCAATTGTTGCGAGGGCTCGAAGTCCTCGCGGAGAAGCACGGGGAACTAACCCAGCCGCGCGGCAGGGGGCTGATGGTCGCCGTTGACGTGGTCGATCAGTCGGGTGCCGCGTCGGCCGGGCGGATGGACGATCTGTTGGAAGAACTGAAGGATCGCGGCGTTCTTTGCGGCAAGACCGGAGTGGCGCGAAACGTGCTGACGTTGCTGCCGCCGCTCACAATCTCGGCCGCGCAGATTGACTGTTTTCTGGCGATACTGGCCGACGCGTTGAAGGCGCAGCGAGGAAAGTGATGCAGAAGGTCGCGTTGCCAATCTTGGGCGTCGTCGTGTTGCTGATGTCGGGTTGCGCGCCGCACGATTTCGGGCACGCGATCGACTACTACGCCGCTCAGGAGGGCGTGCGCGACGCGTCGGTGCGGCGCTGCTCCGCGGCCTGGTATCTGCGGTTCGACGCTGCGACACTCCACCAACTGGACGAACGCGTCAAAGCCGACGCGCCGCCGACGGATTCCGCCGCGCGCGAAGTCATCGACGCGGCCGCAACGATCGCGAAGCGGACGATCAGCGGCGAACTGGATCGCCTCTCCGAAAAAGCCCGGACCGCGCTCGCCGAGCGCGCCGTGTGCGCGTCGAATCCGGAGTCGCTGAAACTGGTAGCGACCAAGCAGATCGATCAAGCCTCGTCGAATGAAAAGACATTTCTGCGCGCAGTGCCGGCCAAACGCCGTCTCAATCGCTTGCGAGAACTTCGCCGTAATGTTGAGCCGCTGCCCGACGATCGCGCGCGACTCTCGCGTCAAACGCTGCTTCTCGGCCTGGCCGCGCCG
>JBGAJB010000107.1:0-11103 GCA_044225155.1 Phycisphaerae bacterium | reverse complement strand
TATGCGACGTCCCCGTTCCCGCACGCTGCCGGTCATCGCGATTTCGCTGGGTCTGAGCGGCTGCGGGCTGCAGAACCCCCCTACGTCGGTCGGCACGGACATCACTCACGTCGATCGCATTCGCAACGATTCGCGTCTGACGCCGCAGGAACAGCGCGACGCGCTCGCGGCCCTCGGCTTCGACGAAACGACCATCAACGGCCTGCTGAACAGCGTTCGCCTCGGAAACCAGTACGGCGGCGATCTGCAGTCGGCCTACGGGAAGGTGGTCGGTGACGAACTGAACATGCTTACGCCGGACGAGATTCAGGCGTATGGCGACGCAACCAACGTGACGACCTACTCCGACGCCGAAGCCCAGCGGATCGCGACTCTTTTCGGCGCGAACGGCATCGGGTCGATGGATATGCTGCGAGATTTTCTGGACAATACGTCGCTTGAGCTTCCCAGCGGCGTCGACCAGCAGAATTTGCGCGACACGTTCGTGGATTTCAATCCGAGCGATGTGCTCTCGAATCTCTAGCCGGATTGAGCATTCCAGATCGAGCGTCTTGCGGCGAAAAAAAGTGTGTAGACCACTCGGACCGAAGGAGACTTCGATGCGCACGCTCAAATACCTGTCGCTTTCCACTGCCCTGCTCGCGGCTCTGTCCCTGCTCACCGGCTGCCCGGATGCGCGCCTGACCAATCAAGGCGGCGGCTCGCTGATATCGGCCGGCGCAAAGGTCGCGGGAAGTAGCATCAGTTCGCTGACGCCGGACGAATTGCAGGTTCTCTCGGATACGGCCGTCGACGTGATTAACGATCCCCGTCTTGCGGGTTTTGTCCTGTCGGACGAAGAGGCGACCGCGATCTCCGAGTTTCTTGTCGCGAATCAGGTCGACTCGATCTCTGACGTGCAGCAGGCGGTCAACAATCCGAACGATCTGACGGTTCCGGATTCGCTGGAGATGCTCTTCAACGCCGGCGCGTTCGATCTGAGCTCCTAGCACGCCGCGCTTGGCGCGCGCTGAGCAGGAGCCGGTCAGGTAACTTGCCGGCTCCAGGCCTCCATTGCTTCGTCGAGCTCCGCGCGCACGAGCGTTAATTCAGCCTGTAGCCGGCCCGCGAGTTCCGGATCGCGATACGTCTGCGGATCGGCAAAGCGGTGATTCAACTCGTCGATCTTCGCTTCGCGCTCGGCGATCCGTTTTTCGAGTTCCTCGACCGTCATGCGATCCAGCGGCGAGCGCTGCTTTTTTCCGCCGCTCGGGCGCGCCTTCGCGGCGCCGCTTCCCTGGGATGCGGACCGCTTGGCCTTATCTGCCTCCTGCGCCGCCTCGCGCGCCGTTGCCGCCGCCGACTGCTCACGCTCCAGGGACTCGACGTAGGCGGTGTAGTTGCCGAGAAAGTGCCGATGTCCTTCCGGCCGAATCACGAGCAGCCGATCGACAATCCGATCGAGAAAGTACCGATCGTGACTGACGGCCAAGATCGCGCCGGGAAAGTCGTCGAGCGCTTCTTCGAGCGCCTCGCGTGACGGAATATCGAGGTGGTTCGTCGGCTCGTCGAGCACCAGCACGTTCGGCTGCGCCAGAATCAGTTTCAGAAGCCGGACTCGCGCACGCTCGCCCCCCGACAGAACGCGAATCGGCTTAAACACGTCTTCGCCGCTGAAAAGAAACGCGCCGAGAGTCGTCCGTACCTGTTGCTCGCTCCAGCCGGAGCGCACGGCCCGAATTTCACCAATGACGGTCGAGCCCGAATCCAGCTCCGACGCGTCCTGCGAGAAGTACCCGACCGCGGCACGCGGGTCGCGCTCGATCGAGCCGGCGCTGGCGGGCATTTCGCCGAGCAGCACTTTCAGGAGCGTGCTCTTGCCGGTGCCGTTCGGCCCGGTGATTCCAAGCCGCTGCGTGGCTTGCAGCATCAGATTCAAATCGCTGAACAGCGGCCGTCGCTCAAATCCTTTCGCCAAGCCATCACTGCGCAGCACGACGCGCCCGGGATCGACTTCCGTGTCGAATGAGATCTTGAGGGTCGCACGCTCGCCGGGCCGCTGGGTGACGAATTCGCCGGCCGCCATGCGCCGTTCGAGCCGCGTGCGGCGCCCTTTGGCCTCGTTGCTGCGTTGCCCAGCGAGATGACGCGCGATGAAATCGCGTTCTTTCTCGAGGAAGGCAGCGTCCTTGTCGAACTGCCGCTCTTGGGTGAGGCGCTCGACGCGCCGCGTCTCGGCATACGTGGAGTAATTGCCGGTGTAGGACTTCAGCCGCGCCTGATCGACCTCGATAATCCGCGACGCCACGCGATCCAGCAGGTATCGATCGTGCGAGATGATCGCCGCCCCGCCGTGGTGCCCCGCGAGGAATTTTTCCAGCCAGCGCACCGCGTCGATGTCGAGGTGGTTCGTCGGCTCGTCGAGGAGCAGATACGATGTGTCGCGCAGCAATAATTTCGCCAACGCGGCACGACATTTCTGCCCGCCCGAAAGCACGTTCATCTTCAGTTTGTAATCCGCCGGCTCGAAGCCGAGGCCGCCGAGAATCTCGCCGACCCGCTGCTCATACTCATAGCCGCCGGACGTTTGAAACTGGGCCGTGATTTTGTCGTATTGGGCCATCAATTCGTGGCCGCGCTGCGTGTCGTGATGCTCGGCGATCTGCTCGGAGAGCGCGAGCATCTTCTGCTCGAGCGCCAGCACGTCCTCGAACGCGCTCAGCACCTCGTCGTGCAGCGTGCGCTCCAGGTCGACTTCCGGAATCTGCGGCAAGTAGCCGACGGCCAGTCCGCGGGCGCGTGTCACAGTGCCGAAGTCGGGCTGCATATGGCCCGCGATCAGGCGAAAGAGCGTGGTCTTGCCCGCCCCATTTGGGCCAACCAAGCCGACGATCTCGCCCGGCTGCAGCTCAATGGAAACACCATCGAGGACCACGCGGTCGCCGAACTGCTTCATCACATTTTGGATCGTGATTGCCGCCATCGCGGCGAAGATGGTAGCGGAGTGCGGCGAAGCCAGCCGCGCGCCGCCGATCTGGCAGGGCGACTGTCGATAAACCAGCCGTGTCGCGTGCGCGTACTCAGCGAAGCAACACGGGTTACCGGACGGGGATCAAGTCACTGCCAACCCGCCCGCACCCAGGAGCGGAGCTCGACTCCGTGCCGACGCAGCAGCGCGCCAAGCTGACCGGTGTGATGCGCGACATGGCGCATGTTATAAATGTGCAATTCCGCGCGCGAAAACGGAAGCCGCGAGAATCCCGACGGTCCGTCGAGCACCGCTGCCGTCTCAGTCGTCAATACGGTCCGCAGCTTCTCCAGACAGATTTGGACGTAGCGCAGCAGTTCGCTTTGTTCGAAGCGGCGGCTCGGATACTCGTCCGCCAGCTCCTTGATGCCGGCCGGGTGCATGCAATCCGGCGGAGCGGTGCGCGGCTGGAACGCCTGCTCGCTTGCGGAGAGATAGCAATCCACGAAACAGAGCGTGTGATAGGCTGTCTGCCAAAATGGATACTTGGCGATCGGCTCGTCCCACTGTTCCGCGGGGCACTTCTCGATGCACTCGCGCAGCATGGCCAGAGCGGCTTCGAATTGCGACAACAGGATTTGATTGACGGTGGAAACCATGCCGCATTCGTCCCGCGCGCGGCCGTGGAAGTCAAGCTAGCGCCGATGGCACTCGGCTCAAGTGAGCCCTTACGCCTTGACGATGCGCGCCTTCGGAGATTTCACCTTGGCCGTCGCGTTCCGCGTATCGATCACGAGTCGCGCACTGCTGCAAACCTGAGCGTAATCGACGTCGGTGTGATCAGTCGCGATTAGAACGCAGTCGGCCGCCTTCAGATTGGCGGGTGTAAGTGGGACGCTGCGCAAGTTCGTGATGTTGTGCTCGCGCATTTCCTTGCCGCTGGGAATGAACGGGTCGTGATAACTGACCTTCGCCCCGCGCTCCTGGAGCAGCTCGATCAGTTCGACGGCCGGCGATTCGCGCACGTCGTCAACATCTTTCTTATACGCCAAGCCGAGCATCAACACCTTCGCGCCGCGCAGCGCCTTGCCTTCGTCATTCAGCGCTTCGGTCACGCGCATGACCACGTGCTCCGGCATGCTGGTGTTGATCTCGCCGGCCAACTCGATGAAACGCGCCGCGATATTGTGCTCGCGGGCTTTCCACGAGAGGTAGAAGGGATCGATCGGAATGCAGTGTCCGCCGAGGCCGGGGCCGGGATAAAACGCCTGAAAGCCGAAGGGCTTGGTCTTCGCGGCGTCGATCACTTCCCACACGTCAATACCCATACGGTCGAAGATCAACTTCAGCTCGTTGACGAGCGCGATGTTCACGCAGCGATAGACGTTTTCGACGATCTTGGCCGCCTCCGCCACCTCGCAGCTTGAAACCGGCACGACTTTTTCCACAACCGCACCGTAAAGCGCCGCCGCCAATTCCTTGCTGTCCGGGCCGAAGCCGCCGACTACCTTCGGAATTTGGCGCGTTGTCATATCCACGCGGCCGGGATCTTCGCGCTCGGGCGAAAACGCGAGGAAGAAGTCCTGCTCGACTTTCAGCTTGGTCGATTCGAGTCGGGGCAGGCAGACTTCGCGCGTCGTTCCGGGATAGGTCGTCGATTCGAGCACGACAAGCTGCCCCTTGCGCAGCGTCTTCGTAATCGCGTCCGTCGTCGCCTCGACAAAAAAGAGGTCGGGGTCGCGCATCTTGTCGAGCGGCGTGGGGACACAGATCAGGATCGCGTCCGCCTCGCCCAAACGGCTCATATCGGTGGTGGGATCGAAGCGCCCCTTCTTGATCAGGTCGCGAAAGTAGTCGGCCGGCAGATGTTTGATGTAGGTCTTGCCGGCCTTCAGGGCGTCAACTTTGCGCTTGTCCACGTCGAAGCCGACGACTTTGAAACCGGAGGAGCAGAATTCGCGCACCAGCGGCAAGCCGACGTATCCCAGACCCATGACGCCGACGATGGCGGATTTGCCCTGAATTTTCGCTAGCAGATCACGCCCAAGCTTCGATTTCATCGCCACTCCCGCCGTACCGCGCTTCGGCCAAACCCCGGGGACAGACTACAACCCGCACGCCTTATCGGCCGCGCGAGCCGGGCATATTAGCAAGGGCCCGGAGGGCTGTCGCGATCGGCGCAGCGGAGCCGGTCATTATCGGCGCACACCACATTTTCCACGCGCCGCCGCGCGAGCGGGATTCGCCTTACCTACGATGGGGAAACGGCTCCCGGGGAGGAACTCATGCGCCGCTGGTCGCTCATGGCTGTCTCAACAATCCTGTGCCTGATCGGCGCATCGGCCGCCAACGCGCAGACGATTACCGTCGCGCCGAGGGCTACCGGGAAAATCCTCGGCTCCGCCGGTCCGCGCCTCAGCGGCGCGACGGTGCGTGAGGAAGCCGGCCAGCGTGTGCTCGTCGGCCGCGTGGAATCAAATGTAGTGAGCGACCTCGCACCGGCCCGCACTGTCGCCGTCGAAGCCCGCGACGCGGCCGGCCGGATGCTTTGGCGCCGCGAGGTCCACCTGACAACGCGCGCCCCGCTGCGGCATAGTCGACTGCAGCAGCGCCGACTTTCGGCTGACGCTCCCGGCGGGCGAAACGCCGACCGATTTGCAGATCGACCTGTCGTCGCGCTAGATCACCCAGCGGCGCGAAAATCCGCCGCGATGCCCGCCTGCCGCATGGCACGATGTGTGATATTCTGCCGCCATGCCAAAGCTTGCCGACGCCCGTCAGTTGAACCAGATGATCGAACGGCTCGCCTCGGAAATCGCGCGCGATGCGCCGCGCGATTGTCCGGTCGGCATCGTCGGCATTCGCCGCCGCGGCGAGTTCATGGCCCGGCGCATGATGCCGCTGCTGGAGAAGGCCGGCGTGCCGCAACTTCTGCACGGCGCGCTCGACATCACGCTCTATCGCGACGACCTCACGACCATCGGTCCGAACGCGGTTCTCCGCGGAACGGAAATCGAATTCGACGTCACCGGCGCCTGGCTCGTTCTCGTCGATGACGTGCTCTACACCGGGCGCTCGGTCCGCGCCGCGCTTGACGCGCTGGTCGATCTCGGCCGGCCCCGCGCAATCAAGCTGGCCGTCCTGGTCGATCGGGGCTGGCGCGAGTTGCCGATCCAGGCCGACTATGTGGGCATGAAGCAGGAAACCGGGCCGCACAACATCATCAAGGTCAAGCTGACGGAAGTGGACCGTGTGGACGAAGTTGAGATGGTTCCATGAGTGGATTTTGGGGTAAAGACCGCATCTGCCGAAGGCGGAGACGCTCGCTATGACCGCCGCTCCCGTCGATCGCCCGCTTTGGACCCGCAAACATCTGCTGACTCTGAGCGATTTGACCCGCGAGGAATTGCTGTACATCCTCGACACGGCCGAGAGCTTCAAGGAAGTCTCGACGCGCAGCGTGAAAAAAGTTCCCGCCCTGCGCGGCCGCGTGGTCGTGTGCATGTTCTTCGAGGACAGCACGCGCACGCGCGTGAGCTTCGAGCTGGCCGCCCAGCGACTCAGCGCTGACGTGATCGACTTTGTCGAGAAGATGTCGAGCACGCAGAAAGGCGAAACGCTGATCGACACCGCCCGCAATATCGAAGCGATGGGCGTGGATATCATGATCCTGCGCCACCCGGCCGCCGGCGCGTGTCATCAGCTCGCGGAAAACGTAAGTTGCTCAGTCATCAATGCCGGCGACGGCCAGCACGCTCACCCGACGCAGGGCCTGCTCGATCTTTTCACCATCCGCGAGCGCAAAGGCCGCTTCGAAGGACTGAAAGTCGCCATCGTCGGCGATATCAATCATTCGCGCGTCGTGCGCAGCGACATGGACGGCCTGCTGAAACTCGGCGCGGAAGTGATGCTGGTTGGGCCGCCGACGCTTTGCAGCCGCTCGTTCGAAAAACTCGGGGCGCGCGTCACGCACGATCTCGACGCGGTGCTGCCGGAGATGGATGTCGTCAACATGCTCCGGATTCAGAAGGAGCGCATCTCGTCAGCCGTCCTACCCAGTATGCGGGAATATGTGCGGCTGTACGGCATGGATGCGGAGCGCCTGGCACGCTGCAAGCCGGATGTGTTAATCATGCATCCGGGGCCGGTGAATCGCGGGATCGAGCTGGCGCCGGACGTGGCCGACGGGCCGAACAGCAGCATTCTGCGGCAGGTGACGAATGGGCTGGCGGTGCGTATGGCGGCGCTGTTTCTTTGCAGCCAGGCAGCGGGATGAGTCGCGGGCGAGTTGATTCGCGCGCCCGCATTCGTGGTGGATGGCCGCGCTCATCGCGGCGCGGCGGGAGCAGCGCCCTCCCGGTCCGTTGGCGATCGACTCATTTTCGTTCGGTAACGAGCGTTTTGTTGCTTTCCGTCGCGGCGGGTTGCGAGAAGCAGCGTCCGCAGGCGGCGGAACCCGAGCGTTCACCCACGGAAGTCATCCACATCCTCATCGATGCGCGTCAGCGCCAGGAGTATTCGGCGCTCGACCGCTTCGTGTTGCCCGAGCGAATTAACGGCGTCGTCGACACTTTGAAGGCCGTCGATGAATTCCTGGCCGCAAATGGCGATCTCTGCTCATGGGTGCGCAGGGAGATCGGCGAGGCGGCCGGACGCGGGATCGACAGTTCACGGCTCGCCGAAAGTCTCGATGTGTTCAGTCCGCGCGTCGAACTCAAGTCCGAGCGAATCGAGGGCGACCGGGCGATCGTCGGTTACACCGTCAGCGGAAATCTGCCGCTGAAACGCTGCGAACTGCTGCGGCGCGACGGGCGCTGGTGGTATGACCCCGGAGATGGCTACGCGGCCACGCTTCCGACCGCGTTTCGGCACATGGCCGAGGCATTGCAGCGCGTGCTCGCCGAACTCAAATCCCAGCAGCAGGATTCCGCCGCCTTGCCGCGTGATCCTGAAGTGCTCGCCGAACTGCTGCGGCGTCATCTCGGACCGGCGGTCGCGGAATTGCCCAAGCCGCCGACCAGCCAATCTCAACCTTCGGAGCAGCCATGAGCGGCCTCTTCGCAGGGACACCCTTCGAACGGCCCGTCACCTGCGAGCGTTGCGGCCGGCCGCAGGCGGAGTGCCGCTGTCCGCGTGATGCGTCCGGCGCGCACTGCCCGCCGTCTCAACAAGCGGCGCGCGTGCGACGCGAGAAGCGCGGCGGCGGGCGAGTGGTCACGATCATCGCCGGGCTGAATGCCTCCGCGACGGACTTGCCCGCACTGTTGAAGCGCTTCAAACAAGAACTCGGAACCGGCGGTTCGGTATCAGACGGTGAGATCGAGCTGCAAGGCGATCATCGCGAAAAAATCGTCATGGCATTGAAGGCCTTGGGTTATCCCGCGAAATCGGCGGGAGGTTGACTTTCGGCGATGCGCTCAGCGCCTACCACTTGATCAGCCAGACCGCCCCTCCGCCGAGAATGGATAGCGCGCCAAGCGCCGCGCCCACCCGGCCGACGACCGGCGTAGCACGCCCTTCCGCCTTCCACACGGCGCCGAGCCAACACGCCACGGCGATGACGCCGGGGACAAACACCGCCATCAGGGGGATCGAGATGATCCCGGCCGCCAGGGCTGCGGTGGAAAGGCTGTCGCGCGCGATGCGATCGGTTGTCACCGTGCCTTCGGAAGTAAATGGCGCGCCGCAGTTCACGCACGCGTCGGCTTCGATCGAATTCAGCACGCGGCAACGCGGGCACTCGATGATCGTCTCGCCCGTCTCGGCGCGTATCAGCCGCGGAGCCTGCTCGCCGCTGGCCGCGTACGCGTGCACCGGCGCGGGCAGTTCGACGTCGCCTTCCAAGATCGTCGCCGCCAGCGGCTGTCCGCGATCGTCCACGTAAGGAATTTCCAGCCGCGCCGCGCAGGCCGGGCAATGCCCCGCGTGCCCGCACATGCCGGTGTGCCCTTCAAGCAACGTCCCGCAGCGCGCGCACCCGAAATAGAAAATCTCGCGCGGCGATAGGCCCGGAGCGATGGCCCGTGCGACGTGACCCGGCAGCGGCGGATCCGGCACGATCAACACGCTGGAGCAATAGGGACATTGCACTTCGCGACCGGACCACTCCGGCCGCCCCAGCATCGTCCGGTCGCAACGGATGCAGAGCATGTTGAAGCGCTCGACCGGCAGCTCGGCGGTGACCGTCATGATGCCGGGATTATCGCTTGCGGGCCGCATTGCTCCAAGGGAAATACGGATTTGCCGGGGGAAACCGGCACGGGTTGTGGCAGTTCCTGATCGAAGCTTTCTCGGGTCAGTAACCGCGGACGGGGCCGTCGCCCTCGACTTATTGCGCCGCTTGGTATTCCCCGCTCACTCAGTGCGCGGCTCGGTTGGGACGTTTCGGCCGCGAATTAGGCTTGGGCCAGACGGTCGATGAAGCGCCGCAGGGCGCGATAGGCGCTCAGGCCGAGCGTGTCGCCGCGCGTCGGAAAGCGTACGCGGCCCGAAACGCCGTGCGGCGGCGGCCGGCCGGCATCCGTGGTGAGTGTGATCACGACCTCAAAGTAGGCCTGTTGGGCTTGGCCGGAGAGCGGATCGACCGCGATGTCGCCGCCCGATTTGTGTGTGAGCGATGCAATCTCGATCGTGCGTGATCCGGTCGGACTCACGCGCGTCACGATGCCGCTCAGCGTGCGCTCGGGATTGTCCGCGGGCCGAAACTCCACCGGCGTGCCGGGCTTCACCTGCGCGTCGGTGTATTCCAGCTCGCTCAGCAAGGCCCGCACTTGCGATTGGCCGCGCACGAGTGTGACCAGCGGCGCGCCCGTAGTCACGTAGCGGCCGGATTCTTCCGTGTGCGGCGCGACAGCCAGGCGCCCGGAAAACGGAGCGCGAATCGTCAGCTCTTCGACCTCCCGCGCGCGAAGGTCTCGCTCGGCACGCAGCGCTGCGAGCGACGCCTGCTCGACGCGCGCCGAGCCGGGATCGCTGAACTCCAGCGCGGCGATGCGTGTTTCCGCCGCCTCGACGGCGAGCTGGACTTGCGTGAGCGACTGCACAAGTTCTGGATTTGAAAGCCGGGCCAATTCGTCGCCCCGATCCACGAACGGCTCGCTCGCCAGATTTTCGAGAAAACCCGGAACCGTGGGCCGAACGACGACCTCTTCACCGGCGTAGACGCGTGCCGGCGTCACGACCGCAAATTGCGCCGGCGCGAAGAGTAGGAGCGCCACGGGAACAAGGACCGCCGCAGCCGCGATCATCACAGCGCGAGGACGCACGGCCGTCGTTTCGTCGCTGCGCAGTGCATAGCGCCAGAGCGCCAAGAGCTTGCGCCCCAGCGAAGACGCGATGTACGCGCCGCCCAGCGTCATACCGATCAAGAAGAACTTTGTGGCCACGAGCGCCGCGATCGAAAACAACAGCAGCGTCTGGAAAGTCCCGGCCGCTACGCCATAGATCGCGAGCAGCACGGCCGAGACGCGATCGTCCGCGACGGGGCCGGTGGCGACGCCGAGTAGCCAGCGCTTCGCGAGATTCAGCAGCAGTTGGCGGGCGCGCTGCGAGAGATTGGGAATCCCCAGCAGGTCGCTCAACACGTAATAGCCGTCATACCGCATCAGCGGATTGACGTTGAATAGCACCGTCACGACGCTGGCGAGGAAAATCACGTTGTAGGCCACTGAGTTCGCCAGGCCCGGCGGCGTAAACGCCCAGACGAGCACGGCGATTCCCGCCAGCATCGACTCGAAGTACATGCCCGCCAAGCTGATGATGATGCGCTCGCGTTTGCGCGGCAGACCCCAGGCGGCCGACGCGTCGACATAGGCGCAGGGCGTCAGCATGATCAGGTTCGCGCCGATCTCCGGCACGTGCGCGCCGAAGTGTTTGCAGGCGTAGGCGTGGCCCAACTCGTGCCACATCTTGAGCAGAATGAGTACGGACCACGTGATCGGGAGGCTCTGCGTGCTCAGCAGGCCGGACACCGGCTCGTAGAGATCGGCTGCCCGCGCCCACGCGATGCCGCCGGCCATCATCATGAAGAGCACCCAGATGCACACGAACGCCGGGGAAAACAGCCAGCGCATCCAGGGAAACGTCGCGTTAAGAAATCGGTCTGGTTTTACGAGAGGCACGCGCTGAGAAATCAGGCTCATCCACCACGAGCGACG
>JBGAJB010000106.1:0-11107 GCA_044225155.1 Phycisphaerae bacterium | reverse complement strand
GCAGACGCGTCCCTCCAGCGCCGGCACGCCTTCGATCGCGATTTCCATTGCGTGTTGAAGCGATTCACGCACCTCGACCGGCACCGCCGCATTGGTCGCGTGATACGCGACGAGCAACTGGTACGGGAAGGGGCGCGTACGCCTGATCTGTGCCGCGTCGCGCAGGCGATTCGCGATCAGGGCCGTGACCTCAGCGTCCTCAAAGACGCCGTGACGCGCGAACGTGTTCAGGTTCATGCGTGTCGTCTGCCACGACGCGTTGCGTGCGATCGTCTTCCAGACCGCCGGCGGCAACTCCAGCGACGTCAGCATCTGGAACGGGACGTTTGGCACGGCGGCCGTCGCCGGCGCCAGCTTGAACGCCTCAAACTCTTGCACGGACGCGGGTAGCGCTTCCCCATTGTGCGGACGGCCGATCAGCCAGCCGAAAAGCGCTTCACGGTCCGGCGTCGCCGGCTTGGGATGCACCATGCGGATCACGTCGGCCAGTGACGGAGCCTTCCCGACCGAGCCGGTAAAGAGCTGATCGTTCGTGCGCTGCTCCAGCCACTGCAGAATCAGGCGCTTCGGCAGCGTGCCGAGCGACCTGCGCCCAACGGCTCCGCTACGCATGATCTGCACGAAGTTGCGCAGCATCTTCGGCGAATCGATGACGCGCTCAAAAATCTCGGCCAGCAGTCCCGGGCCGCGCAGCGACAATTCAGCGCACAGCAGCGCGGGCAGATCCTTCATGAGGCCCATGCCGCGGGCGAAAAGTGCAGCGCGGGCGATGAACTCCGGTTCGACGCGCGCGCAAATCTGTCGCACAGTATCAAGCTGCATGGCCGCGTCGGCGTAGAACGTCGACGCCAGGCAGCCGGTCGCCGCGTATTGCGCGAGAGCGTGGCGCGGGTCAAATGCGTATGCGGTGCCGCCCGCCTCGTTTTGGGCGTTGACCGCCTGTGCTTTCGTGCCCCGCCAGCTCTTGAACAACGACTTGTTCGCCATGCTGCACCTCCTCGTCGTAGCTGACGGATAACACGTGGGGTGCCGATCGGAGTCGTGAATTCGCGATTTCACCTAAACTGTTGATTAAAAAGGAATTACGAATTTTCCAAACGGTATCAGGAGCGACCAGAGTCCAAGTGTTGCTAGCGAATGGTACAGCAGATTATCATATTAGCTATGCAGAACTGCGTCGTTCTCGGCTTTCTGGGCACCACGCTCGATCGCGGCGATGGTCCGGAGCGCTGGACGCGCTGGCGTCCGACCGTTTCGCTCTTTCAACACGAAGAGCTGCTCATCGCGCGTCTCGAATTGATTCACGGGTCCGGCTCCGCCGCGCTTGCGGCCCAGGTCATTGAAGACATCCAGCGCGTTTCGCCGGAAACCGAGGTTCGCACGCATGCGCTCGAATTCCGCAACCCCTGGGACTTCGAGGAGGTGTACGGCGCGCTGTACGACTTCGCGGCCGGCTACGCGTTCGACACGGAGCGCGAGCGCTACCTGCTGCACATCACGACCGGAACGCACGTCGCCCAGATCTGCATCTTCCTCCTGACCGAGTCGCGTCACTTCCCGGGGCAGCTCATTCAGACCGGGCCGCCCAAGCGCGAGGGCACGATGCAGCCCGGCCGCTATGCGATCATCGATCTGGACCGGTCGCAGTACGATCGCATCGCCCAGCGATTCGCCCGCGAGCAGCGCGAAGCGACCGCGTTTCTGAAGGCCGGCATCGCGACCCGCAATGCCGCGTTCAATCGGATGATCGATGAGATCGAGCACGTCGCGATTCATTCGCGCGCTCCGCTGCTGCTCACCGGGCCGACGGGCAGCGGAAAATCGAGCCTCGCGCGACGCATCTATGAGTTGAAGAAAACCCGCCACCAGCTCGCCGGCCGCCTGGTTGAGGTGAACTGCGCGACGATTCGCGGCGACGGCGCGATGTCGGCCCTTTTCGGTCATCGGAGGGGCGCGTTCACCGGCGCGGCACAGGATCGCGCCGGGCATCTGCGAGATGCGGATCGCGGATTGCTGTTTCTCGACGAAGTGGGAGAGCTCGGCCCGGACGAGCAGGCGATGCTGTTGCAGGCGATCGAGACGCACCGCTTCTATCCCCTCGGTTCCGATCGCGTCGCCCAAAGCGATTTTCAGCTGATCTGCGGGACAAATCGCGATCTGGCGGCGGCGGTTCGCGGGGGAGCCTTTCGCGAGGATCTCCTGGCGCGAATCAATCTATGGACGTTTGAGATGCCACAGCTTCGCGCTCGACCAGAGGACATCGAGCCGAATATCGAATACGAGCTGCGTCAGCTCGCTGCCACAACCGGCCGCAGCTACCGCTTCAACGCTGAGGCGCGCGAGAGATTTCTTCAGTTCGCGGCGGCGGCCGATTCGGCGTGGAGCGGAAATTTCCGTGACCTGAACGCCTGCATGGCACGCATGGCGACGATGTCGCCCGCGGGGCGAATTACGGTCGAAACGGTCGACAAGGAAATCGAACGGCTGCGAAAAGCCTGGGGCGGCGTCGGGCTCGAAAATGAATATGACGCAGACCTGACGGCGCTAATGGGAACCCGGGCGGCCGACCTCGACGAGTTCGACCGCGTGCAATTGGCGCACGTACTGCGTGTTTGCCGATCAGCGGCGACGCTCTCGGCCGCCGGGCGACGACTTTTCGCCGTGTCGCGCACTCGGCGCAGCGTGACGAACGACGCCGATCGACTGCGCAAATACCTCGCACGCTTCGGCATCGACTCTTCGCGGCTTTGGCGAGACTGAGTTGGTTGCGGCGCCGATCTACTGACGATCGATCTCAATCATCTGATTCTTCGCCACGCCGGCCATCTGCGTCACCGCTCCGTCGGGCCACACGACCTGCACATCGACCGTATCCGCGCCATATGGAATCCCGAAGTCCGCCTCGTACGGCTCCTGGCTTAGATAGCTCGTGCCGACGTGAATCGGGCGCGACATGGTCACATTGCCGGCCGTGACGCGGACGATCGCTCCGACCGCAAACTTATTCGCGCCGCTCTGCCGGGGCAGTACGGTCAACCATTGGCGCTTGCGCGGTCCAAAATCGTCGTTGCGGAGCAGCCGAATCGGGCCGTTGGCGGCGCAGGTTTGCAGTAGGTCGAGATCGCCGTCGCGGTCATAGTCCAGCGCGACGAGGCCCGAGCCCCAAAGCGTGTCGTTGAAGCCGACGGCTGCGCTCACATTCGCGAACGTCGGCGTCGCGCCGCCGCGATTGAGGAAGAAGCGCGAATCGTCGTTGATCCAGTTCGCGTTGCGGTAGCCGTTTACCGTCGCGAGATCAAGCCAGCCGTCGTGGTTTGCGTCGATCCAGGTGACACCCCAGCCCCAGCGGCCGTCATCGACGCCGGAAGCCTGCGATACCTCGGTGAAGATCGGCACGCCGTCGTCGTTCACGCCGTCCATGCGGAACAACACATTGTGGTCGCCGTTCTTGAAGATGTTGGTCGTGTACAGATCAAAGTCGCCGTCGTTGTCAAAATCTCCGAGCGCTGCTCCCATGTCGTTGCCGAGGTAATCGACGCCCGCCGTCTTGGCAACTTCGCGGAACGTGCCGTCGTGGTTGTTCAGGTAGAGCTTGTTCTCGCGAAAATCGATCGCGAGAAACAGGTCCGTCCAGCCATCTTGATTGAAATCCCAGAGCACCGGCTGCCAGATTGTGTCATCCTGCCCGACGCCGGCCGACGCGCTGATATCGGTAAACGTTCCATCGCCGTTGTTGTGGAACAGGTAAGAATTGTCCTTCCAAGAAGCGACATAGAGATCGAGAAATCCGTCGTTATCGACATCGCCGGCCGTCAGCCCGCCGCATTGCGTGTTGTTCCCGAGCGTCAGCGTGCCGCCCAGCCCGGCCGTTTGTGCGACCTCGGTGAACTGGTTCGGGTTCTCCTGGCGGTAGAGGCGAATCGTCTGTGTGCCGGAGCAGTTCAGGTTGTAGCAGTCGAGCACCGTGACGAGATCGAGATCGCCGTCGTTGTCGTAGTCGATCCAAAGCGCGGCGCGATGCAGGTCGGTCGAGGCGAGCCCCACCTGCGCGGCGATCTCCGTGAAAGTGCCGTCGCCGTTGTTGCGATAGAGACGGTCGGGCGTGCCCGCGTAGGTCGGAATGAACAAATCGATGTCGCCGTCTTCGTCATAGTCGACGGCTGAAACTCCGGCACCGAAACCCGAGCCGCTCGGCCAGCCGTAGCCCGTGAGTCCGGAGGCGGCGGCCACCTCGGTGAACTTGAAATTCTGAATGGGCGTTCCGGGAATCGAATCCAGCGGTGAAACCTTTGTGGCCTGCCCGATCTGCGCCGAGGCGACTGCGCCCGCGCAGCACACCGCAAATCCGAGAATTCTGCGCAGCATGTCTCTCCCTCCCGGAGTTGTAGTGCCCTGACGGGCTGCCAGCTTCAGAATACGCGGCCCACGCCGTGAAACTCAAGCGCAAGTTCGCCGATTGTCAGGTCGGGCCTGCCTGGGTGCGGAGATTCGCCCGTGAGTGTCGATAAGAAATGAAGATGTTTACGTTGGGAGTCATTCTGGCCCGCGCCGGCAGCAAAGGCCTGCCCGACAAGTGCGTCCGTTCACTGTGGGGGCGGCCGGTCATCGACTATACGCTCGATCACGCGCTCGGCAGCCGCCGGTTGAATGCCTTGGTACTCTCGACGGACTCGTCGGCGGCCGCACAGATCGCAAAGGCGCGCGGCGTCGAAGTATTTGACCGACCGGCCGAGCTCGCCACCGACCGCGCGCCGACCGACGCCGCGCTGCGTCACGCCGTCGAAGCGTGGGAAGCGCGAAATCGTCGTAGCGTTGACGCCGTCGTCATGCTCTATGGAAACATCCCGTTGCGGCCGGCGCGTGCCATCGATGACGCCGTCGATCAACTTCAGCGCAGTGGCTGCTCCTCCGTCCGCACGGTGGTGCCCGTAGGAAAGCATCACCCGGATTGGATGTTTCGCCTTGATGGCGATCGCATGCGGCCGGTGCGTGAAAATGGCGCTTATCGCCGGCAGGATCTCGAACCGCTCTTTCAGCCGGATGGCGCGATCTACGTTGTGACGCGTGCCGCGCTCTTTGCGGCCGCCGCCGAGCCGGCCGATGGGCAGGCGTTCCTTGGTGATGACCGCCGGGCGCTCGTGCTGCGCGAGGAAGACACAGTCGACATTGATGGCCCGGCGGACCTTTGTCGCGCCGAAGCGTTGCTGCGGATGCGGTCGGTCGGCAACACGGCGCTCGGCGCGGACGCAGAAATCACGTCGCCCCAAGTGATGATCGGCGCTCGCCTCATCGCCGCGTCTGAATCGCCTTACGTTATCGCCGAGGCCGGCGTAAACCACAACGGCGACGTCGACGAAGCCCTGCGCCTGGTCGATGCGGCCAAGGCTGCCGGCGCGGACGCCGTGAAGTTCCAGGTCTTTCGCGCGACAGCTATCGCCGCGCCAAGTGCTCCAATGGCCGCCTACCAGAAGAACGGCGACGGAGTCGATGACTCCCAGCAGTCCATGCTCTCCAAACTGGAGTTGAGCAACGCCGAATTTCAGCGAATTGCAGCTCACGCGCGCGACCTCGGCATTGAGTTTCTGGCAACCCCGTTCAGCGTGAGTGACGTCGCCCGTCTAGCGCTGCTGACGCCGCGCGCCGTGAAGATCGCCTCGACGGATTTGAACAACACGCCGCTGCTCGAGCGGGCGTCAGCGCTGAGTGTTCCTCTGATCGTCTCCACCGGCGCGGCGACCGAAGCGGAGATTTCCGCGGCCATCAACCGGTTCTCCGGCCTTGCGGCCGCGAGTCGGCTGATTCTGCTGCATTGCGTCAGTTGCTATCCGGCGCCGCTGGAGTCGATCAATCTCTCGGCCATCGGCACGCTCGCCCAGCGTGCCGGAGTTCCCATCGGATTCAGCGATCACACTACGGCCACACATACTGGCGCATTGGCGGTGATGGCCGGCGCTTGCGTGCTCGAAAAGCACTTCACGCTCGACCGAAACGCGCACGGCCCGGATCATACCATGTCGCTCACGCCGGCCAAGCTTCGCGAATACATCGCGCAGGCACGCGCAGCACGTATCGCGCGCGGCAGCGGGCGGCTCGGGATGCACGCGATTGAACAAGAGGTGCGCGCGGTTGCCCGCAAGAGTGTCGTGGCCGCGAGCGACCTACCGGCTGGCGCCGTCCTCGCTCCCGAGAACGTTGACTTCAAGCGTCCCGGCGGCGGAATCGCGCCCGACGCATCTCCAGTCCTGTTCGGACGGCGACTGCGCGTGCCTGTGCCGCGCGACGCAATGATCTCATGGGACATGGTCGAATAGTGACGAACTGATTCCCACTTAGAACAGCCGACTTTGCGATTCGGATTTCCGCGTCGTCGGAAAGGTTGCCAAACTTGGATAGGCGTTGTGCAACTCCTCGGGGATTCTGGGAAGCGCCATGCCGAGCAGCGCCATCAGTTCGAGTGCGTTCGCCACGCCTTGGCCCCGATAGTGATTGTTCGTGAAGGCGTAGACTTCTTCGGCTTGGGCTCGAATCGCCAGCAAACGCCGCACCCATTCACGCAATTCGGCCTCGTCGTACAAGTAGTTGTAACGTTCGAAGGGCGGCAAGCCCTCCGCAAACCAAGTGGCGGCGTTGCGTCCGTGAAGTCGCACGTAGGCGTTGCGTCCAAAGACATATTCCGTCGGCCCGAGGCAATCGCGGAGCACCGGCTGATCGATGTTGCAATAACCACCCGCCGAACGAATCGCAGCGAGCGCGGCCTCGCTGGCCCAGGACGAGTGTCGCACTTCGACGAAACGCTCGTACTCACCGAAGGCATCTGCAAGCCGCGCGAGATGATCGGCGCTCGCGGTCGAATAACGAAACGACCACGGAAATTGGATCAAGAGCGGGCCGAGCCGTGTTGCCTCGGCCAGCGGCGCGAGCGCGGCGCCAAACGCCGTTACTTGGACGGGATCCACGACACGCGGTTCCACGTGGGTGAAGAGTTGCGGAACTTTGACAGCGAACCGAAACCCCTCCGGCGTCAGCGCCGGCCACGCAGCGGTCACGCGCGGCGCGGGAATCGCGTAGAACGTCGAGTTCACTTCCACGGCGTTGAACGTCGACGCGATCTGTCGCAAGGGACTGAAGCCGCGCCCCCGCTTGACGGGATAGACAATTCCGTTCCAATCGGGATAGCTCCAGCCCGATGTGCCGATGCGCCAACCTGTCGGCGCGACGTCAGCCATGGTTTGCCGCGGCCGGGATATGCACTTCGAGCATTTCCAGCGGTTCAGCGGCGTGCAGCCGGAATCCGCGCCGCTCGGCCGGGATGAGCACTGTATCGCCCGGCTGAACGTGCATTTCGAATCCCTCGCGTGAGAGCGTGCCACGCCCGCCGAGGACGATCCAGATCAGCATTTCGCCGGCCGAAAGGTCACGCGTCGCGCCGGCGGTGTGCGCGACGCGCTCGATGACAAAGCGCTCCGAACCCGCGACGCGCGTCGCACTCCCATACGGATATGTCTTTTGCGCTCGCGGCTGAACGACCTGTGCGTCAGTGATGTCGTAGCGAATATTCGCCAAACCGTCCTCGACGTGCAGCGAGCGCGGCCGACCGTCAAGTCCGACGCGATCCCAGTCATAGAGCCGATACGTCACGTCCGACGGCGTCTGCACCTCGGCTACGACGATGCCGGCTCCGAGCGCGTGCGGGGTGCCACTGGGGAGATAGAAGCAGTCGCCGCGCCGCGCGGGCCATTGGCGCAGCATCTCCGCCATCGCCGGAGTATTCGCCGCTGCCCGCGCCCGCGCGGCGTCAATCTCCGGCCGAAATCCGATGAACATCTGGGCATCCGGCTCGGCGTCCAGCACATACCACGCTTCGTGCTTGATTCCGGGTTTCCAGCCGTGCGGATCGTCGGGATCGGGTTTCGGATGCACCTGCACACTTAGGTGTTCGCGCGCATCCAGAAATTTGATCAGCAGCGGGAAGCGGCCATCCGCCCGTCTCGCGCGCCCCAGCAGCCCCTCACCCCACGCATCCAGCAATGCGGAAATCGACTCGCCCGCCACCGGCCCATCGCGCACGATTGATTCCGCCCCGGGCAGACTGACGATCTCCCATGATTCACCAATCGGTGTTTCAGGCGGCAGACGCTTGTTGAACAGACGCTCCAGCGCCCGCCCACCCCAGGGCTTCGGCTGGAAAATCGGATGAAATCGCACGGGAATCGGTGAATGCTTCGCCAAGACTCGCCCTCAGTTCTCTATGCGATCCTATCGTCCGCCTTCGATGTTCTTCAAAGAGAATCGGCCGAAAACACCTGCGCAGCGAGTGTGCCTCACGCGACTCCATAGTTCGCGCCGCACTCCGGACATTTGCCCGCGGTAGGCAGACCACGAAGTGCATAGCCGCACTCCGGGCAGGCGCGCCCCGCAGGCGGCGCAAGGTGTTTCGCGATACGCCCTGCGCCGATCACGAGCAAAAGGCCCAGTATCAGCCGGATCGCCGACTCTGCGATTGGCGAATAGACACTGGCGTCGACGGCCGGAATGACGCCGCTGGCAGCAAGTTGCTTCATGCGACCCACGTTCGAGATCGCTGCGAACACACCTGGGAGATGTGGGATTTCATAAACGAGCAGGGCGATCCCCAAGATGGCGACGATCATGCGGGCGATTACGCGTGGTTGCTGCATGGCGTTTCCTGCGCTTCAGTCTCGGGCGACCTTGGCCGGGCATCATAGGCTGCAACTTCCTTCATCGCGATTTTGAACCCGGGGGGCTTGCAATCAAAGTTTGGGTTTTGTATGGTATAAAAACGTCAGGGATTTGATAGGGCAATCCAGCAAAAGGGGCACATCATGGCTTCGAAAGTTCCTCCAATTCCTCCCGGGCACCACACGCTCACTCCGTCGCTGATCGTGAAAGACCCGGATGCCGCGATCAGTTTTTACAAGAAGGCGCTCGGTGCCGAAGAGCTGATGTGCCTGCGTTCGCCGCAGGGTGGCGTGATGCATGCCGAGATGAAGATCGGCGATTCAAAATTCATGCTGAGCGGCGAGTGGCCGGATCATGGGATGAAGCAGCCGCTGCCGAATCACAATTCCGGCGGACTGCACCTCTACGTCACCGATGCCGACAAGGCCTTTCAGCGAGCCGTGGACGCCGGGGCGACGGTCATCATGCCCCCGAGCGACATGTTCTGGGGCGATCGCTACGGCAAGGTGCGCGATCCATTTGGGCACCACTGGGGCATCGCGACGCACATCGAGGATGTGTCGCCCGAAGAATGTGCGCGCCGCGCTGCTTCTTGGAAGCCGTCCTGAGCAGCGCAGCCGCCGCTGACGCGCGAAGGATGTCTGATCGCGGTCTTACCGCGATTATTCTCCCGGCGTGGAATTGGCAGCGGACAGCGTGGCACGGTTGACGTTTGACCGCATCGGTCGGCGAACGTGGCTGCGCGTCGGGGCAGCCGCCACGTACGCCTCGGTTTTCGTCAACGGCGAGTTTGTCGGCGACCATCTGGGCGCGTGGACGCCGTTCGAGTTCGAAATCTCGGCTTGGCTGCGCGACCGGAACGAGGTCGAGGTTCGTTGTGCTGATTGTCTGCACTTTTCCAACGGCTTCCTGCCGACGATTGGCATGCGCTGGACAGGCGTGCGCGAAATGTCGATTCACGGCGCGCCGGCCGCGCCAACGGTGGCTGCGCCGCAGCGCAGTGGGATCGACGATAAGCGGCTGCTCATCGACGGGCGGCCGACGCGAATTCGCGGGATTCTGCACTGGGGCTACTACCCGGAACTCGGAAACCCCTGGCCGGCGGAAGCGCAGATACGCCGAGAAATTATTGAGCTTCAGGCGCTCGGCTTCAATCTGATCAAGTTCTGCCTCTGGATTCCGCCGCCGCTCTACTACGAACTGTGCGACGAGTTGGGGATGCTGGTTTGGCAGGAGTATCCAACCTGGAACGCGCCGCTGCGCGGCGGCTCCGTCCCCGGCGGCGGCACGGGCTCAACGCCACCGATCGCGGACGAATCGCGCATGATCCGGGCCTCGGCCGATGAGATTGCGCGCGCGTACCATGAGTATTTTCTGCAGGACCGCGCTTATGGCTGCGTCGTGATACGAACACTGACATGCGAGAACGATCACGTCGATCCCACGCTTGCCCGGCGCATCATCGGCGACGCGCGCCGCCTGATTCCGGGCTGTGTCATCGCTGATAACAGCGGCTGGTTCTGCAACGAGCACGTCGGCGATTTTCACGACGAGCATCCCTACGTCCACAACGCGCACTGGAAATTCTACGGGGCGCGCACGCGCGGCCGACTCGCGCGGCCGTTGCTGCTCGGCGAGACGATGGTCGTCGATTCTCTGCCCGCCGATCCGGGCAAATTCTTCGATGTTGCTGATGCGCCTCCCATCACGCCGCGTGAAATTGAGTGCAGCCGCGAAGTCGCGCTCTCCGTGCGACGTCATCAGATACAAACGCTCGCGCGCGACCTGCCCGATGTCGGTTATGTCATCTGCGCCTTGCGGGACCTGAAGCAAACGCCGCTGGGTCTCTACACGGCCGAAGGAGTCGCCAAATACGCGCCGCAACAATGGAGCTGGCACGGTGATCAGCCAGGCGCGCCGCGGGAAATTCGGCCGGTGACGGCACCATTCATCGGACCACGAAAGGGCCAGTGGAAGTGTCCGGAAAATACCTGGTGGAGCCCGATCGTCCGCGTATACGCCGCCGAACTTCCAGCCGACCTCATCGCGGCCGAGGCCCCATTTGACCTGCTCAGCGGCCGCGTGCTTGCGCGTTGCGACGGCGCGCGGGTTCTGGTCGAGCAATGGGATCTGCATTCGGGCACGTTGCGGCGAAATCCGCTCGTGATCGAATTCCTCACGCAAGGTGAGCGCCGCGTTGTTTCCGCTTTGCGACACGACACACCGGTAGGGCGGGAAATCCAGCGTCTGCTCGACGTTCGACGTTTGTCCACCGTCGATCCGCCGCCGGAGATCGGACCCTTGGTCGGCACGTCAATCGTGCTCGACGAATGGCAAATGTCGGTCGACGGCCAATCCTGGAGCAGCGTTCGCTGCGACACGCCGCTCGTGAACAATGGCGCAAATA
>JBGAJB010000105.1:0-12117 GCA_044225155.1 Phycisphaerae bacterium | reverse complement strand
TCGCCGTTGAACGTCTTTCGCCTCCCCCGCGCCAAGTCTCGATCGAATCGCTCAAAGCCGATCTTGCCACGCTCGTCGCGAAAAAAGCCTACTACGACGCGGCGGATGCGGCCGCGAATCTGCTGGCGATGACGCCGCCGCTGCCGGAGTCGGATCAGGCAGTTCTGCACAACACGCTGGCGGACATCATTTTCCAGGCCGAAAGTCTGCGTGACGAGCCGCTCGCAAAAAACGCCGAGCTGGTCATTCAGCACACGCAGGAAGCGCTGCGGCTCGGGGCGCGACTGGACGCCGCGGTCGTTCGACGCCTGGGACAAGCACACGAGTGGCTCGGCCATGTTCCGGAGGCGGTGCTCGCCTATCGCGACGCCCTGCAGCGCGACGCGACGCCTGAACTACGGCGTCAAACACTGCAGGCAATCGTGCGAATCATGGCCGGGCGCGGCGAATTCGCGGCCGAGCGCGAGAAATACGTCGAGGAACTCTTGGCGCAAGAGGGCGTCTCGCCCGCCTTCGTCTGGGAAGCACTGCAACACGCAGTGGATGACGCACTTGCCGCCGGCGATTTTGACCGGGCGCGCAAGGTGCTGGAGCGCGACGGCGGCCGATTCAAACGCTCCGACTTGCAGGGCTACTACGAATATCTCGCCGCGCTCATCAACGTCGCTCAGGGTCGCACCGACGAGGCGTTGCCGCAAATCGACTGGGTCGACGCGTGGTTCGAGCAGACGACCGTCCCGGATGCGGAAATGCACCGCGTCGGTTTCCTGCCGGCCATGAATCGCTGGCTGCGCGGGCGACTCGCGTTGGCGGAAGACCGTCCGCAGGAAGCCCTCTCGGCTTTCAACGAAGCCCTAAGTCTTCAGTCCTACGGACATCGCGCTTTGCTCGTCGCTGCGGGGCAGGCGGAGGCGCTGGCTCGGCTAGATCGCCATGCGGCCGCGCGGGAGATCGTGCGTGAGGCGGTGCAGCGTGGGGTCTGCTGACCGTCACCTCCGGTTTGCCCGGTGCTCCGCTCGACGCTCCGTAACGGCTGCACGAAGATCGGCGCTGCCGTCATGCGGACCTGCAGGAGGCGGCGCGCTATCTGGAATTGGCGCTCGAATACGCCCCGCGGAACGAGCCGATTGCTCGTGAAGAGATTCTCGAATCTTTAGGAAAGACATACGCCGGCGCGGCTCTTCAGGCGAGCGGCTCGCGAGCCGCAGCGGCGGAATTGCACGTGAAGGCGGCGCAGCGCCTCGAGGAAGCGGCCAAACTTGCCGTCGATGAGGACGAGCGGCGGCGCGAATTGCTTTGGACCAGCGCCTCGGAATATGACGAGGCCGGCGTCACGGCCGGCGCGAGTCGGATGTTCACGCTGTTTATCGATCAGGCTCGACGCGATCAGCGCCGGCCGCAGGCAATGCTCCGGCTTGGCCAGGCGATTGCCGCAGAAGGGCGTTTCAAAGATTCGGTCGCCTGGTTCAATCGGCTGGTCCAGGAATACCCGATCCTGCCTGAGTCTTATCGCGCCCGGCTGCTGATTGCCGACGCGATGATCGCACAGGGCGAAGAGCAATTTCCCGCCGCGGAAGCACTTCTGGTTGAGCTGCTGGAACGCGGAGAAGTTGATCCAACCGCTCCGGCATTCCGAGAAGCGCTCTTCACGCTCGGCGATCTGCTCTACCAGCAGCGTCGGTTCACCGAGGCGATTCGCCGAATCGGCGATTACCTCGAGCTTTATCCGCAGGACACCGAGCGGAGTCGTCTGCGGTTCCTCCTGGCCGACTGCTACCGCCAAAGCGCTTTTCAACTGCGCGACAGCGCGAATCCGACCGCCGAATCACGCGAGGAAAGTCACAAGCGCTTTGAGCGGGCCGTGGCCATTTTCCAGGACTTCCTGGAAGAAATCGGCGACGACCCGGCCGAGCCGGACATGGCGACTCTGCAGCGCCTGGCCCTCTTCGCCCGCGCGGACTGCCTGTTCGAGATCAATACGCCTGACACTCTGACGGAAGCGCTGGCGAGCTATCGAGCGGCCACGGCGCGGTACCAGACGTCGCCGACAGCGCTCAGCGCTCAGGTGCAGATCGCAAACATCTATCTGCGGCTCGGAAAGCTCACCGAAGCGGCCCGCGCCGTTGAGCACGCGCGCTGGTTGCTGGGCGGCATTCCGGACGGCGCCTTCGTCGGGCAGCCGCAGTCTCGCACGGATTGGGATCGACAGTTCGCGGCGCTGGCGGGTTCGCCGCTGCTGCGCGATGTATTTGCGGCGAATCCATGAACGGGCCAGGGAGGAAGGGCGTGATGGAAAACACGCGGAGGTGGGTGAATCCCGAGCGCCTCATCCGACTGTTGAGTGAGCAGCGCGCGATGTACCTGCGCCTGCAGGAGCTCAGCCGGTTGCAGCGCGGCATGATCGCCGGCGAGCGCCCGGAACTGCTGCTCAACATCCTCCGTGATCGCCAGAAGCTCGTTACCGCGCTGGCGGACATCAACCAGCAGCTCACGCCGTTCCGGCAGGACTGGGAGGGCGTTTATTCCCAGTTGCCCGAGGACGTTCGGACGCAGGCGGGCGAGTTGCTCACCCAGATCAATGACATGCTCACGGTAATTCTCGACACCGATCAGCAGGACGGGGCCTTGTTGGCCGCGCGGCGGCAATCCGTCGCGGATTCACTGAATTCGCTGGCCGGCGGACAGGCCGCCAACGCCGCTTATGGCCGAACGAACGGCGGCGGACGCGGCAACGCGGATCTCTCAGCCTAGGAAGCGAGCAGCAATGGGAAGCACGGCGACACTTGCGTCAGCGGCCCCGGGCGACCTGGGCGACGTCTTTCGCGAGTACATGGACGCGACGGTTCGATTGCAGCGCACGCATGAGACGCTGCAGACCGAGATGGCGCGCCTGCGCCAGGAGCTGGCATCGAAGGATCGCGAGCTGGAGCGTCGAAGGCGCCTGGCCGCCCTCGGCGAGATCGCGGCCGGCGTGGCGCACGAAGTCCGCAATCCGCTCGGTGCGATTCAGTTGTATAGCGGGCTGCTGCGCAGCGCCTGCGGACGCCAGGCGGAAGCTCTGGCGCTCATCGAAAAGATCGATTCGGGCATTCGTGCGATTGACGGCGTTGTACAGGACACGTTGTCGCTCGCGCCGCGCTCCTGCCGGCTGACGTTGCAGCCGGTCGCATCGCTGATCGACGGCGCAGTCGAACTGGTGCGGAGCGTGTTGGCGCGTCATCGCGTTTCGGTCGAAGTGCGGCTGGCGGACGAAAACGTAGCGATTCCGGCGGACGCGGCCGCGCTGCAGCGCGTGCTGGTCAATCTCATTGCGAACGCGGCAGAGGCCTCGCCCGCAGGCGAATCCGTGAAGGTGGCGGCCGGTCGGCCGCATGACGGCTTTGTCGAGCTGCGCGTCAGCGATCGCGGCAGCGGACTGCCGGACGAGGTGCTCGAAAACCTGTTTAACCCGTTTTTTACGACCAAGCAGCATGGCACCGGTCTGGGTCTGGCGATCGCGCATCGCCTGATCGAGGCACACGGCGGCCAACTGACAGCGCGCAACCGCCCCGAGGGCGGAGCGGAATTTGTACTTCAACTCCCGGCCGACGGGCCGGATTCGGACTTGAGTGGGGCTCAACGCGGCGCCGCGACAGCGAGCGTTGCATAAGACAGAGGAGAAACCATGGCAGTGGTGTGTGTCATCGACGATCAGGCGATGCTGCGGGACTCGATCAAGGCGGCGCTCGCGAAGCAGGACCACAAGGTGTTGGCGTTCGACAGCGCGCAGGAGGCGCTGACGGAAATCAAGCAGCGCGCGTTTGACGTCGTGCTGACCGACCTGCGCATGCCGAGCATGGACGGCGTGGCGCTGCTGCGCGAGATGCGGCGCCTCGGCCTCGACGTGCCGGTCGTGCTGATGACGGCCTTCGCGTCGGTGCAGACGGCGGTCGAAGCGATGAAGCTCGGCGCGTTCGACTATGTGCAGAAGCCGTTTCAGGCTGACGAGATCGAAATCGTCATCGAGCGCGCCGTGCGCGAGCGCCAGATGTTGCGCGATAACGAAGTGCTGCGCCGCACGATCGAAGATGTCGCCCCGCTCCAGACGCTGATCGGCCAGTCGCCCGCCATGCAGCCCATCCTCGAAAAGATTCAGCGCGTCGCCCAGAGCAGCGCCACCGTGCTCATCAGCGGCGAAAGCGGCACCGGCAAGGAACTAATCGCGCGGGCGGTTCACTCCGCCAGCGGCCGCGCCGATCAGCCCATGCTGGCGGTCAACTGCGCCGCTCTGTCGCCGACCCTCTTGGAAAGCGAACTCTTCGGCCATGAGAAGGGTGCGTTCACCGGCGCGGATCGCCTTCGCAAGGGCCGCTTCGAGCTGGCCGACGGCGGCACGCTGCTGTTGGACGAAGTCAGCGAGATCGCTCCGGCATTGCAGGCGAAGCTCCTGCGCGTTCTGCAAGAACGCGAGTATGAGCACCGTCGGCAGCTCGGGGTCACGCCCGCACCGACGTGCGCGTGTGCGGCTAACGAATCGATCCGACTGGGCCCTCGAGCGCGGCTCGCGAGGATCCTCTGGCCGTCTGAGCGTGCTCCCGATCGAAGTGCCGCCGCTCCGCGACCGTCGCGATGACATCCCAGCCCTGATCGAGCACTTTGTCGATCGAAACTGCAAGCGCGAAGGCCGCGAGCGGCCGCGCCTGACCGAGGAAACGTTGCAGACGCTGGTCGACTACAGCTGGCCGGGGAACGTGCGCGGCTTCGAAGTCTGTGCGGCGCGTCTGCGTCCTCGAAGCCGGTCGTGACGTCCATCCCGGCACGGTGCGCCCGCTGCTCGGCGGACCGATCAAGGTGGCCAGCGCGCCGATCGAGCGCATCCAGTATCGCGACGGTTCGATCCTGGCCGACGCGGAGCGCGACTTGATCATGAAGACTCTCAGCCGCTTCAGCGGGCACCGCGAAAAGTCGGCCCGCGCGCTGGGCATCGGCCTGCGAACGCTCGGCCTGAAGCTCAAGAAGTGGCGCGAGGACGGCGATTTCATCGACCCGCGCGCCGAGGTCCTTGCGCTCGTAGTGTCGCGACTCGGTCGGAGCCGGTGCTGGGCTGTAGCGCTGTTTGGGTAACGCGGACGGGATGGGCGCGGCTTGGGCCGTTTGGCCCGGTAGAACCTCGCCCTCCCGGACTTGTTGGCAGTTCCTGGACGACGAGGACGTCCACATGGATGGACCGGCTACTCGACTCGCGGACGACGACGGCGGCGCATGGCGCTCTCCGCGCAGTTCGCCGAGCGGCGTCACGAGGTGCTGGTCGATAATGCGGCGAACATCGATACGCCTGACTATCAGACCAAGCGGCTCGATGTGGGCGAGTTTCAGACGGCGCTGAGCGACGCGCTTCGCCGCAGCGAAGAGAAGCGCTCGACCGGGCTGGAACTGCGCGGGAGCGCACAAGTTGCGACCGATGATCGTGGAGGGTTGCGGACAATGCCGGTCGAGGAACCGGCACAGAACGTGCTGTTCCACGACGGCACGAACGCCCGGCTCGAGTCGTTGCTGGGCGACGTGCAGAAGAACGCGATGATGTACAACCTCGCGATGACCACGCTGAAAGGCAAATTTGACGGCCTGATGCATGCGATTCGCGGGCGCCTGGCGTAGCGACTGACCTGCGGCGGAGCCGCGGAGGTGTCGGATGATCCGAGCGCTCGACGTGACGAATTCGGCTTTGGTGGCCCAGCGCGTTCGCATGGACGTGATCGCGGGGAACATGGCCAACGCCTTTGTCACGGCGCAGGAAGACGGGCGCATCGAGCCCTATCGACGCCGCGTGGTCACATTTACGTCGGGGGACGGCCAGGGAGGGCCGGGCGTCCACGTGAACGAAGTGAAGACCGATCCGTCGGAATTCCGGCTGGTGTACGACCCCGGCCATCCGCACGCGGTTTCCGAGGGACCGCTCGCGGGCTACGTGCGCTATCCGAACGTGAGCATGACGATGGAGTACGTCGACGCTCTGGAAGCGAGCCGGGCGTACGAAATGAACGTGGCGATGATGGGTGTGACGCGTTCGATGCTGAACCGGACGATCGAACTCTTCGCGTAACGCCTGCTGGAGATACTGGTGACCGGCCCGATTTCCACGAATCCGCTGTTCGCGCCGTCGCTGTCGCCGACGCGCGCCGCCGACGCTTCAACGGGTGGCGGCGACTTCGCCGGATTGCTGCGCGAACAATTGCAACACGTGAACGCCGTGCAGGGCGACGCGGATGAGAAGGTGAACGAACTCCTGACCGGCCAGACGGAAAATCTGACCGGCGTGTTCGTGGCCGCCCGCAAGGCGGAAGTCGCATTCAGCCTGCTGATGGAAATCCGAAACAAGCTCGTGGATGCGTATCAGGAATTGCAGAACATGCGAGTGTAAGTGAGAAGCACCGGTGAGCGGGCACGGAGTCCCGGACCGGTGGGGATCGAAAGAAACAACACCGGGCTGTGGACAGCCTGGCTTGATTCAGAAATGAGAGCCACGGATGGCTTCCGTTCAGGAACAACTCTCGCACGCCGTTTCCCAACTGCGGGACATGTCGCTGTCGCAGCGCGTGGCGGTCGGGCTGGGCGTCGTGCTGATTGCCGGCTCGCTGGCGTGGCTGACACACTGGGCGGCCGCGCCGGAAATGACCGCGCTGCTGCCGATGGACCTCGCGCCCGATGATCTGGCGCGCGTCCGCGCCGGCCTCGAGCGAATGAACGAGCCGTTCCAGGTTTCCGGCTCGAAAGTGCTCGTCCGCAAATCCGCCAATTCCGCCGCGCTGCTCGCGCAGCTCCAAATGACCGACAGCATGCCGGCCGACACAAGCACGGGATTCGCCCAACTCGCGGCCGATGCGAATCCGTGGATCAGCCAGGAAGAGAATAATCGTCGCTGGACGCTCGGCCTGATGACCGAACTCGGCAAGGTCATGCGACAGATGTCGGGTGTGCGCGACGCGCACGTCTTCCTGAATATCAGCGGACGTTCGGGTTTTTCGCGCGTGCAGCCTGAAATCAGTGCGAGCGTGACGCTCACGATGAAGGGCAACGAGCCTGTGCCGCGCAAGCTGGCGTGTCGGCTGCCTCACTGGTGTCAGGGGCGGTGCGGGGCCCTCATGCGCGAAAAGGTTCAAGTAATTGATGGCGGCACCGGCCAGTCGGCGATCCAGTGGGAAGACGAGGGCGCGGGTTCGGTCGGCGGACTGCATCGTCTGCAAGCGGAAAAAGAGCGGATGCTCGAAACGAAGATCGCTCATCAGCTCGATTTCGATCCACGCGTGCGCATCAACGTGCAGGTTCAGCTCGATCACAAGGCGACGGACAAAATCGATCGCAAAGTGACGGATGGCCCCGTTAAAGAAGAGAAGACGATCACCAAGAAGATGGGAAGCGCTTCGCCCTCCGGTCAGCCCGGCGCTCAGGCGAATGTCGGGGCGGTCGCAGCCTCCGGCGGAGGCGGCGAGTTTACGGACAGCGAGGAGACGCAGTCCACGCACGAACCGAGCGAAGAAACAACGACGACGCGGATTGAGCCGGGGGACGTGCAAGCGGTCACCGCGGCGATCAACCTTTCTTACAGCTATCTCGCCGGCGTCTGGAAGAAGCACAACGGCGCGGACAAGGAGCCGAAGAAGGTAGACATTGAAGCGGTCTTCAAAGAGCAGGAAACCCGCATTCAAGGTCAGATCGCCAAGCTCATGGTGCCGCCCAAGCCGGAGCAGGTGGCGATCTCCTGGTACGACGACATTGAAACGCTGCCGGGCGTGACTGCCCCCGGCACAACTTCCACCGCCGATACCGGCGCGGTCGACATGGCCATGCGCTATGCGCCGGTCACCGGGCTGGGCGTTTTGTCGGCGCTCGCGCTCGCGATGATGCTGCGGATGGCCAAGCGCAGCGACGTCGGCGAATCCTTCGGATTGGAACTCGGCTTACCCAAAGAGGCGGTGGAAGCCGCGCGCCGCGCGAAAGAGGACATTCACAAGTACAAGCCGCGCGTCCATCACGCGCAACACGCCGAGGGCGACGGCGTGTCCACCGCCGGGCCGCAGATCACGATGCCGCCGACCGCGCCGATTCCGTGGGGAGCGGCTGCCGACGGCGTGCTCGTCGCGCAGGAAGTCGGCGAAGACATGGTTCAGGTCAACAACATGCTGGCGCAGGTCGACTCGGTCGTCGCGACGGACGATCAGGGCGTTGCGGCAATCGTCGAGTCATGGATCGATCAGTCCAAGTAGCGCTGGGAGCCGGACGATGGCCACCATTATTCGCGACGAAAGCGGCAAGGAAGAAATGAACGGCCTGCGAAAGGCCGCCATTCTCATCCTGGCGATGCGGCAGGAAACGGCCGCCAAGATCATGAAGCGGCTCTCGCACGATCACGTCGAGGACCTCACGCGCGAAATCGCCAATATCAAAGACGTGAGTTCGGAGGTCCGCACTCAGGTCGTTTCCGAGTTTCACAATCTGGTATTGGCGCGGCAGTACATGAATATGGGCGGGTTTAATCTGGCGCGCGCCTTGCTCACCAAGACTCTGCCCGCCGACGAATCCAAGCGGATCATTGAGTCGATCGAACACCAGGTGCACAAGCAGCCGTTCAGCTTCCTGCAGAAGACTGAAACGGAAAACCTGCTGACATTCATGCAGGGCGAGCATCCCCAGACGATCGCACTCGTGCTCTCGCACCTCCCGCCCACGATGGCGAGCGACATCCTCGTCGGTCTGGCGGCCGAGCGACAGATCGAAGTCGTCACGCGCATCGCAAACATGGACCAGACCAGCCCGGACGTGATCAAGGAGGTCGAGCGCGGCCTCGAGTCGCGCCTGGCCGGTCTCGTCTCAGCGCGTTTCGAAAAGGCCGGCGGCGTGTCGGCGGTGGCCGAGATTCTCAATCTGGCCGGACGCGGTGCGGAGCGTCAGATCATGGACGGCCTGGGTGAGAAGAACCCGACGCTGGTCGAGGAGATTCGCCGTCTGATGTTCGTCTTCGAAGACATCATGCGGGTCAACGACAAGGGCATTCAGTCCGTGCTCAAGGAGGTCGAGAACGAAGAACTGGCTCTCGCCCTCAAGACCGCGACCGAGGAACTCAAGCAGAAGATCTTCGGCAACATGTCCGAGCGCGCCGCGCAGCTCATCCGCGAGGAAATGGAATTCATGGGGCCGGTCCGCGTCAGCGACGTCGAGGCCTCCCAACAGAAGATCGTCGACATCGTTCGCCGCCTCGAAGACGCGGGCGAAATCGTCATCGCGGGTCGCGGCGGCGAGAAGGACGCGATCGTATGAGTGGCGCGTCGCGCTGCCGCATTCGGCGCGCTGAGCGGCGCAACAGCCACGATACGGAGCAGACGTGCCCGGCGTAATCCGACACGACGTTCCCGTGACCGCGCCCGCGTTCTCCTTCACGGATTTGGAGCAGCGCGCAGCCGCACTGCTCGAACGTGCCCATCAGCAGGCGCGCGAGATCATTACCGCCGGACAGGCGCAAGCAACCAAGGACGGCGAGGCGATCCGAGCCAAAGCGCACGCCACCGGCATGGCGGAAGGTCGCAAGCAGGGGCAGGAGCAGGCGCGCAAGGATTCGGCCGCACAGGCGCTGAAGGAAGCGCGCCAGGAGATGACGCAGCTCACGGCATTCCTTCGGACCGTGCTGACGCGTTTCGAAGCGGAAAAGCGCTTCCTGTTGGCGACGGCCGAAGCGAGCTTGCTGCGGCTCGCCCTGCGGATTGCTGGAAAAGTCTGTCATCTCGCGGCCTCGGAGAGCAGCGACGTCGCGCTCGCCGGCGTGCGCGAGGTGCTATCACTTCTGCGACACGAGCACGATCTGACCGTATATGTAAATCCGGGGGATCTGGAAGCGCTCCAGAAGGCGGCGGCCGAGACGGCGGATGAAGCCGGAAAGCTGGCGCACGTGCGCCTATTGGCCGATTCTGCCGTGTCGCGCGGCGGCGCGCGCCTCGCGGGTCGCTCGATCACGGTGGACGCGACGCTTGAAACGCAGCTGGAGCGAATCGCGCGGGCGCTATTGCCGGATTCGTCATCGCCGGCCGCGAGCGAAAGCGAGGACGCCTCATGACGAGCGCTCCTCCGGCTCGCGATGGGGCCCGTGACATTTTTTCACGCGTCGGCCAGGAATTGGACGGCATCATCCCGCAGCGCATTCGCGGCACGGTCGTTTCCGTCGGCGGGCTCACGATTGCGGCGGAGGGGCTGCCGGTGCCGGTGGGGGCGCGCTGCGGCATCGAGACGCGCCGCACGGGGGTCGTCGAGGCCGAGGTCGTCGCGCTGCGCGGCAGCCAGACGATTCTCAGCGTCTTCGGATTGGCCGAGGGCGTGGCGCCCGGCGATGTCGTGGAATGCCTCGCGGCGTCCGCGCGGGTTCCAGTCGGTTTCGACCTGCTGGGCCGCGTGATCGACGCGCAAGGCCGCCCGCTCGATGGCAAACCGCCGCCTGTGCTGAATCTCCGTTACCCCTTGCAGGCCGATCCTCCCGGGCCGCTCGAACGCCGCTTGATCGATGCACCGTTGGGTCTCGGCCTCCGCGCCGTCGATGGTCTGCTCACGGCCGGCCTCGGGCAACGCCTCGGCATTTTTGCCGGCACGGGCGTTGGCAAGAGCGTTGCGATGGGCATGATTTGTCGCCACACCGCGGCTGACGTCAACGTCGTCGCGTTGGTCGGCGAACGCGGGCGCGAGGTCGGCGAATTCATCGAGAATCAGCTCGGCGAAGAAGGGCTGCGCAAGAGCGTGGTCGTCGTATGCACGTCGGACGAAGCTCCCGCACTGCGCGTGCGCGTCTGTTTTCACGCGACCGCTATCGCCGAGTTCTTTCGGGACCAGGGGCTCGACGTCCTGCTCATGATGGATTCCGTGACGCGCATGGCGATGGCCCAGCGACAACTCGGCCTGGCCGCCGGCGAGCCGCCAACCGCCAAGGGCTATCCGCCCAGCACCTTCGCGCTGCTGCCGCGGCTGCTGGAGCGTGCCGGTCGGACGCACACAGGCAGTATCACGGGCATCTACACGGTGCTGGTCGAAGGCGGTGACATCGACGAGCCGCTCGCTGACGCGGTGCGCGGCATTCTCGATGGTCACATCTGGCTCTCGCGCAAACTGGCGAATCGCGGCCACTTCCCGGCGATCGACGTGCTCGGCAGCATCAGCCGTGTGGCGGATGACGTGATCGACGACAAACACCGCGCGGCCGCGCGTGCTTTGCGCAAAGTGCTGGCGGTCTGGAATGACATCGAAGACCTCGTGAGCATCGGTGCGTACGTGCCGGGCGCGAACCTCGACTACGACGTGGCCGTTCAGACGCGCGAGGCGGTGAATCAGTTCCTGCAACAGGACCGGCGCAGCGGCGTGTCCTACGCGGACGGCGTGAAGGAACTCCTCGCGCTGGGCGACACGATCGAGAAAACGCGGCAGCGCGTCGCGGCGAAGGTGAAGTGAGATGGCCCAGCGATTCACGTTTCGCCTGCAAACATTGCTGCGCGTGCGCGAGTTGCGCGAGCAGCAGGCCAAGCGCGCCGTCGCGGCCAAGGCGAGCGAGATTTCCCGACTGGACGCGCTGAACTTGCAGACGCAGCGCGAGA
The DNA here is from genome assembly GCA_044225155.1 of Phycisphaerae bacterium. Classification (GTDB taxonomy): domain Bacteria; phylum Planctomycetota; class Phycisphaerae; order UBA1845; family Fen-1342; genus CAYMBL01. Next base: position 514 of record JBGAJB010000105.1, on the reverse strand, counting down.
TTATTGCGCAGCAAAACGCCCTGCGCGACGCGCAAATGGGCGCCACGCTCGACCCGGCCGACCTGACGCGCCAGCGGGCATGGATCGCCCATCTGCGTCGCATGACGCTGCAGCGCCTGGGAGATCGGCAGACGCTTGCGACGCAACTCCTGAGCCTGCAAGACGCCCTGCGCGTTGCGCGTTCGGAAACGCAGGCGCTCGAAAAGCTGCGCGAGCGACGATTCGACGAATGGAAGCGCGCGCGAAATCTGCGCGAGCAGGCGGAGTCGGAAGAACTGGCACAACAAATGCACGAGGCCGGACGTGACCGAATCGATGCTTGAAGCCGCGCTCTCACATGCGCCCCGCGCGCGAAAAACGCGCGCGCCGCACCGGCCTATTGCGCACGCCACGGAGGAGCGCTAAATGGGCCGGCTCTATCAGCTTTTCGCCATCGTCTGTATTGCCTGCACGATCGGGGGCGGCGGGCTCTTCGGCTATCTCTATGCCACCGGCAAGTTGAGCGCGGACAAGA
>JBGAJB010000104.1:0-11130 GCA_044225155.1 Phycisphaerae bacterium | reverse complement strand
AGGCACTCGTCGACGTGACCGAAGCGACGGACACGGCCAACTTCATCATCGGATTCGGCGTGAGCACGGATAGTGGCGTGCTCGGCCAGCTCACGATTCAAAATCGCAACTTCGATCTCTTCGATTGGCCGCGCACCTGGGGGCAGTTCTTCCGTGGCCGCGCGTTTCGCGGCGATGGCCAGCGCATTCGCCTGTCCCTCGAACCCGGAACTGAGGTCTCACGCTTCCGCATCGACTTCACCGAGCCGTATCTCTTCGACAAGCCGCTGCGCTACGACCAGTCGATCTACCTCTATCAGCGACGCCGCGAGGCGTATGACGAGCAGCGCGTCGGGTTTGTGCCATCGCTGAGCCGCCGCTTTGAGACCGGCTGGCTGAAAGGCTACGCGCTCGAAGGCTCGGTGCGCCTGGAAGGCATCACAATCGATAACATCGACGCCCTCGCGGCGCGTGACATTACCGACGTGAAGGGCAGCAGCTTTCTGACCAGCGTCAAAGCCTCGATCGTGCGCGACACAACCGACAGTCGCCTGACGCCCTCAAAGGGTTATCGGGCGAGCTTCTCGTGGGAACAGGCCGGTCTGCTCGGCGGCGACTACGACTTCGGCCGCCCGAGCATCAGCGCGGTCTGGTACAAGACCATGAGCACCGACATTTACAATCGGAAGAGCGTGCTGGCGATTCGCGGCGACGCCGGCTGGATCGTCGGGGATGCGCCTACATTTGAGCGGTTCTACGGCGGCGGCTTCGGCTCTTTGCGCGGCTTCGCCTACCGCGGCGTCGGCCCGACGGCCGGCATTTTCAAGAATCGCGTGGGCGGTGACTTCATCCTGCTCACGGGGGCCGAATATTCCGTGCCGCTTTATGCGGACACCCTGCGCGGGGCCACTTTCCTCGACATGGGAACCGTCGAGCAGGACTTCAATATCACCAATTGGCGCGCGTCGGTGGGTTTCGGCCTGCGAATCAACGTTGCGCAGGTGCCGATCTTTGGGGCGGTGCCGATCGTGATGGACTTCGGCTTCCCGATCGCCAGCGACGACCTGGACGACAAGCAGGTGTTCAATTTCACGGTCGGATTGTCGTTCTAGGGGCAAGTCAGAGCTCACCGCTCCCCGGCCGGACGAGCCTGTCTCATTCAACTACGGGTACATCTTGCCCATCATCCGCGCGTAGGGAATTGTCTCGCGGATATGCTTCAGACCGCAGATCCAGGCAACGGTTCGCTCGACGCCCAGGCCGAAGCCGCCGTGGGGCACCGTGCCGTAGCGCCGCAGGTCGAGGTACCACTCGTAGGGCGCCGGGTCGAGCTTCTCTTCGGCCATGCGCTCTGTCAGCACATTCAGATCGTCTTCACGCTGTGACCCGCCGATGATCTCGCCGTAACCCTCGGGAGCGAGCAAGTCGAGATTGTTCACGACGCGGTGATCCTGCTCGTTGCGCTTCATGTAGAAAGCCTTCACGCCGCGCGGATAGTGAGTCACGAAGACCGGTTTGTCGTGCAGCCGGGCGATGATCGTCTCATCCGAGCCGCCCAGATCTCCGCCCCATTCGAAATTCGCGGCCAGCTCCATGTGCTTGGGGATATTGATGAGCTGCTCCTCACGCTCAGACAGTTCCTCGCGCGCATCGGCCAGCTCCTGGACGAGCTTGTCCGCCCGCCACTTCTTGGTGCCGGGCGCGGTGCGCTCTTTTTCCTTTGCATCGATCTCAGATTTGAGCGTCGCGATGCGCTCCGTCACGACGCGTTGATCGTTCTCCAGCAGCTCTTTCGCCTTGGGGCCGCGCAGCATCTCGGCCGCCTGCGAATAGGTGATGCGATGGAACGGCTTGGTAACCCGTTCGAGCGCGGCGATATCGCGTCCCAGCGCGACCAGATCACTGCGATTGTCGCGCAGGACGCGCTGCACGATCTCGAAAACGAAATCCTCGGCCAGATTCGCCACGTCGTTCAGGTCGGCATAAGCGATCTCCGGCTCGACCATCCAGAACTCGGTCAAATGTCGCCGCGTCTTGCTCTTCTCCGCGCGAAAAGTCGGCCCAAAGCAGTAGACCTTGCGATGCGACATGCAGGCCGCTTCGAGATAGAGCTGGCCGGTCTGCGCGAGGTAGACCTTTTCATCGAAATAGTCGACCTCGAAGAGCGTTTGCGCTCCCTCACCGGCCGACGGGGCAAAAATGGGCGTATCAATCAGCACAAAGCCGCGATCGTTGAAGAAGCGCCGAATGGCGTCCACGACCGTCGCACGCACCCGCAGGATGTGCCACTGCCGCTTGGATCGGAACCAGAGGTGCCTGTGCGACATCAGGAACTCGATGCCGTGCGGCTTGGGCGTGATTGGGAAACCCTCGACCGCCTGCACGATGCGCACATCGCTGACGGTCAGCTCGTGCCCCCCCTCGGCCCGCTCATCGGCCCGCACGACGCCGTCGATCTCCAGCGACGATTCCTGCCCCAGCTTGTCGCAGCGCGCGAAAAGTTCGCTCGTGGCATCCGTTTTTTCCATCACGCACTGGCAGATGCCCGTGCCGTCGCGCAGCAGCAGAAAGAGGAGCTTGCCCGAGGAGCGGCTGTTGTAGAGCCAGCCTTGAAGCGTGACGGTCTGGCCGACGTAGCGGTGTAGTTCGTTGATGGTCGCTTTCGGATGCATGGATCGCCTCGTAAAGGCGGGAAGTGTATCAAGCCGCCGCGACGGATGCGAAACAGAGGCACGTCATCAATTGGGGCTTGGCCGAACCGCGTACGTCGGTCAGCGTGAGGGACGGTGAAGACGCTTTCGATGGAACCCGCTCCGCGCGCGTGGCTAAGTCAAGCGGCCCGACTACGCGTCGGCCGGGGCCGTTTGCAACTCATGCAGCGACCCGCAAGAATGCCCGCTTTCCCACGCGGCGCGGCCCCATATGCGCGAGTGGGCGGAGGGCTCCCGGGTAATGCGCTGGCGCGAGTTTTTCATCCCGACGACCAAGGAAGTTCCCAAGGACGCCACGGCCGCGTCGCACATTCTCATGCTGCGGGCGGGGCTGATCCGTCAGCTTGCCGCAGGAACCTACTCCTACCTGCCGCTCGGCTTTCGCGTGCTGCGTAAAGTCGAGGCGATCGTGCGCGAGGAGATGAACCGCGCCGGTGCTATCGAGCTGCACATGCCCGTGCTCCAGCCGGTTGCGCTCTGGCAAGAAACGGGTCGCACGGTCGCGATGGGCGATGTGCTGTTGCGGCTGAAGGGAGCTGACGGCGATTGGCGTGAGCACACCGTGCTCGGTCCGACGCACGAGGAGGTCGTGACCGAGATCGCGCGCGCTTACGTGAACAGCTACAAGCAATTGCCGGTCAATCTCTATCAGATTCAGACAAAATTCCGCGGCGAAGCGCGGCCCAAGAGCGGTGTCTTGCGCACGCGCGAATTCCTGATGAAAGACGCCTATAGCTTCGACGCCGACAAGGCCGGTCTCGATGCGTCGTACGAGAAGATGTACCAGGCGTACTGCAAGATTTTCTCGCGCTGCGGCCTGCCGTATCTCGCGGTCGAGGCTGATAGCGGCCCGATTGGCGGAGACGCGTCGCACGAGTTCATGGTGCTGACGGATGCGGGCGAGGATGTCGTCGCCGTCAGCGAAAATGGCGACTATGCCGCGAACCTGGAGCGTGCGACGGCCGCCGCGCCGACGGCCGCGCCGCGCGCGAGCGATGCGATGCGGGAAGTGCACACGCCCGGTGCCGGACGCGTCGAAGACGTGTGCAACGTGCTCGGCACGACACCGTCGCAGATGATCAAAACGCTGATCTACAGCGCGGAGCCGCCGGCGCCGAAGGGCAAGTCCGCCGGCGCGAGCGGCGCTCCGACACAGCGGCCGCGGGTGGTCGCGCTCGTGCGCGGCGATCACGAAATCAACGACGTGAAGCTCGGCAAGACCGCCGGCTTAAAACTGGAACTGGCCGATCCACGCGTAATCGAAGAGCTGACGGGCGCGGCCGTGGGATTTGCCGGGCCGCAGGGCCTGGTCGAGCGCCTGCGTGAAGGCGATGTGTTGCTCATCGATCGCGAAGTCGCGGCGATGGCCGGCGGCGCGACCGGCGCGAACAAGACTGATTTCCACACGACAGGCGTCGTACCCGGGCGCGACTTTCCGCTCGAAACGCCTCAAGGCGCGAAGTGCCGCGTCGTCGTAGCCGACATTCGCAGCGTCGTGGACGGCGATCTTTCACCGACCGGCAGCGGCAGCCCGCTGCGTCTGAAGACGGCGATCGAGGTCGGCCACGTCTTCAAGCTCGGCACGAAATACAGCGACGCCATGAAGGCCACCTTCCTGACGCGCGAGGGCAAGCCACAGACATTCATCATGGGCTGCTATGGCATCGGCCTGAATCGCATCGTCGCGGCCGCGATCGAGGCTCATCACGACGACGGCGGCATCATCTGGCCGCGAACCATCGCACCGTTCGAGGTGATCGTGATCTCGCTTGATCCCAAAGACGAGACGGCGGCGCGCACGGCCGGCGAAATCCACGACCGGCTGGCCGGCGCCGGCGTCGACGTGCTTTACGACGATCGCGACGAACGGGCGGGTTTCAAATTCAAGGACGCCGACCTGATCGGTGTGCCGCTGCGGGTCGTCATCGGGAAAAAAAGCCTGGCCGAGGGCTTGGTCGAGTTCTCCGAACGCCGCGAGCCCGAGAAGAAAGAAATGCTCTCCCCGGACGACGCCGTCGTCCGCATTCTGGAGCGTCGCGGCCGAAGCTAGACGCGACTCCGGCAACCCACGGGATTCATTTTCCGGACCAAACTAGGCACGCGTGAAGGCGCAAACGCCGGAGCGCGACCTGGGCTGGGAGGCCACCCGATTGCCAGACTTCCTCACGATTGGGGCACGGATATTGCTGACGAACGAGCCCAAAACTCTCGCGTTTCTGTTCGGAACGGCAGGACTATCATTCTCCATATGTACCGCGTGGGCATCGGGCACGACATTCACCGCACACAGACCGGCCGGCGGCTCATGCTCGGAGGCGTCGAAATTCCCTGCGAATTCGGCCTCGCCGGCCACAGTGATGCCGATGTCGTTTTGCACGCTCTCTCCGACGCACTGCTGGGCGCGGCCGGCTTGGGCGACATCGGCGAGTTGTTTCCTGATACGGACGGTGCGTTCAAGGATGCGGATAGCCGCACATTTGTTCGCGACGTGATGAAACGCGTCCGAGCGGCGGGCTTTGCACCGCTGAATGCCGATCTCACGATTCACGCGGAAAAGCCGCGGTTGTCGCCGCACAAACCAGCGATGCGGACCGTGATTGCGGAATTGCTCGGCGTTTCGCCGCAGGCCGTCAACGTAAAAGCCGGAACAAACGAGGGGCTCGATGCGATCGGGCGCGGCGAAGCAGTGGCCTGCACGGCCATCGTGGCGCTCACAAGCAATGAGGACGGGGAATAATTGGCAGGTTGACAGCTGGCCTCGTCATAGTTCCTTTGAGAAGCGCAGCACCGAGACTTAGAAAGGACCGGTTGGACGGCCGGAGACAGCCGGAGACCGGTCCCCCGAGGGCCTCAATCAAGCCGACATGAATCACGTGTTTGACAGTCTGCACCGCGCGACTGAGGATTCCTTGGACCCATGACAGCGGCAAAGCTCATTCGCGGCGATTCATCGGCGGCGCAGGACGACATCCGACAGGCTGTGGATATCCTTCGCGATGGCGGCATCGTCATCTTCCCCACCGAGACGGTCTACGGCATCGCGGCCAATGCGGCCCGTCCGGATGCGATGGCCCGCCTGCGGGAGCTGAAGGGCCGGCCCTCCGATAAACCATTTTCGCTGCACATTGGCCGCCCCGAACAAGCAGCCCGCTACGTACTCGCGCCGCACCCGACGGCCGCACGGCTCGCGCGGCGCGCCTGGCCCGGGCCGCTTACGCTGGTGTGCGAGGTGCCCGCCCCGGCCTCGACGCCGGCCGGTCGCGAACTGCCGGCCGAAGCGTTGAAAGAGCTCTATTTCGAGCAAACGATCGGTCTACGTTGTCCCGATCACCCGCTGGCAGTGAGCCTGCTGGGCGGGTCGACCGACCCGATCGTTGCCAGCAGCGCCAATCGCGCCGGCGACCCGCCGCCCACGACGTTTGAGGCCGCTGTCGAGCCGTTCAGCGGTCTGGTCGACGTCGCCATTGACGGCGGAAAATGCCGCTACGAGGGCGCTTCGACCGTGGTCGAGATTCGCGGCGGCGCGCTGCGTGTCCTCCGCGCGGGCGTGCTGGAAGAACGTACAATACGCCGCATGGCACGAAGCGAAGTGCTCTTCGTCTGCACCGGGAATTCCTGCCGTTCGCCGATGGCGGAACACCTGTTCCGCGCGAAGCTCGCTGCTCGTCTCGGCGTGGTAGCCGGCGAGCTGGCGAGCGCCGGTTACGCCGTCTCGTCCGCCGGCACATTTGCTCCGCTGGGTGGAGCGATTTCGTCCGGGGCGCGGGCCGAGTTGGCGCGCCGCGGCCTCGATGGCGCGTCGCACCGCTCGCAGCCGCTGACGCCCGACCTCGTGCAGCGCTGCGACCGAATCTTCGCTATGACGCCTGAGCATCTGGCCGCGGTGAAGGATTGGGCCCCGCTGGCCGCTGATAAGACAGAACTACTTGATCCGGCCGGTCCGATTGCGGACCCCGTCGGAGGCGGTCCCGAGGAATACCGCCGCTGCGCGGATCAGATTGAACAGGCCGTGGAACGACGCCTGACGGAGTATCTCGATGAAGATCGCAATTGGTAGCGACCACCGCGGCTTCGAAGCCAAGGAGCGCATTTCCGCGCTCATTAAGTCGCTGGGGCACACCGTCGTCGATCACGGCACGAACGGGCGCGATGCCTGCGACTATCCCGATACTGCGCTGGCCGTCGCCAATGACGTGGCCGGGGCGCGCGTGGAGCGCGGCGTGTTGATGTGCGGCAGCGGCCTGGGCATGTCGATCGCGGCCAACAAGGTCTCCGGAGTTCGCGCGGCGCTCTGCCACGACGAGCTGACGGCACAACTCTCCCGTCGCCACAACGACGCCAACGTGCTCTGCCTGCCGGCTGACCTGATCGGCGACGCGCTGATGCAGAGCATGGTGCGCACCTGGCTCGGCACGGATTTTGAGGGTGGTCGCCACGCCCGGCGCGTCGAAAAAATTCGTGGCATTGAGCGCGAAAACTGCCAATCCTGTAATGCGCAGGACGTCAAGGCTACGGCGGGAGCGCGCAAGAATTGAGCGGTCCCACCGGTTCTCCGCCCGCGCGCGTGTATCGCGCGGCACGCGAGTTCGCCCTGCTGGAGCATGCGACCGCGGACGGCGTGCATTGGGATTTCCTGCTGGCAATCGAGGGCGTCGACGCGCTTGCGACCTGGCGTTTGCTGGAGAATCCGCTCATCGGAGCCGGTCCGATTCCGGCGCAGCCCCTTCCAGATCATCGCCGCGCGTATTTGACCTACGAAGGTGACCTATGCGGCGGTCGCGGCAGTGTGCGACGAGTGGACTGCGGGCCGGCCGAAACGCTGTGCGACGACGAACGCGGGTTATCAGTCGGGTTGCAGGGCGCGCTTTGGCGGGAGACGATCCGCCTGCCGCGATCAAACGGCAGCGCGGAACGGGTGTTCAAGGAAGGGCGATCGACCATGGGTTCCAAGGCATACGACGATTTTCTCCGGCAGGTGCGCGAACTCTATTCCGCCCGCACGATCGAATCCCTGCTCGATTGGGATCAGGAAACCCAGATGCCGCCGCGCGGCGCTGAGGATCGCGCCAATCAGCTCGCCTTGATCGCCGGCATCGTCCACGAACGTCTCACGTCTGACGAACTCGCGGGACTGATGGACCGCCTCGAACGCGATGGGGTGGGCGACGATCCCGATGCAAACGTGAATCTGCGCGAGATGCGCCGTGACCAGCAGCGCGCCGTCCGCCTGCCCAAGCCGCTCGTCGAGGAGATCGCGCGCACCGGTGCGCTCGCGAAGGATGCATGGGCCAAGGCGCGCCGTGAATCGAAATTCAGCGCATTCGCACCGCATCTTCAGCGCCTGCTCGAACTGAAGCGCCAAGTCGCCGACCACGTCGGCTGGAATACGGAGCGCTACGACGCCCTGCTCGATGAATACGAGCCCGGCGCGAAGGCGGCGGACATCGAGCGCGTATTCGCCGGCGTCCGCGAGGCACTGGTACCGCTCGTCCGTGAAATCGGCGCCGCCAAGCGGCGCCCCGACTTGTCGATCTTGGCGCGCCACTGCCCGCGCGCCGCGCAGGCCGAATTCAACCGCATGATCGCCGCCGCGATCGGCTTTGATTTTGAGGGCGGGCGCATCGACACCTCGGTTCATCCGTTCTGCAGCGGCCTGACGCCGCGCGATGTGCGCCTGACCAATCGCTACAACGAAAACAATCTCGCGCAGTCGCTGTTCGGCATCCTGCACGAAGCCGGCCACGGGATGTACGAACAGGGTCTCGACGTCGCCCACACGGGGACGCCGCGTGCTCAGGCGACTTCGCTGGGAATTCACGAATCGCAATCGCGTCTATGGGAAAATTACGTCGGCCGCAGCCTGCCCTTCTGGCGACATTTCCATCCAGCGCTGCGCGGCATGTTCCCGGCGATGGCGGACGTGCGGCTCGAAGATTGGCACTTCGCGATCAATCACGTCGAGCCGTCGCTCATTCGCGTCGAGGCCGACGAGGTGACCTACGGGCTGCACATCATGCTGCGTTTCGAGCTCGAGCGCCGCATGCTGGACGGCAAACTCGCGGTCAGCGACGTGCCCGAGGCGTGGAACGCCGGCATGCGCGACCTGCTGGGAATCACGCCGGCGCGTGACGCCGAGGGCTGTCTGCAGGACATTCATTGGAGCCAGGGTACGTTCGGTTATTTCCCGACATATCTGTTGGGCACGCTCTATGCAGCCCAGATCTTCGCGGCCGCGCGGCGAGCGCTGCCGGACATGGATGCTCAGTTCGAACGCGGCGAGTTTGCCCCCCTGCTGTCGTGGTTGCGGACCAATGTTCATTCGCAGGGACGCCGGTATCGCGCGACCGAGCTTGTGCAGCGCATCACCGGTGAGGCCCCGTCGGACCGGCCGTTCGTTGAATATCTGCGTAGTAAGTTCCGGCCGCTTTATGGGATTTGATGCTCCGCCTGAAAAAAGATTGGGCGGACGCGAGCCGGTTTTGCGATTCCTTCCCCCAAAATGCCGGTTTTGAAGCCGTCCGGCCCTGTTTCGACAAGAAAAAGTTTGGCGCTAGTCTGAATCCAGCCGCTCGTGGGCTGCGTACGGTCTCGGTGGGAGTACCGCGCGGTGCGGGTTGACCCGTTGGCCGTGAACACTCACCGCTCGCACCGGAGAGGAACCAGAACATGAAACGACTCGCTTTGCTGGCCGCGCCGCTGTTGTTGCTCGGCGGCTGCCCGACGAACACGCTGGATCAGAATAAGGATTCATCGCTCGCGGCTCGCGTCAGCGCGACGCCGCGCACCGGGTACGCCCCGCTGACGGTTTCGCTCGACGGGCGCAGCAGCACTTCGACTGTGACGATCGTGTCCTACAACTGGACCTTCGGCGACGGCTCGCCGGCGATTGACGCGTCAACCGGGACGCACATTTTCTCCGCGCCCGGCCGATACACGGTGGAACTGACCGTCACCGACCAGGACGGCGCATCCGCGTCCGACACGTCCGACATCGTCGTGTACTGATCCGCCTTAGAACATGATGGGCTTGTTCAGCTTGCGGCGGACGGCCACGAATTGTCCGCCGTGCATCATTTCGTGCAGACCTGAGATATTCAGCGCGTCCGCGACCGTCGGCGCGTAGCTGCGCATCGCCTCGGGCGCGGGCTTGTCAAGATCGGCGTCCGGCGTCTTGTCGATCGCGGCCCGCACTCCCTCGTGCATCTTCGAGAGCAGCGCGAGATAGCTGTCTTTCGTGCCGAACATCTTCGGGTCATCGCTCTTGGCATTTTCCTTCGAGTGTGCGGCCTCGAAACCGGCGGGGAGCTCCGGCATGGGCAGGCCGAGAGCCGTGATGTGATGTCGCTCGGAAATGATCAGATGGCCGAGCTGCCAGGCCGTGTGATTGGCGGAAGGCGCGAAACGGATGAGCAGATCAGCGTCGGAAAAGTCCTTCAGATACTCGGTCGTCAGCCAGTTCGCAGTGCCGAGGGTGTTCTTCATCAAATCCTTCGCGGTCATCGTGCGCCCCTTTTTGTGATTGTTGCAGAATCTTCGAATGCGACAGTCAGATGATAGCGCACAACTCACGCGCGCGGCGATCCCTCAGCGCTTCGCGGAGTGACTTGGTCTGATCCGAGTGCAGCGTCACCCGGCGATTCGCGACAATAAATCGCATGCGGCGGCGACATCCTCAACCGTCGTGAATGGTCCGACGGAGAGCCGTGTCGTTCCGCCGTCGGCGGCCGTGCCGATCGCGCGATGGGCGAGAGGCGCGCAGTGGAGTCCCGAGCGCGTCAGGATGCCCCCCTGCTCCAGAGCAGCCGAGAGTTCCTCCGGTCCAAGATCGCTAGCCCGTACGCTGAACACACCGACGCGCGCCGTGGGATCGCGTGGGCCGAAGCGCTTCAAGCCTGAAATCTCCGCGGCGCGCTGATCGAATTCGCGGCATAGCCGCTGTTCGTGCGCGCGGAGTTCCGCGAGGCCGCGCTGCTCGATCCAATCTAGGGCCGCCCCAAGCCCCGCCAGTCCCGGCAGATTGTGACTACCCGACTCGAATTTATCCGGCAGGAAATCGGGCTGCGTCGGCTGCTCGCTGGCCGACCCGGTGCCGCCCTCGCGCCAGGAGACCATGCGTTTTTCGACGCCCGCGCGCGCCAGGAGCAGGCCCGTTCCGAGCGGTCCCAGTAACCCTTTGTGCCCCGGCGTCGCCAGCAAATCGATCGGCAGCGAAGAAAAGTCAATCGGCACGTGTCCGGCGGTTTGCGCCGCGTCCACTAGGAACGTAATGCCGCGTGCTCGGCACGTTTCGCCGATCGCAGCAATTGGCTGGAGCGCGCCGGTCACGTTGCTCGCGTGCGTCACGACGACCAGCGACGTATTGGAATGCAGCTCGTCGATCACGGTCTGAGGGTCGATGATCGTCGTCTCGGGATCCGGCTCCACCGCGGTCCATTCAATT
>JBGAJB010000103.1:0-11151 GCA_044225155.1 Phycisphaerae bacterium | reverse complement strand
CGGCGAGCAGCGCGAGGTGCGCACCACGCTCGTCGAGCCGGTGCATCCCGGCGACTGGCTGCTCGTGTTCCTGGACGACGCGCGCGAGCACCTGGCGCCGGAGCGCGCCGCCGAGATCGAGGCCACGCTGGCGCTGGTGGCTGGGCCATTTCGTGCTGTTCTTCGCAGTTCTTTCCGTGCTGGTGGTTTGGCTCCCGCGAAGCCTCCCGTTCGACCGGCGCGACACCATTGCAATTGAGCGGAACACCGGTCTCGGTCTGGGGGAATTGCCGGCGCTGAGTCCTCTACCCGCCTGCAGTTGGATGGCTGCGTGGGCCGTCGGGCTGTGGGCGCCAGTGTTGTTCGGGATATTCCTTTCGATGGTTTGGCCGCGAATACGCCCCGCAGCGCGTGTCGGGATAGTGAAGTGGAGCCTCTATTGCGGCATTTTGCCGCTCGGGCTCGCGCTAATCGTCTTCGGCAATCTTGTGGGCGATATGGAAGGAGCCACTTCGACCGCTGAATTCTTCGACGGCTTGTACCGCAGGCTCATCCATTTGCGCGTTTCGGAAGATATTCCGATTCTGAGATTGATCGCGGCCGGTTACGGGTTCATGTGGGCGTTCGGAATGGCTTCGCAGCCATTTGGATTTCGCCGCGGATTGGTCGTGTTCGTGCTGAGCTTTCTCACTTTCTGTGGGACATGGGGTGTGCTGCTCCGCCTCTTCGATTTCCGCGACTTTGAGGTGCTGATCTGAATTACCCGCTCTTAAGAACCCGGAAGGAAGGCATTCTCCCAACGGCAGCACGCCTTATCGCGGGGCTTGCGGTGCTGCTGGTGAGTTGGCTGATCTGGCGTGCGGCTCGTGATGAAGTGCTGGATATCTTCGCGCGATGCAACATCGGAGTGGAATCAAGAGCGCGCATTCTGGGGCGCGCAATCGTGCGACGGTATCCAGACCTCCTGTATTACGCGCGCTGGGACTTTGAGTACTACCAGCAGTTTGACAGCGAGAGAACCGCCAATTCGGGATACGTGTCAGTGCTCGATTCAAAGCCCTGCGCAGGCTCGCACATTCCTGTGCGATATGTATTCGACGCCGACCTGGTACTCGTGGGCGTGCTTCAATCCGGCGATTGCCAAGTGAGCCGGCCGCTTCACTACGATGGTTCTGCCGCACGTGAAGTTCGCGTCACTTACCAAACATTTCTCGGAAATCGGACGTTTACCAGTACCGCTGTGATCGAACTGGGGGTTCGACATCACGCCGTGCGGGCATTCGCTTGCGAACCCGTGAGGAATGAGCGAAGTTATCGCGCGACTTGGGACTTTCGGGCGCGGACGGAAGTCGCTGACCTGATTTTTGTCAACCTGGTCCGTAGGAGACTCGCTGTCTGCGGCGCGCTTCGATGGAGCGCTCCTGGTCAGATGGAGCAATTGGGGCACTTTCCCGGCCGCGTCTGGCTTGCTCCAAGAAACCGCGACGTGCTCGTCCCGGCCGATCAGCCGATCGAGCAAAGTTTGAGTTGGATCATGATCGAGTTGTTCCCCGGGCGCGGGAACTGGTACTAGCCGCCGGTAGAACGGGCCTTACTCGGTGCTCTTCTTGCCCTTCTTGGGCTTCTCAGCCTTCTCGGCGGCTTCGCCCTTCTCAGCTTTCTCAGCCTTCGGAGCCTTTTCCTTGGCCGGCTTCTTTTCGGCCGGGGCTTCGACGGTGACGAACTTGGCGTCCTGGAGAATCTGGTCGAGGCACTTGTCCTGGCGGATGCCTTCGACAAGCTGCGGGAGCAGGCCCTTGCGCTGCAAGTCGTCGCGCATACGGTCGAAACGCTGGTTGTACTGCCGCGCGATGTTCGCGATCGCGTTGTTGACCTCTTCCTCGGCCACTTCGATGCCGAGCTGCTTGGCGACTTTTTCCATGATGAATTCGAGGCGGAGGTCGCGGGCGACGTCCTTCTTGGCGCTGGTGCGCAGCTCGTCGATGCGGGCTTCGATCTCGGTCGGCGGGACGCCGCGCTGCTGCTCTTCGATCACGCGGCGCATCACCGCGCGGTCGGTCTGGCGGGCGGAGAGCTTCTCGGGCAGCTCGAGCTTGGTGTTGTCGTGCAGGTAGTCGAGGAGCTGCTCTTTCTTCGCGCGATCGACGAGGCGATCCAGCTCGGCTTCGAGATCGCCGCGCACCATGCGGCGCAGCTGATCCTCGTTCTCCATGCCCATCTGCTCGGCCAGGGACGCCAGCGTCACCGGCTCCAGGCGCCTGACCTCGTGAATGTTGAACTCGAACGTGGCCGGCTTGCCGCGCAGGTCGGCGCGCTCGTAATCGTCGGGGATCGTGCATTCGACTTTGCGCTGGTCGCCGGCCTTGGCGCCCACGAGCACCTTTTGCAGGTCGGTGAGCGCGATGCCGTCGAGGCGGGTCGGGCGGACGCCCAGCTGCAACTCGGCTTCCTCTTTGACGAGCTTGCCCTCGCAAATGAGCTTCACGTCGGCGATCAGCGCGTCGTTCTCCTCGGCCGCGCCGGCGTCGATCTTCACGAACTTGCCGCGAATCTTGGTCTGCCGCTCGATCGCGCCCTCGACGTCTTCATCGGTGACGGAGAGCTGCGGGTTCTTGACCTCGATGCCCTTGAGCTCGGGCAACTCAAAGCTCGGCTTCAATTCGATTTCGCAGGAGTAGGCAAAATCGCCGGTTTCCGGCAATTCGATGTGCGGAAGCGCCTCGTTGATGTCCATCAGCTTGACGGTGTCGGCGGTCTGCACGCGGAAGAGCGGCTCGCCGAGCACCTCGAGCTTTTCCTTTTCGACGGCTGCGTAAAACGACTGGCCGACGACGGAAGTCTTCAGCGACTCGCGGACGTTTCCGCCGTAGCGCTTCTGAATGAGGGCGCGCGGCGCGCGGCCCTTGCGGAAGCCGGGCATGAAGGCTTCGTCGGAGAGTTCGGCGAATTCCTTCTCGATGCGGCCGCTGATGATCGAGCCGGGGACGGTGATGTGCAGCTCCTTGCGAAGCGTGCCCGCGTCGACCGTGCGCGTCTGAATCTGGGCCTTCAGCTCTTCGAAGATCTCGGCGGCCTGCTTCTGCGCGCGCTCATAGACCTGCGGATCTTCCGTACCGACCATTCCCGTGCCCGACATTTGCATCTGCCACCACTCCCGACAATCAGACAAACCGACCCCACCCGCCCCCTGAAATGGCGGGAGTCACGCAGTGTAACGTCTACCGCGGCAATCCGGCCGCCGCCACGAGCGGCCTAGCCGAAAATGTTGCCCGTGCCGCCGCTCAGCGAACTCAGATCCCCGCCCGCGAACAGCGTCGCGAGGATGCTGAAGATCGTGGTGAGGAACTGAAACCAGATCGTGTTGAAATCGACATTCGCGAATGCATCGATGAGCGCAAACGTAACTCCGCCCTGAGCCAGAAGATAGAGCTGCTTTTGCCAACGCCGCATCTCGAACTCCTTTACGCGGATGCCCCGCCAACGTGGCGGACAGCCTATGGCGGGCGGGCGGGGTGTCAAGCGGGAGGGCGTTCGGCGAATGGGGCCGGTGAGTCCGGCGGTGATCATTGCTCAATGCAATCGAATCGGGCTAGCGCGGCGCCGGTCTCCGCCGTCGGAGACCGCTCCTCCGGGCGCGCGGGTTGGAAAGCGGTCCCGCAGCGCGTACGCTGTGGGGCTTGAAATTGGCACGCGAAGGGATTTCGCCGCATGAGCACGATGACCCAATTTGAGCCGACCCGCCTGACCCGCGAACAGCCCGGCAGCGATCGCTGGACGCTGAACTTCGGCCCGCAGCACCCGGCGACGCACACGACGCTGCAACTCGTCCTGGAACTTGAGGGCGAGCGCGTTACGAACTGCGTGCCGCACATCGGCTACCTGCACAGCGGCTTCGAGAAGCTCGGCGAGCATCTGAATTACAACCAATACGTGGTCGTCACCGACCGAATGAACTATGCCTCGCCGATCGTGAATAACGTGGCGTGGCACCATGCGGTCGAGAAGCTGTTTGGGCTCGAGATCACGCCGCGCTGCAAGGCGATTCGCACGATCGTCTGCGAGCTGGGGCGGATGCAGGATCATCTGCTTTGCCTCGGCGCGGCCGCTTTGGATCTCGGCGCGCTCACGGGTTTTCTGTACGGCTTCAACGAGCGCGAAATCATTTATGACCTGCTGGAAGAAATCTGCGGGGCGCGCTTTACGGTCAGCTACACGCGCGTGGGCGGGTTGATGCAGGACGTGCCGCCGGGCTGGGTGGAGAAGGTGCGGCACTTCGTCCGCAATCAGCTTCCGGCCGCCCTGGCGGATTTTGAGAATCTGCTCGTGCGCAATCGCATTTTCATCGAGCGCTGCCGCGGGATCGGCGTCATCACGCATGATCAGGCGATCAATTGGTCGCTGACCGGCCCGATGGCGCGCGCGAGTGGCGTGAAGCGCGATCTCCGCAAGGACGAGCCCTACCTTTGCTATGCCGACAACTGGGACGGCAAGGGTGCGCCGGCCGTGAAATTCAAGGTGCCGGTGGCGAGCGGCGGCGACGTGCAGGCTCGGTTCATGGTGCGGCTGGAGGAGTGCAAGCAGGCGTGCGCGATCATCGACCAAGTGATCGACATGATGCCCGAGGGACCGGTGAATATCGGCCATGACGCCGCGGTCACGCTACCCGACAAGCGCGAGCTGTTTTTCTCGATCGAAGGTCTGATTCACCATTTCGAAAAGGTGATGACCAACCGCGGCTGGCGGCCGCCGATCGGCGAAGCGTATGGCGCGATCGAGGGGCCGGGCGGCGAACTCGGGTTCTACTTCGCGAGCGACGGGCGCAATGCGGCCTACCGGGCGCGCTGCCGGCCGACGTGCTTCATCAACTATCAGATTTTCCCCGAGATCATTCGCGGGCATCAGCTCAGCGACGTGGTGGCGATTCTGGGAAGCATCCAGGTCATCGCGGCGGAACTGGATCGCTAGGTGATCTAGCAGAGCGCGAGATAGCAGGCGACGAAATAGACAGCGATCCGCAGACGCTGTTCGGTGAGCACGAACACTTCAGCCCTCCTCCGGGCGTACGCGCGTTTTGGCTGCGCGGTTGAAACACTCTAGGCACGGACCGCCGTGATCTTCCACAAACGATTGCTGGTTTGCCGCCAGCGGCTGCATTATCGAACCTGGCGAACTTTCGGCAAGAATGCACCCCCGCGCCCTTCCCGGGCACTTAAGAAGAAGGGCCGCGCTGGATTTCCAACGCGGCCCGAGAACGATTGCCTGGCTTGAAAACCGCCGACTATCCGCCTTGCTTCATGCTCTGAATCAGGATGTCCGCGATTTCCGGACGCGTGAACTCGACCGGGGGACGCTCGCCCTTGGCGAGCATGTCGCGAACCGCGGTGCCGGAGAGCGATACGCGCTCCTCGGGCTTGCTGTTGGTCGTCTTGTCCGTGGCCATGCCGCCGGACTTCTTGCACCAAAAGCTGTTCTCGAACTTGAGCGGCGTGATGCCGATTTCGCCGAGATCGAATTCGTCGAACTGCTTCTGCGCGTCGTAGGTGCCGTAGTAGCTGCCGACGCCGGCGTGGTCGCGGCCGACGATGAAGTGCGTGCAGCCGTAGTTCTTGCGGATCAGGGCGTGGAAGATCGCCTCCTTCGGCCCGGCGTAGCGCATCGCGGCCGGCCAGACGGCGAGCATGCTGTTCTTCGGGTTGTAGTAGCCGCTGAGCAGGGCCTCGTAGCACTTCATGCGGACATCGGCGGGAATGTCGCCCTTCTGCGTCTGACCGACGAGCGGGTGGATGAACAGCCCGTCGACGATTTCGAGCGCGCACTTGGTGATGAACTCGTGAGCGCGGTGAATCGGGTTGCGGGTCTGGAACGCGACGACCGTCTTCCAGCCGCGCTCGGCGAAGGCGTGGCGCGTCTGGCTGGGCGTCAGGCGATACTGCGTCCAATCCGCGTTATGGCGCGGCGAGAGGACGTGCAGCGGACCGGCGAGGCAGATGTCGCCCTGTTCCATCGTGACCTTCACGCCGGGGTGGAGCGCGTCGGTGGTCTTGTAGACCTTTTCGCACTCCTTGGTCTTGTCGTGGTTGTACTTTTCCTCGAGCACCATGACGGCGAGCAGGCGGTCGGCGTCGTCGGTCAGCGCGATCGGGCGGCCGAGCTCCAGCTTGTCGGCGGTGGCCTTGCTGACGCTGCAGGTAACGGGCACGCTCCAAGGAAGCTTGTTGGCGAGGCGGGTCTTATCACACACGTCATGGAAGTCGGCCTGGCCCATGAAGCCGCGGAGAGGGCTCATGGCTCCGACGGCCAGCAGTTCGAGATCGCATTGTTCGCGCTCGCCCAACTTAATGCGGGGGGCGGACTTAGCTTCGTTTTCCCACTTGGCGCGCTGGCCGGCGTCGGTGACGATCAAATTGATCAAATGGCCGCCGTGCGGCGGAATCAGGCCCTTCTCGCTCATTTTCTTGCTTCTCCAGTGTTGCCCAGCTCCGCACGACCCCTGTCGTCTGACGGCCGGGGAATCGGGCAGTGTAGTGAAAGCGTGGGGAAATACAAAGCGAAACCGGCCGCTCCGGCTCTGGCGGGAGGAGCGCCAAAAAACGTCTGAAATTGCGTGTTGGGATCGCGTGAATGCGCGGCTTGCGACGTGGGGCTATCGGGCGTACAGTGGCCGTCCCGAAGTCGATTCAGGGCGAAAGGGAGTGCAGCGATGATTTTCGGCGAGGAAGGCAATCAGGGGCAGCGGCCGCAACAGCAGGGACAGCAGCAGGTGCGGCTGGACGCCTCGCAGATGACGACGGTTTACGCGAATTTCTTCGCCATCGCCGGCGCTCCGGAAGAAGTCACCATTTACCTGGGCGCGAACTCGCCGATGCCGGGGATGCGTGAACCGGTGATTCGCATCTCGGAACGCTTGATCATGCTGCCTGCGAACGCGAAGCGCCTGATGGCGGCTTTGCAGCAGACGATCAAGGCGCACGAGGATCGCTTCGGCCCGATCGAAATCACTCCGAACCAGCCGCCGCAGACCGGCGGGTAGCCGATTCACAGAGGCTTGTGAACGTCCGTTCACTCGTCATTGCGCGACGCGCCTTATCGGAACTATTGGCGGGCGGAGGTCCGTCGATCCGGTGTGAAATCCGCGCTATGACGAATTTTCGTCACGCATTTAACTGATTATTAGATATAGACTTGGAAAAATTATTATTCGCAGCGCAATTTCATGCGCGTTGAAACTTGACCTCTTCTTGCTCCCCCACTTTGCGTAGGTTATACTTCACTCCGTTAGTGGCTCCCCATGTGGGGTCGGCTTGCTGGTAGCTCACTTCGGGTGGCTCCCCCGATGACCGGCGGGTTGGCTCAATTGGAATGATTGTTGTTTGGCTGGCGGCAGCTGCCGCGTGGGCGTTTACAGGCGTCCGCGGGCATATGGCTACCGACGGTCCGCGCAGCTTCCAAGTGCGCGACGCAGGGGGAGAAGCTCAAATGTCATCTGTCTCGGAGCCGAGAAGGCCGGCGGGTCTTCGTAAACTCAAGCCGCGTGTTTTGCCGCCGAGTGCGGACGTGCTGGCTGAGTTAACCACGTACGAATTTCGTTTGCTCGATTTTCGCCTCCGCGAATACGCGGAGTGCATCTACACGCCTGACTATCAGGATCCGTCCGCGCGGCGCGAACTGCTGCGGGCCGCGGCCGCCAGTGCGGCCACCGCCAATTCGTGCGACGACAGCGGAACGGATCTGCTGCAGCCGACCGGGCGCGCCCCGACGGTCGACGAAGAACGCCTCCTCTTCCGGCAATTCAATTTCAACCGCTATTGCGTGATGTGCGTGCTGCACGCCTACGCCGGTCGTGAAATGGACCGCAAGGGCGTCCAGGCGCTATTGCAGTGGGAAGCGGCCGCCGGGCGCGTGCGAAGCGAGATTGTGCGCCGCAACATGCCGCTGGTGCTGGCGATGGTGAAGCGGACGCGCATCGTCGGCGTCGATCACTCCGACCTGCTCAGCGAGGGCAATCTGGCGCTGCTCCGCAGCGTCGAGAAATTCGACAGCACGCGCGGCTTCAAGTTCAGCACGTATGCCTGCCGTGCAATCCTGAAGAGCTTTTCGCGGGTTGCGACTCGGGCGACGAAGTATCGCGTGTACTTCCCGGTCGAGTTTGATCCGGTCATTGAAACCAGCGATTTCGCCGATCTCCGGCGGGCGGGCATCGAGAAGGATTGTGTGGACGAACTCCGTGGAATTTTGGGTGGCAACATGGCATCGCTCAGCGACATAGAACGACAGGTAATCCGGGCGCGGTTCGCACTGGACGAGCGTCAGGAGGAAAAGCCGCGGGCGCAGACGCTGGAGCAGGTGGGTGAATTGATCGGCGTCACGAAGGAACGCGTGCGTCAGATTCAGAACAAGGCCCTGGCCAAGCTCCGCGTGGCGCTGGAAGACGTGCTGCCGTCGCGCTAGCCGCGCGACGAGCGGACTCGGATCGATCGGAAGTCGCGTGTCAGGCGGACACGCGGCTTCCGATTTCTTTTTGGCGTGGGGGCAGTCAGCGCGGAATCCGTCCGGCGAAGCTCAGCACGAGCGATCCGCGCGACGGATCGATCCGCTCCACCCGCACGCGCAAGGCAAGGCCGATGTGAATGCCCTTGGCGCTTTCGCGCCGTCGAAGCTGCTGCGCCTCACGGTCGAATTCCCACCCACCGCCGAGCGACGCGAGCGGCACGAAGCCCTCGGTGAGCGTGTCGGTGATCTGAACGAAGACGCCGGCGGGCGTGATTCCGAGGACGACGGCGTCGAAAACATGGCCGATGCGAGTCAGGTAGAGGCCGACTTGCAGCAAGGCGCGGGCTTGCCGCTCGGCATCTTGCGCGCTGCGTTCGGATGCACTGCAAAGCGTCGCCACTTCGGCCAGCGAAGCGTCGTCAATCGGGGCCGCCGCTTGTTTCGCGCTGCGTCGCCGCCCACCGCTGCCCTTGCGCGGCGCCGTCAGATGAGCGTCGAGCGCGCGGTGATTCACGAGGTCGGGATAGCGGCGGATCGGCGACGTGAAGTGGCAGTAGTGGCGACTGGCGAGCGCGAAGTGTCCGCCGTGAAAGGCGCTGTACTGCGCCTGGGGCATGGCGCGCAGCAGCAGGTAGTTGATCACGTTGGATTCCGGACGTCCCCGGAGGCGATCCTGTAACGCGCGGATGGCGGCCGGATCGAGCGTGTGCAGACCCGCATGGCCCAGCCCTTCCAGAATGCGCCGCAGGCGGCGCACGTCCTCGCGCTCCGGCGTGGCGTGGACGCGCCGCAGATGGGGCCGCTCGGCCGCGCATAGCTCGCGGCAAACGGCCTCATTCGCTTCGATCATGAACATCTCGATCAGCGTGTGGGCGAAGAGCTTCTCCGCGGGGCGCGAGGCAATCGCCATTCCGCGGCTGTCGATATCCAGCTGCGCTTCGGGCAATTGCAGCGAGATCATTCCGTCGCGCAACCGCCGCGCCCTGATGCGCCGTGCGAGCTCGGCGGCATCATGCAGCAGGTGGCGGATCGGCTCCGTTCCGCCTTCGCCGCGCCCCTGGGAAAGGAGTTCCTGCGCGTCGTCATAGGTCAAGCGCGCGGATGAGCGGATGATGCTGTTCGCAAAGCGGGCCGAGACCGGCCGGGCTTCGTCGCCGTAGCGAATGAAAACGCTCTTCGCCAGGCGCGACTCGCCGGGGCGCAGGCTGCACGCGTCGCTCGACAGCGCCTCGGGAAGCATCGGCAAAGCGCGGGTCGGGAAATAGACGGAAGTCCCGCGCAACAGTGCTTCGGTGTCGAGCGGCCCGCCGACCGGCACGAAGTGGGCGACGTCGGCGATGTGTACGCCGAGTTCCCACTGGCCGCCGGCGAGGCGCGTGATCGATATCGCGTCGTCGAAATCGCGCGCGTCCGGCGGATCGATGGTGATGGTCAGCGTGTCGCGCAGGTCCTCGCGATCGGGGACATCCTCGATCCTCGCGTCCGCCGCGCGCGAAGCCTCGGCCATCGCGTCGGGCGGAAAATCCTCGCGGAGGTTTTGAGCGCGGATGACGCTGCGCACGATCGCGTCGCCGGAATGTTGCGCCCCAAGCCGCTCCGTGATCGCACCGCGCAGGGCGGTTTCCTGCTGCGTGTGATAGTGTGGATCGACGACGACCAGGTCGCCCTCGTGTGCGCCGCGCGCAAACGGATCATCGATGCGGACGGCCGGCGCGCCCGGCTTGCCGCGCGGCGTGACAAAGTAGCGGGTGCCGTCGCGCTCGAGGACGCCGACCCACGCTCCGGTCGCACGTTTCAGGACGCGCGTGATTTCAGCGGGCGGCGGACGGCGCGGATCGCCGCCGCGCTGGAGGCGATATTCCACTTCGTCGCCGTCGAGCGCGTCGCGCGTGTGTCCGGGCGGAACGAAAACGTCGGGCCGACCCTCGGCGATGATGAATCCGTAGCCGTCGGCGTGGGCGCGAAAGCGGCCGCGCAGACGACCGCCGCGTTCGGGCAGGGCGAGCGTTCGGCCGGGCCCGAGGGCCAACTCGCCATCGTCGAGCAGAGCGCGAATCAGTTCGCGAAAATCTGCATACGCGTCGTGGGAAACGTCGAGTTCGCGCGCTAAAGCGCGCGTCTTGACCGGCCGATCGGGATGCTCGGCGATGTATTCAAGAATGGATTTCCGCCATGTCCGCGGCGTGTCGGCCGGTTTTCTTCGACTCGACGAACCCGCCGCGGCACGCGTCTTGCTGCGTGACACAACGGTTATGATAGAGTCACTTTCGTCGGCGACGTGCGCGGCGAAGGATCCGGTGCGGCGAAGAAAACGCGAAGCCCGCGTCGATATCGCCGCCGGGCATCAGCGGGAGCCAATCATGGAACATCAAAACGGCCTGCACACCGATACACAGTTTTCCGTGTTTCTCGTGAATCGCCCGGGCGTGCTGGCGCAAGTCGTGCAGAAGCTCGCCGCCGACAAGATCAACATTGTGGCGCTGAGCATGATGGATTCGACCGAGCACGGCGTGTTGCGGCTGGTCGCGGAGAATCCGGATCGCACGCGTCAGGCGTTGAAGTCGCTCGATCTCCCCACGAACGAGACGGTGGTGCTGACGGCGACGCTGCCGAACCACCCGGGCTCATTGGCGGATTTTGTGCAGCGACTGGCGGTCGAGCACATCAACGTGCATTACGCGT
>JBGAJB010000102.1:0-11292 GCA_044225155.1 Phycisphaerae bacterium | reverse complement strand
GCCGTGTCCACGTCAGGCCGCCGCCCAGATTCTCGTACCACGCGATCAGGTCGCCGGTCTGTCCGGCGCCCACGACGTCCATTTTGCCGTCGCCGTTCATGTCCACCGGCGCTACGTATGTCGCGCCGCCGAGCAGCGGGTCGATCGTGATCTTCGTCCAAGCCGTACCCGCGCCGTCGTCATTTCGATACCACACCACATCATTCGCATTTTGACCGGCGGAGAACAAATCCAGGTCGCCGTCCCCGTCGACATCAGCGGCCTCGAACGCCGCGGCCCCGTCGAAGTTTGCGTCGATCGTCATCAGCGTCCAGGTCAGATTGTCGCCTTCATTTCGATACCAGACGACATCGTCCGCGTTAAACGATCCCGAAATCACATCCACGTCACCGTCATCATCGAGGTCGGCGGCCCAGGCGCCGGACGCCCGATTCAGCGCAGTGCTGATGTTGTGGCGCGCCCAGGCGGTTCCCAGGCCGTTCGTGTTTTCCCACCAGGCAACGGTGTTTCCGGCCCGCGCCACGGCCAGCACGTCGAGATCGCCGTCCCGATCGATGTCGAATGCCCGCGCTTCATCCGCTTCCGAAAATGACGCCTCCACGACGATTGAGGCCGGGAAGTTGGCCACCCCGCTCACGTCGCCTCGGGAAAGCGGGTTGAAGGCGCCGCACGCTGCGGCGCCGGCGATGGCGTTCGTCCAGACGCGTTTCCAGGTTTGCATGAGTCTCTCCCCTCCGGCGGGTGCGCCGCCGCAAATTTCGCTTCGGATTCTGCGAGTAGACGGGGGGCGGTCTTGGTCACGCCCCATGCCTCGTCCGCCGATTCGGCCGCCCAAGAAGAATGAACCTCGGTCAGCCGCGGCAAGAGTGTAGGAGACAACCGAGGGCCGCGCGCCGGCTTTTCCTCGAATACATCAAACGAATGAAAAAATAATTCAGCCACCGATTGCCCGCCACGGACTAGGAATCCGAATGAAGGGTCAATCGGGAGGAAACACGATTGTGATGAGCGAAGGCAGCCCGCCAAATGCGAAACGGCGCCGCCGCTGGGCTGCAATTCCCCGGTGGCTCCGCTTACTCATCATTGCGGCCGCCGGCTACGCCACCTACGTCGTCGCAGCCTGGGCGGTGCAGGAGCAATTCCTGTTTCCCGGGGCGCGGCGCACGCCCGCGGCCGACGCGGAATCACGCTACCCCGAAGTTCAACGCGTCTGGACCACGGGCGAGGACGGCGCGCGCGTCGAGGCTTGGTACGCGCCGGGAGGCGCTGCCTCGCCGCGTGGGCGCGGACCGGCGGTGATGTTCTTTCACGCGAATGGCGACTTATTGGACGACGTCTGGCCGGCGGTTCGACCCTATCTGGACCGGGGCTGGTCGGCGATGTGCGTCGAATATCGTGGCTATGGGCGAAGCACCGGCCGCCCTTCCCAAGACGGAATCGTCGCCGACTGTGTTCGATTCCGGGCGTGGCTCGACGCCCGGCCCGAAGTCGATTCCGGCCGCGTGATCTATCACGGAATCTCGCTCGGCGGCGGCGTGGCTTCGCCGTGGCCGCGCGGCGATCGCCCAGCGCGATCGTGCTGGAGTGCACGTTTACGAGCGTCGAAGACCTCGCCCGCGAGAAATGGCTGCCGTCCTGGCTCTGCCGACATCCATTCCGGAGTCGCGAAGTACTCGCCCGTCTCGACATACCGGCATTGATCATGCACGGCGCGCGGGACGAAGTCATCCCATACGCGCATGGCCGGCGCTTGCACGCCGCCAAGCCCGGCTCGATTTTCATCACGCTGCCCTGCGGGCATCACGACTATCGCTCGGATCGCGCAGCCCTGGGAAGGTTCTTGGATGGGCTCTGGCCCGCGGGGGAAAACAAGCCGTGATTACGGCAGCGGATTCGTTTGGGCCTTGTCGAGCGTCTTTTCCTGCAGTTCCTGAATCTTCTTCGGCACACTCGCGTCGCGCTTCAGCACCATCGCGGAGAAGTCCTCGTAAACGCACTCCATCTCGCCGCGCAAGAAACGATCCGCATCCGGAACGTTAGTGCGCGTGTTGAACAGCGGCTCGGCGATGAACCAGATCGTGCCGTTGCGGGCAAACACATTTTGCAATTCGCGCAGGTCCTGCAAACCCACGTCGCCCTTCAGTCGGTGAAGCGGGAGGACGCGCTTGTCGTCGAGGCACGCCTGCAAGCGCATCAGCGTTTGGAGCCAGTATTCCTGAATGGGGAAATTCGCCCGGTCGAGATAGTGATCGATCACATGCGGCGCGTTGACGAACACCACGTCATCCGGCCCCATATTCGCGAGCACGTATTCCGCACACGACTCCTGCTGCGGCAGAGTCAACGCATCCGGATCGGTGCCGGCCGTTCGCCAGGTGCGCAGGTCGCCCATGTCGATCGTCAAGCCCGCGGCCAGATAGATGTAACCGACGATGAACACACCGGCGACGGCCGTGGCGTACGGCCGCAGTGCGAAGCGCTCACGGAATCGCAGGCTCGTCATTCCGCGCAAGACGGCCATCAGCGCACCGCCCGCGATCATGAGCCACATCGGCAGCAGGTGATAGCTGTAACGCTTTCCCGTGACGGGCAGCACCAGCGCCTGGAATATGCAAATCCCCAGGAAAATCAGCATCAACAGCCGCATCTGCTGTCGGTACGCGTGCTTGATCATCAGCGCGCCGGCGATCCACAACGGCAGAATCGCCAGCAGCTCGTCGCGATTCCAACTCGCCGAGCGGACGTAGTACCAGATGTCCAGGCCGGGGTAGAGCCACATGGGCGTGAGCGCGACGTCCGACGCGCCGCTGCCGTAAAAAGGCCGAGCCGTCTGCACGAATCCGCGATGCGCGCCTTGCACGATGATGAGCATCGTGATGACGAACATTCCGCCGTAGACGCTCGGATCGCGGAGGAGAGTCCAGATGCGATCGCGCCGCGCTACGATCGCCGCGACCATCATCGGGACGGCCAGCAGCGCCGAGCCCTCCCAACTCATCATCATGCACATGAAGCAGACGACGGTCCACCACAGCGCGCGCCGATCCAGCGGCCCCTCGGCCGCAATACAGCGATAGAAGTGATAGACCGTGAGCAGACCGAAGGCCTGTAACTGCGAGTAATAGCGCCCGAGATTGGCCATGGCGATGCAGAACGGCGAGAACGTGTACAGCGCCGCGGCGATCAAACCAGCCCCGCGCCCATAGAGCCGCGCCGTGCAGTAATACAGCAGCCAGATGGTGAACGTCCCCCAGGCGGCCGCCGGCGCGCGGATGATCACGCGATCGCTGTCGGTGAAGAGCGCCGCAATGGCCGGACCGAGATAGACGAGTTCGCTGGTCGAGGCGTAGACCGGCGGAATGTCCGGGTGAATCTCGATGCTGGGGAAGCCGCGCTTGTAGATCCCCATCGTCGTGCGATACATGCTGACTTCGTCCGGCGAGAGCGGCCGGGCGGCGAGATCTTTGACGCGCAGCCACCCGCCCGCGGCGAGCAAGCCGAGCATGACCAGCGTCGCAAAGCCGCGACTCTGCCACCAAGGTCCTTGCGCCGGTATCGCGGAAGGAAGGCGCAGTCCGTGCAGCCGACGCATGATCGCCAGCAGCACCCACTGCACCGGAATGGCCAGCAGAACAAACAGAACGACCCACGGCCGATAGACATCACGCGCGGAAATGCGCGGGTCATAGGCGATGATGATGGCCGTCAACGCGATCATGATCGGAACGATCAGCGAAAGCGCGCCGGGCGAAAGTCCGCCTGCACGCCGCTCATTCGCCGGTAGCGGGAAGAGCACGCGATTCACGATCCAGACGAGCAGCGCGGTGAGCAGGCCCACTGCGACGTCGAACTCGACCTCGTGGAACCAGAGCTTCCACTGCGTCAGCGGAGGAATCGACTCGCGCACGGCGCGCGTCGCCGTCAAGCCGACCGGCATGCCGAGATTGCCGTCCTGTACGAGCACCGGCTTGCCGGAGGCGATTTTGGTCATCCACCCTGGCGGCGAACCGGGCTGCCAAAGCCAGCTACCGTCGCTGAGAACACGTACGACGGCGCCGCTGCGCGTCACGACGCCGGCGTCGACGCGAATCATCGGCGGTGGCAGCTTGGTGGAGAGTGCAAATGCGATCGAGTTGCGCCCGGCGCGGATGAACGGCGAAATGTCGTACACCCACTGCGACGGCTGCTTCGTAGGCGATGTTGTGCCGAGCAAATCCTCGGCCGCATCGACGACCTGACCGCTGATGGAGAGTCGATAGGGTTCCAGCGTCTCAACGCGCAGCCAGGCGTGCGCGACCGCGCCCGGTACGTCGAATTCGCGCCCTCTCGACATCGAGCGCTGCAGGGCCGATCCACTTGGCGTCCGTCGGCGAGATCAGCGCGTCCACCGGCGTCGGTTGGAACGACACCATTTTCTTGTCGCGACGCTGAACGAATTCCCAATTGCCGTCGTCAAACGCGTTGGCGACCCAATAGTTCGCGGTGCGCTGGTAGTACCACTGGTAGCGCCACTCACCCGTCGAGTCGAAGGTGAAATCCTGGCCGCGCAGCCGATAGCCGCCGCGCACGCTGAGCTCCGGCGGATGGCTCAGCGTGGTCTGGCGCGTGACGATCGCAATGACGTTCTTGCCGATTTTGAGTTGCGGCGTGATGTTCGCGACGATGTTGACTGTCAGCCCGTCGGTGATGCCGACGCGCGTCTCGTTCACATAGACCTCGAGCGCGTCATACGCCACCGCCTCGATCCAGGCGTAGTCGGCCGGCTGGGCCGTGTAGAACGTGTAGCGCGCGTAGAGGTTTTTCTTGTCGAGGTCTTTGGCTTGCGGGCGCATCGTGACGACATCGCCGCCGACCGGATAGTCGCCCACGTCGTTCGCGAAGTGCGTCCACCAGATCAGGTGGCCGGCCGCCCAGCCGAATACGGCGATCACCAGGGCTTGAAAGACGCGTCCTTGCATCTACATCCCCAGCAAGCCGCGCATCGCGCGATAGTTGATTTGCTTCGGCAGCGCGTAAGACTTGATCGATTTGTTGTACCAATCGCGCGCCTCGACGAACTGTCCGCATTCAAAATAGAGATCGCCGAGCATCGATTGCAGCGAGCAGCGCAGCGTGTTGTCCGGCATATCGCGCAGCAGCGGCTGCACGGCATCGCGCAGCGGATCGGGCTTCTGTCGCTCGACCACCGCCGTCAACAAGACGTCAAAAAGCGGCAGATAGCGCTGCGCCGGGTCGAGGTCGTGGGCGAGATTCCAGTATTCCCGCGCGCCATCGCGCTTGTCCTGTTCAAAGAGCTTCATTGCGTACGCCGCCGTGCGCTCCGCCCGCCAGCGGAAGATCGCCGGCGCCGGCTTGTCGGTCGCGGCCAGGTCGGCGAGCCCCTCCAGCATGCCAAGCTGGTCACCCCAATGCCCATGCTGCTCCGCGAGGAAATAGCGCGCTGCATCCGTGTCACGCCCGCGCCGCCAGTCCAGCTTTCCGAGGAACTCCCACGTGCTGCTGAGTTCGCCCAGGGCCGGGAACCGCGTGAGCGCCTTGCGCGCCAGTTGTTCGGCCTGATCCGGATCGCCCTGCGCGTCCGCCAGCGTCGCACTCTGCCACGCGTATTCCGCCATCCAGCGCGACGAGGTGACCAATCCTCCAACGCCGATTCCCGCGAAAACCCAGAGCAGCGCCAATACCACTCGCCGCGGCATCGAGCCGCGCAGCATCAGCATCAATCCGGCCAGCGCCAGGAAGATGGCCAGCTCGCGGCTTTTGGGGATGTACTGCGTGCCGCGCAGCAGCGAGCCGCGCGAACTCGTCAGGGCGCCGCCGCCGATGCGACTGGCTACGGTCAGCGGCAGCTCGGGCTTCACCGTTGCCTCCAGCACCGCCACCAGATAGTTGCGATAACTCGTTTGTCGATCCAATTCATCGACCAGCACGGTGTGATTCATCGCCGTGACCATCCAGCCGACGATCATCGCGATGGTCACGAGGCCGTAGGCATGCGGGATGAACCGCGCGCGGATGAAAATCAGCAGGATGCCGAGGGCCGTCGCACCGACGATCAGCGTTCCGACGCTCGCGACCACGATCTTACGATTACCGATCAGCGCGCCGCGCAGCCGCGTGACGATCCCCGGCTTCTCGGTCGGCAACGCCGTCCCGGGTTTTCCGTAGAGCAGATCGGTCGACGCCTCACACGTCATGCGCGAACCGCTGAGCGGCAGCTCCAGCGCATGAATATCGCTGTTGATCGGCGGCGTGAGCCACGTGCCCAGCCCCAGCCAGAGTAGTACGAGGAGGTAGACGATCGGCAGGCCGCGACCGGCCGTGCCGAGCTGAATCAGCCCCGCGACCCGCGGCAAAAAGCCATCAAAGACCCATCGGTATGGTGCGGCGAGGATGGGCGGAAGCGCGGAAGCAATGCTGACGTCGTTGGCATCAGCCACGGAGCATCCACTTCTTCCAGTTGGGGTTCACGCGCTCGCCGTCGTTCAGATACTGATGGCCGAAGACGACGATTTCCTCGCCGGGCGCGAGGCCGTCGAGGACTTCGACATAGCCGGTCTGGATGATTTCGCCCGTTTTCACTTCGCGAATGCGCGCCCGGCCGTCCTGCACGACGAAAACCATCGACTTCTGATCCAGTTCGATGAGCGAAACCGATGGGGCGGTCGTCGTCTCACGATGGATCATGATGCGCGCCCGGCCGCTGACGCCGGCCTTGATGCGACCGTCGCCATTCGGCACGGAGATGCGCACGGGAATCGTGCGCAGCCGCGCGTCAACCTCGGGCAGAATCTGAAATACCGAGCCTTTGAACTGCTCTTTCGGATAGGCGTCGAGCGTCAGCTCCACCGGCGCGCCCAGATGCAGAT
Organism: Phycisphaerae bacterium; assembly: GCA_044225155.1. GTDB lineage: Bacteria > Planctomycetota > Phycisphaerae > UBA1845 > Fen-1342 > CAYMBL01. The sequence goes on along the minus strand of JBGAJB010000102.1, from coordinate 4,426 downwards.
CGGGAATGCGCTCCTGCGGATAGTCGATCGTGACCCAGATCGGATCGAGTTGCAGCACTTCGCAGACGACCTGCCCCGGAATCACGGGCTGATTCGGCACCAGCGCCATCTTCTGCACGTAGCCGTTGATCGGGGTCGTGATCTTCGTGATACGCGTGTCCTGCTGCGCAAGCGCTAGATTCAGCTCCGCCGCCGCGACGTCCGCCTTGGCGACTTCCAGGGTCGCAGTCTCTTGTGCGGGGCCGGTGAAAAGCGCTGACTTGGCGAGTTGCAGGCGCGTCTCGGCCTGATTCAGGCGATAGTTGGCGTCTGAGAACCGCCCTTGGGCAATGTAAAGTTCGTAAATTGTGGCGATGTGACGATCGTAAAGATTCTGAAGCCGCTCATAACCCTTGCGCGCCCACTCCAGATCATCCTGGCGGAACTTTAGTTCCTTCGTAGCCGTTTCCAACTCGACCTTGCGGTCTTCCTCGTGCTGCGGCGGCAGCTTTTCCGCCAAGGTCAGCAAGGCCTGTTTTCCCGACAAAGTCGCGGTGCGTTCCTTTACCAGCGCGTCGAAGGCCGTCGTGTCGAGTTCGGCGATCACGTCGCCGGCCTTTACAAAAGCCCCATCCATCACGTTCTTGCTGACCGCGCGGACGTGCATCGTCGGCGTGTTGAACTGCGTCGTCGAACCAATCGCCACGGTCACCTTGGCCGACTCCTGCGTCAGCGCGGTGCCGCCGATGGGCATGTCCTGCGTCTGCTGCGTGACAAAGTCGGTGCGAACCGGGATCAGACCGCTGTCATTCCGGGCGCGCTCGGGCAGCCCGATCTGCTTGCCTTTGTGAGAGAACAGGCGCTGCAATCCGACAACGCCCGTCACTCCGATGCCTAGAAGGATGATGGCCGCAATCTGCGTGCGTGACATGTCTCTCTCTCGTGGGCGGTCGGCCTCATGCCGAGCCCGGAATCGCGCGGAACCTACTCCAGGTATCCCAGGTCCGCCAGACGCTGGCTGATGACCTCTTCGTCCTCATCGCTATACGTACGGTCCTCGGATCCTGTTTGCTGCGAGTCCCCTTTTGCCGAATCCACCGAGTGCCCAGCCAGGAACTCGGGTTTGATCGAGCCGGTGAGGATTTTCCCATCCATGTCCTCGGGCACCGGCTGGCCGAGCAGATAAAAGAGCGTCGGGATGACGTCCCAGAGCCGCGCCCCCTGCAATTCCTTGCCGGCCGGGATCATCGATCCCTGGGCCAGGAAGATGCCGTAGTCGCGGTGGGTGCCGCTCTTGGCGGCGTAGAACTTCATCGAGCCGGGGGCGTCGATGCGGAGCTGTTCGATCGGCGCCTTGGGGTTCGAGTGCCGGCTGCTCTTGCCCTGATAGGCGTAGTTCTCCGGATACTTGGTGCGGGCGATGATGTCTGGGCTGCGCTCGATCCACGGCCCGTCATAGATATCGCGACGGTGCTGCACGACCTGCACGACTTTGTCGCCCGTGCCCGGGTCGCGCCAGTCGTACAGCTTCTGCGTCAGTTCCTTGACGAGCGTTTCATATTCCTCGCCCGGTTCGACCGTACCATCCGGCTCGCGGCCCTTCACATTGATCCAGATGGTTTGCAGATAGGGCAGCTCTTCGCTGAACGCGCGGGTGCGCGACCAGTCGATTCCGCCGAATCGCAGCGACGATTCCATCTTGTTGGCGATGCCGGTGAAGCGGCGGAAAACCATCGCCTTCACCCAGGGTGGCAGGACGCGCAGGCCCCAGAGCTTGGCCCAGTTAATCAGCTTGAACGCGGCCCCGCCCTGCGCGTTGCCGTTGTTTTCGAAGGCGAGGTAGCCGTTGTCGGCCAGCCATTTGTTCATGTAGATGATGCGGTCGCCCGAGCCGCCGAAGCCGTGATCGCTGCAAATGATGCGGATCGTCGACTCGTGACACTCGGCGAGCAGGCGCGGCAGCCACTCGTCGAGCTTCTTGTAGACCAGGTAGATCGCGTTGCGGACCTTCTCGCTCTTGCTGTGCGTATAAAGCGGGCTCTTCGGATCGCAGAAGCGCCAGAAGTGATGCCCGATGAGATCACTTTCGCCCCACAGGATCATGAAGACGTCCCACGCCTCGCGCTGCAACAGGTACTGCGCGGTGCGACCCTTCTGATCCATTACTTTCAGAATCTCATCCAGTGCTTCCTCATGCCGGTCCTCATTCATGAGCTGCATGATGTTCGCGCTTGTGATGTACTTGCCGACGGCCGCGTTGATTTCGTTCAGCGCCTCCGGCGGGAAAACGCTGGTCTGATCCGCCTCGCTCGCCGCGCCGGGCGCGTCGAAGCCGCAGATCAGGATGCCGTTGACCGGCTCGGGCGGATAGCTGACCGGCACGCCCATGCAGCAGACGCGCTTGCCCGAATCGCTGAGAATCCGCCAGCAGGTCTTCGCGCGCACGCGCTTCGCGTTGACGAATTGAATCTTCTTCGTGCCCGGGATGCGCTCGGTGAAATCAAAAACGCCGTGGCGTCCCGGATTCTTGCCGGTGAGGAAGCTCGTCCAGGCGGGAAACGTGAACGGCGGGTCGGTGCTGCGCAGGTTACCGTAGGTGCTTTCGGCCTTGAACTTCGCGATGTTCGGCAGCTTGCCCTCGGCGATCCAGGGATTGATCAAATCCCAGGTGGCGCCGTCCCACCCGATGATGACAACTTTGTGCTGCTTGGGACCTGCCATGCCAACTTCACCCGCTTTGCGTCATGCGTCACGCGGCTATTCGATGTAGCCCAATCCTGATAGCCGCTCTTCGATTCGTTTCGCGTCTTCTTCCGAGTAACCCGGGGCGGCCTCGTCATCCGCCACGCCGGCCGGAACCGCGGCCGTCTGCTCGATCCGCACAGCGCCGGCCACGACGTCGGGCAATACCTTCCCATCCATATCGGTCGGGACCGATAATCCCATAAGGGCCAAAGTCGTCGGGGCCAGGTCAATCAGGCTGGCTGCACAAGGCGCACCCGCGGGTCGGCCGATCGCCGGACCGGTCGCTCCCAAGATACCGTCCCAACGATGGATACCGGTGATGTCCTGCCCAGGGACAGCCGGTCCTTCAGGATAAAAGACCGTCGGTTTGCCAGCAAGCGAGGGGTGCGAGCGGGTCATCGTGAAGGTCTGCCCGCTCCACCAATCCAGGATCAGGTCCGGCGCGCCGGCCATGTACTTGCCGGGGTAGATGTCGCGCGCCCGGTGAATATTCGGGATCACCGGATTCCCAGTGTGTGGATCGCGCAGCGCTCGCAGCGCTTCTTCGGTTCGCCGCAGCGCCTGTTCGTATTCCTCGCCGTCGCCGACGGTGCCCTGCGGAAAGACGCTCTTGCGATTGATCCAGACGGACGGCGAGAGCGTGAAGCCTTCGTAGCAAAACGCCGTCGTCCGCGCCCAGTCGATCGGCGGCAGCGCCATCGCCTCGATCGCGCTGCGGCCCGCCGGCAGCATTCGCGCCAGCATGGCCTTGGTCTTCGCGCTAAGCGTGCGCCGCAGGAAGCCATCAAGCCAGCCGACGAAATTCGAAACAACTGACCCCTTGGACGCAGCCCAGGTCAACAGTCCGGCGTCGCCGAAGGCGTTGTTGAACCGCACGCGCGGGCCGTTCGTGCCGCCGGCGCCGTGATCGGAAATCAGCATCACGTTGGCGTCGGGGAAGGCGTCCATCAGACGGCCCAGCTCGGCGTCGCACGCGACATAGATGCGCTCAATCGCGTCGCGAAAGCGGCGAACTTCTTCATTGTCGTCGCCCGGATACTGCGGATGCGCGGTGTCCATCAGGTGCCAGAAGTGATGCTGAACCTGATCGGTCGCGTTGTAAACGCTCACCAGCACGTCGATCGGCTGGCGCTGCATCATCGCCAGCGTGTAATCCGTCCGCAGCTTTTCTACGCGAATGAACTCGCGGATCGCCTCCTCGCGATCGTCGTTCGTGCGCATGTTGCCGAGGTGGCGATTGTCGATGCGATACGGCGTGCCGATCGTCGCGTGGGCCGCTTCCCAATCTTCTTTCGGGAGCGCGATGCCGCTCTTTTCGTCCGGGGCGTCGAGGCCCGCGATCATGAAACCGTCGAGCGGCCGCGGCGGATAGGTCATCGGCACATTCACGACGCCGACGCGAAAGCCGCCTTGATTCAGCAACGCGAGAAAGTCGTTGTTCTTTTCCCGTCGGTGCCCGCCGCAGGTGTAATCGAAGGCGTAGCTGTCTTTGCGCGGCGTGACGAATTCGAACAGGCCATGCTTGCCGGGATTTCGTCCGCTCAGAAAGCTCGACCACGCACACGCCGTCACCGGCGGAATAGTCGAGCGCAGCGGCCGAAAACTGCCGCCGTCCATCAATCGCTTGGCGTGCGGCAGCCTGCCGGCCGCCGCGAAACGCTGCACAAGTTCCGGCACGGCCCCATCCCAGCCGATCAACAAC
>JBGAJB010000101.1:0-11909 GCA_044225155.1 Phycisphaerae bacterium | reverse complement strand
TGGTGCGCGAGATTCACGCGGCCGGCCACGAGGTGCAGAGCCACGGTCATGGGCACGAGTTGTTGTTTCGGCTGGATGCGCGGCGCTTCCGGGCGGATGTCGAGCGCTCGAAGAAACTCCTGGAAGACATCATCGGCGAGCGGGTGTTCGGCTATCGGGCTCCCGCGTTCTCGATCGCGCGCCGCACGCTGTGGGCGCTGGATGTGCTCGTTGAGGCGGGCTTCGAAGTCGATTCGTCGATTTTCCCGCTACGGATGCCGCGCTACGGGATCGACGGCGCACCGACTTATCCGCATCGGCTGAAGACCCCGGGCGGGGCTGAGTTGAGCGAGGTGCCGGTCGCGTCGCTTTCGCTGATGGGGCGGCGCATTCCCGTTGGCGGTGGCGGATACTTCCGCCTTTTCCCGACCTGGCTGCTGCGGCGCGGGATTCAATACGCGAATCACAGCGGCCGCCCGGCGACGATCTACATGCATCCGCACGAATTCGCGTCGGACGAACTGATGTTTGCGCCGCGTGAACTTTCCTGGCAGCGCCGCATGCATCAATCGCTCGGGCGACGCGGATTCGCGGGCAAAGTGGAGCGTTTGTTGAGCGAGTTTCGTTTTGGCCGCGTGCGTGATCTGCTCGCGAGTTGCGGCGAATTGCCGACGCATGCCGGCCACGCGCCCGAATGCGGTCACAGCGGCGGATGATCGGCGTCGAAGAATTCACACACCTCGCAGTGGACGTTCAATTCCTGGCGCAGTTGCGTAGCGAGTGCTTCGGCCTGGACTCGATCGGCAACGAGGCGGAAGAGCGATGAGCCGGAACCGGACATGCGTACCGGCCCGCCGGCAATCGATTCGGCGCGCTCGTGCAACAGCTTCAGCGGCGGAAAGAGCGCAAAGGCTGGCCGTTCCAGATCATTGAAGAGCAGCGGCATGACCGAGCTGGTGGAATCGAGTGTGTCGCGCGCCGCGCGCATTCGCGACGAATCGATTGCCGCAGCAGTGCCTCGATCGAATTCGGCGTAGATGTCGCGCGTCGGGCAGTGAATTTCCGGGAGCAGCAGCACGATCCAACCGCCCGGCCGGGCCTTTACCGCTTCAATTTGCTCGCCCCGGCCGCGCGCGATGCAGGGTGACGGTGCGAGAAAAAGCGGGACGTCGGAGCCGAGCGACGCGGCCAGCGCGACGCGCTTTTCCGGCGCGAGCAACACGCCGGTCCATGATTCCATCAGCCGCAGGATTGTGGCCGCGTTGGAGCTTCCGCCGCCGAGACCCGCGCCGGCCGGTATGCGTTTTTCCAGATGAATATGCACATCCGGGAGCGGTAGATTCGCCGCGGCGGCGAATCTCGCGGCCGCCCGCCAGGCGAGATTGGAATCATTCGTGGGAATGGCCGGATTGTTGCAGGTGAGGCGGATGCCGCCGTTCGAGGGAGCCAGCGTGATGGTGTCACCAAGTGCGATTTGGGCGATCAGCGATTCGACTGGGTGAAAGCCGTCAGGCCGCACGGGCCCGACGGCGAGGGTCAGGTTGATCTTCGCCGGCGCGGCGGCCCGCAGCAGCGCCGGGCGCAGCGACATTTAGTTGCCCTCGAAGGTCGCCCGCTCGCGCAACTCGACGGCCCGCTCGACCACCTGGCTGGTGGGCACCGGTTCCACCGGCTGGAGCTCGAAGGGCGGCGCTTCGTGATCGTCGTGGATCGTGCCGATCACCATCGTCTCGCTCACGAGGTCGATCGGCGGCACCTGATACCAGGGCGGATCGATGCGATAGTGCGTCTTCAGCGTTTGATACCCGGGCTTGCGCAGCACGATGTCGTAGTCGCCATACCAGGTGAACGAAAACTTCACCGGCGTCAGCCCGACTTCTTCGTCATTGATGAAGGCCCGCGCGCCGGGCGGCGTCGACGTGATCTTCAGCGTGCGCTCGACACAGCCGGCCAGCGGCAGCGCGCCGAGGCCGACGAGCACGAGTCTGATGCGGTCACGACCAGTCATGCGTGATCCTTCCCGGGCGCTAGGTCCCGGACGGATGATGCGCGAGCGGGGGCGGGCAGTCGAGGGGGCGCGGGCCCTCGGTATAATTGCGTGGTCAGCCCGGAGAGATGACCGAGCGGCTGAAGGTGCCGGTCTTGAAAACCGGTTTGGGCTCTGCCCAACGTGGGTTCGAATCCCACTCTCTCCGTTTTCATTTCCGGCTCGTCGAATTTGTCGCCGTTGTTCGCGCCGCGTCCAGTTCCGTCCGCACAGCCGCTTCATCCAGGTTCCAGAGCTTTTCCACGATCGCCGCCCCGCCGGGATCGACGGCCAGCAATTCGTCGCGCGTGAAGGGCGAGTAATCGTTTCGTCCGAACCACGCTTCCGACAGTTCCGCGAAGTATTCCTGAGGGTTTGTCGCGGCGTAGGCCCTGCGCCGCTCGGCGCCGATGCTGAGGATGTAGGCGACGGCTTCGTAGCTGCCGGCGGCCATCGCCGCGTCGTAGGCCTGCTTCACGTCGGCGCGGTCGAAGCCGAGCAGCCAGTGATACGAATGGGTGAGTTCGTGCAGCACCATCATGTGTTGATGCGTGCGCCACTGAAGGTAGTCGGCCGCGTTGCAGATATCCACCGCGCCGGCTTTTTCCGGCGGCAGGCCGTTGGCGGCGAGCCAGGATTTCGAAGGATGAAAGGCCATGCCCCGGCCCGTGAAGCCGTCGGCGGCGGGCGGCGTTTCTTTTTCAATCCAGATCGGACGCGTGCGTAATACGCGTAGCGCCGTCGGTGGCACAACGCGTGTGATCGTTGCCAGGTCTTCGTCCAGCGCGAGGACGACGGCCTGCGCCTGGGCCGGATTGTCGCGCTGCCAGTCGTGATTCGGGCGGACGGTGAAGCCCTGCAGGCGAATCAAGTCGTGCGACTTGGAAAGCGGAAGGGGAGCGGCGCAGCCGGCGACCCACGCAAGCAGCCCGGCGGCGAGCGCGACGCGGCGGATCGCGACTTTGCCACGCGCGCTGCGGCGGTGCAGGCTATGCATGATTGGACGGATTGCGGCCCCACATCAGCTTTTGCCGCAGGGCAAACCAGACGGAGCGGCGCGGGTTCCGCACGAGCAGGAACTCGGCCGGATAGCGAGTAAGCAGCAGGCGATCGCCGGTGTGCAGCGATTCGTGGCGGCGGCCATCGATCGCGACGGTCGTGCCCTCGTTTTCGCGGGCGACGCGAATTTCGATCGTGCGCCGCGCGTCGATCGCGAGCGGACGGAACGTGAGGGCATGGGCGCAGATCGGTGTGATGATGAAGGCCTCGGCCGTCGGCTCGAGGATCGGCCCGCCGGCCGAGAGGTTGTGGGCGGTCGAGCCGGAAGGGGTCGAGACGATCAGGCCGTCGCCGCGAATCTCGGCCACTTCCTCGCCGTCAACCGCGACGCGAATCTCGATCATGCGGTAGGGCGGTCCGGCGAGCACCACGCAGTCGTTTACGGCCAGCGATTCGTCGGTGCCGCCACGTGTTTCGAGCTTCACACCGAGCATGATGCGGCGTGTCATCGGCAGTTCGCCGGAGAAGAGGAAATCGCCTTCGCGTTCCAGCTGGCCGATCGTGAACTCGGCGAGAAAGCCGAGCTTGCCGAGATTCACGCCCACGATCGGGACTTGTTTGCAGCCGAGATTGTGCGCGGCCGCGATGAGCGTTCCGTCGCCGCCGAGGACAAATAGCAGATCGGGCTGATGGCTGAGGACCCGTTTGCTGTCGTGCGTGAGTTCGCTGAAGACGACGCTGGCGCGTGATTCGAGCCAGCGGGCGGCGCGCTCCAGCGTCGGAGCGGCGAGCGGTTTTTCGGGCGAGCCGATGATCGCGACGCGCAGCATTTTCGTCCCCGGGCCGCTGGGTGGCCGTTGTGCGCATTGTAACGTCCGCTTGCGAGGCTCAGGGAGCGGCGGAGTTGCCAGCGACGATACGATCGGAGCGGTTCCGCTCATTCAGCAAATGGTTCAGACTGCGTGGCGATCGGTGAAAATCACTCGCGAAAAAGACCGGTCGGAGAAAGGTCCCCCGATGGGGAAATCGGCTTCCCGCGCGCTATGAGTTAGACCCGGAGCGGCGTGATTGACACCGCTGCGCCGAACCCGGATGCTGAGATCATGACGGCGAGCGCGACCGAACCGTACGTCGATGCGCGGCTGAGCGTCGCTCTCCGCGGCGTTTCGCTGCGGACGCCGATTCTCACGGCCTCGGGCACTTGCGGTTATGGGCCGGAATATGCCGACCTGCTCGACTATCGCCGTCTTGGCGGATTTACCACGAAGAGTGTCACGCGGCACGAGCGGCCGGGGAATGAGCCGTACCGCGTCGTCGAGACGCGCGGGGGCATGCTGAACGCGATCGGCCTGGCGAACGTCGGGCTGGAGCGTTTCCTGGCGGAGAAGATTCCCTACATTCGCACGATGCCGACCAAGGTCTTCGTGAATGTCGCCGGCTACACGCTGGATGATTACGTCGCGGTGGCCGAAGCGGTGGACAAGGAATCCTGCATCGCCGGCGTCGAGTTGAACGTTTCGTGTCCGAATGTCGCGGACGGGTTGATGTTTGGCACCGATCCGCGCCTTTTGCGGCAGGTCGTGAGCGCGGTCCGAGAGGTCGTGCAGCGCGGGCTGCTGATCGTGAAGCTTTCGCCGAACGTCACGGACATCGCTCCACTGGCCCGCGCCGCGGTCGAGGCCGGTGCCGACGCCCTGAGCCTGATCAATACTTATGTTGGGCTAAGCATTGACGTGCGGCAGTGGCGGCCGATGCTCGCGAATGTGACCGGCGGGCTCAGCGGCCCGGCGATCAAGCCGCTGGCGCTGTTCAACGTGCATCGCGTCTATCGCGAGGTCGCAAAGGCGGCCGGCGTGCCGATCATCGGCATGGGCGGCATTCAGACCACGCGTGACGCGCTGGAGTTTCTGTTGGCGGGCGCGACGGCCGTCGCGATCGGCACGGCGCTGTTCGTCGATCCGGCGCTACCGACGAAAGTCGCTGATGGGCTCTCGGAGTATCTGACGGAGCGCGGCTTGTCGCACGTGTCGGAACTCACCGGCGCGCTGAAGCTTAGTGGCGAGTGAATCCGGTGATTGCAACGCGGTTGACGGCGCGGCTGGTCGGCGTGAGACGCCGCTGTATGATTCGGGCGGCCTGATTTCGCGGTCCGCGTGAAGAAAGCTCAGCGTTGATGTCAATCCAGTTCCCCTGTCCGGGATGTTCACAGCCGATCGAGGTGGATGCCGAGCATGCCGGACAACGGGCGCAGTGTCCTTACTGCAATCGCGTGGTCACGGTGCCGGCGGAATCGACGCTGCCGCCGCGGATCGAGCAGGCCCGCCCCGTCAATCTCCCCGGTCAGCAGACCGCGTGGCCCGGTGCGAGCGGGCTTCCGCCCGTGCCTCATCCGGATGCGCGGGTGCTCGCGGCACGCAGCTGGGCCGGCTACGCGCTGATTTGTACGTTTCTCGCGATCGCCCTGACGGCGGTCAGCATCGTGCTCACGCTCAGCTACGCCTGGCCGGAGATGACGAAGTTGATGCAGGCGAGCGAGAACAAGGTTGATCAGGCCGGGATGAACAAGGTCTTGTCGAAGACGGTTCAGGATCATCCGTGGCTCGCCGCGCCGCAGATCTCGGCCTCGTTCTTCGCGGTCGTGGGCCTGGCGCTGGCGATCGTGAGTTTCTGGCAGGGGTATCGCGGCCCGCGAACCTGGATCAGCCTGCTCGCGTGCGGTGCGATGGTGGGTTGCTGGTGCATTGGGTTGCTCGTTTAATGAAGCCGGGATTGCGGGGCGGCATGAACGCGCGGATTTCAGACTGAATGATTGCCCATTTCGCGACGCGCGACCTATGGAACTTGTGATTTCCGTGAAAGCACGCGCGGCGCTCTTGACCGCGCGGCGCGCACCCCTATGATCGACTCTTTCTATCGAAAGACGGAATCATGAGCAGCAGCCCGTTTCTATTTCCCAGATGGACCAACGAAACCCGGACCGTGCTCGCGATTGGTGCGGGCGTGGCCGCGCTCTATGTCGGCGTCATCGTCACGTTCGGCTTCTCTCCGCAAGCGACGGACGTGGGTTATCAGCCACACCAGCCGGTGCCCTACAGTCACGCCCTGCATGCCGGGAAGCTCGGCATCGACTGCCGCTACTGCCATTCCGCCATTGAGGAAGGCGCCCACGGGAACATCCCGGCCACGCAGACCTGTCTGAACTGCCACACGAACGTAAACCTCGGCGACAGCCGGGCCTGGAAGATGCAGCCGATCGTGGACAGCAACAAGGACGGCACGCCCGTCCAATGGGTCCGGGTGCACGATCTGCCCGATTACGCCTACTTCAATCACTCGGCGCACGTCCGGCGCGGCGTGAGCTGCGTCTCCTGCCACGGCCGCATCGACACCATGGACGAGGTTTGGCAGGATCAGCCGCTCAGCATGCAGTGGTGCCTCGACTGCCACCGCAATCCGGAGAAGAACCTGCGTGACCCGGCCGTGGACCGGATAACGCAGCTCGATTGGACACCGCCGAGCGGCGTCGACGCCGTGACCTACGGCCGGCAGGTGAAGGAAAAGTACAACATCAAGCCCTCGACGGATTGCTCTACATGCCATCGCTAATCGATCGATCGTCGGGCCAGCGTTACTGGCGCAGCCTGGACGAACTCAGCAATACGGCGGAGTTCCGCTCGTTCGTCGAGTCGGAGTTTCCGCATCTTTCGAGTTTGCTCGATAAGAGCCCGACGCGCCGGCAGTTTCTGAAGGTGATGGGCGCGTCGCTGGGTCTGGCGGGCCTGACCGGATGTCGCTGGCCGTCGAAACGGTGTTCCTACGCCAAGCAACCGACGGATCGTATTCCGGGTCAGGTGGTTCGCTACGCCACGACGATGGAGTTGGCCGGCGTCGGTACGGGCCTCTTGATCACCAGCTATGACGGACGTCGATCAAGGTCGAGGGCAACGAAAAACATCCGATGAGCCTCGGCTCGACCGACGCCATCATGCAGGCCGCGATCCTTGAAATGTACGATCCGGATCGCAGCACGCAGCCGCGGGACCGCGGCAGGGCGGCAGCTTTCAAGCCGTGGGTGAACTTTGACGCGCGGCAACGGCCGCGCATTTCGCGAAACTCAAGCAGTCCGGCGGCGAAGGCCTCTTTGTGCTGGCCGAGCCGAGCCATTCCGTCACGCTGGCGGCGGTGAAGAGGCCGCTGGTCGGCGGCGTTCCCGAAGGCGCGTGGGTCGAATTTGACGGCTCTCGCGCGACAACGAGCGCGCTGGACTGACGCGCGTCTTCGGCAAGCCGCAGCGCGCAGTACGCTGGCTCGCGGCCGCCGACGTCATCGCCTCGTTCGACAGCGATTTTCTGCTGACGCATCCCGCGTCGGTGCGGCTGATGCGCGACTTCGCGAGCCGCCGCAGTGCGCACGACGGCACGATGAATCGGCTGTTCATGCTCGAGAGCAACATGTCGCTCACGGGCAGCAACGCCGATTATCGCTTCGCCGTTCGTAGCGGCGACATCGGCCTGCATCTCGCGCAACTCGCGAACGCCCTGCTGAGAAAGGGCGTGAAATTGCCGGCCGGCGCTGAGGCGCTCGCGGGCGAATTGGCGTCGGCGGAGGCCGGTGCGCCGAAGTTCATCGAGCAAATGGCCGCCGATTTGCAGGCGGCCGGCGGCAAGGCCGTCATTCTGGTCGGCCCGCGCCAGCCGGCGGAAGCACACGCACTCGCGGCGGTGCTGAACGCGGCGCTCGGCAGCAAGGCCGTCAGTTACAGCGAGGACGGCGAAGCGCGTCCGACGCATCTCGAAGCGATCCGCACGCTGGCTGAGAAGATGGGTGCGGGCGAGGTCAAGACGCTGGTCGTGCTGGGGGCGAACCCGGCGCTGACCGCGCCGGCCGACCTCGACTTCGCCGCCAAGCTCGAAAAGGTGCCGGTTTCGATCCATCTGGGTCTGTATTGCGACGAGACCGGCAAGCGCTGCGCGTGGCACGCGCCGCAGGCGCACTTCCTCGAAGCCTGGGGCGACGCGCGGGCGTGGGACGGCACATTGTCCCTCTCGCAGCCGCTCATCGAACCGCTCTACGGCGGTCGCACGAATGCTCAACTGCTGGCCGGGCTGCTGGGAGAAGGGGCCTCGGCGTACAGCCTGACGCGCGCGGCGTTCAAGAGCTTCTCGGGCGGCGGCGATTTTGAGAGCGCGTGGCGCACGGCGCTGCACGACGGCATCGTGCCCGGAACCGCGGCGGCGGTGAAAACGCCGCCCGTGAGCGGTTCGGGATTGGCCGGGCTCGGTGCCGCGCTGGCGAAGCCTGCGGCCGCCGGCAAGGACGGTTTCGAAGTCGTCTTCGCGCAGGACAACAAGGTTTACGACGGACGTTTCGCGAACAATGGCTGGTTACAGGAATTGCCCGACCCGCTGACCAAGCTCACGTGGGATAACGCGGCCTTGATTTCGCCGGCCGACGCAAAGCGGCTGGGCCTGCGGCGTGACGATCACGTCGAGATCGCGCTCGGCAATCACACGCTGAAAATTCCCGTGTGCGTCCTGCCGGGACACGCGGTCGGCTCGCTGACGTTGCCGCTGGGCTACGGGCGCGAAGACGGCGGCGTCGTGGCGCGCGGCAGCGGATTCAACGCGTACAAGCTCCGCACGAGCGGCGCGTGGCACATCGCGGCCGCAAGCGTGAAGTCGAGCGGCACGTCGTATCACCTCGCGACGACGCAGGACCATCACGCGATGGACACCAAGGTCGGCAACGACGAGCTGGAACGGCGCGTCGGCGAACTGGTGCGCGAGGCGACGCTCGACAAATACAAGGCCGATCCGAAATTCGCGCACAAGAAAGTGCACGAGCTTCCGCTGGCGCAGCTTTTCGGCGAATTCAAGTCGGAGAAGCACCGCTGGGGCATGACGATCGACTTGGCGAAATGCACTGGTTGCAGCGCGTGTGTCGTGGCCTGCCAGTCGGAAAACAACATTCCCGTCGTCGGTAAAGACGAGGTCGTCCTCGGCCGCGAGATGCAGTGGATGCGCATTGACCGCTACTTCCGCGGCGATCCGGAACACGCGGAAACGCTGTCGGTTGTGCACCAGCCCGTGAACTGCATGCAGTGCGAAAATGCTCCTTGCGAGCAGGTCTGTCCGGTCGGCGCGACGATGCACGACGAGGACGGCCTGAACGCGATGGTCTACAACCGCTGCATCGGCACGCGGTACTGCTCGAATAACTGCCCTTACAAGGTGCGGCGCTACAACTGGTTCTACAACCAGCACGGCCCGGCTCATCCGCGCTCGATCGCGAACGGCACGATTTCGCCGCTGTCGTATCAGAACCCCGGCCTGCTGCCGAAGGTGGCGCTGACCGACATCGAGAAGCTCGGCAAGAACCCGCGCGTCACGATCCGGGCCCGCGGCGTGATGGAAAAGTGCACTTACTGCGTGCAGCGCATCAGCGACGCGAAGATCAAGTATCGCAACGAATCGGTCACGCCCACCCTCGGAAACGAGGGGCACGGCTACCACATTCCGGACGGCGAGGTCGTTCCGGCGTGTGCGCAGGCGTGTCCGGCGGAAGCGATCGTCTTCGGCGACCTGAACGACAAGGCCAGCCGCGTCGCCAAGACGCAGGCGGATGACCGCTGCTACGCAATGCTGGGCGAATTCAACTTCCGGCCGCGAACGCAGTACATGGCCAAGCTGCGAAACAATGCGGGCGGCGCGGACGCGGAGCACGGACCGGGCCCGGAAGATAAGCCGGCCGAGCACAAGCCGGCGGAGCACGCATAGTAAGTTGACGGACAGAGCGAGTCGGCCGCGAGGACCGGCTCACCCTGAGAGAGAACTATGGCAGCCATCGTGCATGAAGTGGACAACACGTTTGACGATCCGCGGCATCGAGCGCCGCTCGTCACCGGCAAACATGACTTCAACTCGGTTACCGAGATGGTCTGTCGGCCGGTGGAATGGGAGCTGAAAGCGACGCCGCTGGGCTGGTGGCTGGCGTTCATTCCTTCGGCGGGCCTGCTGGCGCTGCTGGGGGCGATGATCTTCCACCTGTTCTTCTCCGGCATCGGCGTGTGGCACCTCAACAATCCGGTCGGCTGGGGCTTCGACATCACGAACTTCGTGTTCTGGGTCGGTATCGGTCACGCCGGCACGCTGATCTCGGCCATCCTGTTCCTGTTCCGCCAGAAGTGGCGCACCGCGATCAACCGCTTCGCCGAGGCGATGACGATTTTCGCGGTCATCTGCGCCTTGCTCTTCCCCGGCATTCACGTCGGGCGCGTGTGGATGGCGTATTACCTGTTTCCGTTGCCGAACCAGATGGCGATGTGGCCGCAATTCCGCAGCCCGCTGCTGTGGGACGTGTTCGCGGTCGGCACCTACTTCACGGTTTCGCTGCTGTTCTGGTACGTGGGCATGATCCCGGATCTCGCGACGCTGCGCGACCGGGCGGCGAACAAGACCCGCGCGATCGTTTACGGCTTGCTTTCGCTCGGTTGGACGGGTTCGGCGCGCCACTGGCATCGCTATGAGCGGGCCTACCTGATCCTGGCGGCCCTCAGCACGCCGCTGGTGCTCAGCGTGCACTCGGTCGTTTCGTTCGACTTTGCCACGTCGGTGCTGCCCGGCTGGCACACGACGATCTTCCCGCCGTATTTCGTCGCGGGCGCCATTTTCGGCGGCTTTGCGATGGTGGTGACGCTCGCGGTGCCGTGCCGTCAGTTCTTCGGCCTGAAAGAGATCATCACGCTGCGTCACCTGGACAACATGAACAAGATCATTCTCGTAACCGGCAGCATGGTCGGCTACGCGTACATGATGGAGTTCTTCATCGCCTGGTACTCGGGCAATCTCTACGAAAAGTTCACGTTCATGAACCGCGCGATGGGCGCGTATTCGTGGGCCTACTGGACCATGATCACCTGCAACGTGATCGCGCCGCAGTTCTTCTGGTTCAAGCAGGTGCGCACGAGCATTCTGGGGATGTTCATCATCGCCAACTTCGTGAACGTCGGCATGTGGTTCGAGCGGTTCGTCATCATCGTCAGCTCGCTGGCCAATGACTTCCTGCCGGCCGCCTGGGGCGCGTATGTGCCGTCGTGGGTCGAGGTATGCACGCTGCTCGGCAGCTTCGGACTCTTCCTGACGCTGTTCATGCTGTTCCTGCGTTTCATCCCGATGGTCGCCATCGCGGAAATCAAGGCCGTGATGCCGCAGGCCCACGCGGAGGACGAACACGCTCCGCATGAACCGGCTCTGGCCTACGCCGGCGGTGGAAAGGGGCACTAGGCAATCATGCATCAGACCGCTGCACAGACCGCTCCCCGCCGCTCGCCCAGGCTCGTCGGCCTCTTGGCCGAGTTCGAGTCGCCGGGCGCCTTGAAGACGGCCGCCAAGGCCATGCATCACGCGGGTTACACGCGGTTCGACGCGCACTCACCGTTTCCGGTGCACGGGATCGACCCGGCGATGGGGATTCGCCCGACAAAGCTGCCGCTGCTCGTCTTCGCGCTGGGCATCACGGGCACGGCCGTGGCGTTCCTGCTGCAGTGGTGGACCAACGCGACGCAGGCCTCGGACTTCAAGTGGGTGCCGACCTTCGTGCAGGGCTACAACTTCCAGGTTTCCGGCAAACCGTACCTGAGCCTCCCGGCCAACATTCCGATCATGTTCGAGTTGACGGTGCTCTTCGCGGCGCTCACGACCGGCATCGGCATGCTGGCGTTTAACAACCTGCCGTGGTGGAGCAACCCGATCTTCCGCAGCGCGCGGTTCCGGCGCGTGACGAACGATCGCTTCTTCGTCACAGTCGAGGCGGCCGATCCGAAATTCAACGCGGCCGGCACGCGCGACTTTCTCGCGACGCTCCAGCCGACGGCGATCGAGTCGATCGAAGATCCGCAGGATGATCC
>JBGAJB010000100.1:0-12198 GCA_044225155.1 Phycisphaerae bacterium | reverse complement strand
AAGCACGCGCGGCCGTAGCGGCCGGCTGGCTGGTAGGGGGATCATCCGCGGCGAACGCCGGGCAACTCGCGGCCAGGATCGCAAACAGTAACCGAACAGAGACCACCCGCCGCCAACGCCTGACGAGATCACCGCTTACCCACCACATGGCCCACTCCTCCACAGCGCCCACGATCCGGCCGCCTGCTACAGCCAACGTACGCCAGTCTAGCCATCGAATCGATCAACTCCGCACTCCCAGCGGCAATTTCGTATGAGTCTGAGCGTTATGTCTGCGACAGGAACCACCCGATGACGCCCAATCGTCTCCTCTCCCATCTCCTCGCCGCGCTCGCTGGCACACTTGTGCCGTCATTCGCACGCGCCGATGGCGTCGCGTTTCAGGCCGACGATACGTCGGAGTGGCGCCCGGCCCAGGAGGATGAGCAGATCGCGGCCATCGAGTGCGCGAACGGGCGCGAGACGCTGACGCTGGCCGTCGGATTGCGGCTCGACGAGAAGCAAAATGCCCTCTGGATCTTCCCCATCCCCGCCGGCGCCGAAGATCCCAAACTTGAGATCGTCGATCAGTTTCCGCAGTTCCACGGCAGCGACCCGCGCGTCAGCGCCCGCGCGAACACCTGGAAGTTCGGCTTGGCACTGCGCTGCATGACGATCGTCACCATTCCATTCGAGTTTTGCGAACTCGTGCCGACGCTCGGCGCGGACCCCAGCTTCTCCGTTTACGCCGACGTCGAAAAGCAAGGCCTGAGAGCCGAACTCGTCCGCGCCGACTCCTTGGAAAAACTTGCAGAGCATCTACACACAAACGGCGTCGAACTCTCACCGGCGCGCCTCCGGTCGCTCGAACCCTACCTCGGCGAACATTGGCGATTTGTGATCGGCTGGATTACCTCCCGCGCGAGGCTTCGTAGCGAATTTCCCGCCGCGCTCCGCGGCGATCTCCAGAAACGCGTCCCCTGCCTACGCGTCGAATTCGACTCCGCCGCGCCGTTCTTTCCACTGCGCCCGTCGTCCGGTTTGTCCGGTGATGTAGTCGGAATCCGCGTCTATGTCCGAGGCTACTACGCTCCCACCTCCGCGACGGGACTCAAGCTCTGGTGCCGCCATTTCGTGCAAGACGGCGCGGGATACACCCTCGTCTCGGGCTACGCGAATCCCGCCTTTCTGGTCGAAGACCTGCGGCTCGGACCGGTGCAGCCGCACGGCATGTTCATCGCGAGCGCCATCAACCTCATCCTTCTGAATCCGATCGGCTGGGCGGCCGTGTTCGTCGGATTTTCCGTGCTCGCGGGAGCCGCGGCCGGAAAGCTCGCCTTCGCCGATGCCCGACGCGGCATACATCTCGGAATGTTTCACGTCGGCTCGCTCGCGGCCATCATCATGCGCCTGCGACACGAGCAGTTCGCAACACCGCCCAACGCCGATCCGATTCTGTATCAGCGCGTGATCCGCCGCGACTTCGCCAAGTTCTTCACGCTCGTGTTCGTCGCACTGACGATCCTGCTCCAAGCCGGCCTGCTTTTCCTCCTCCCGAACGCGCCCGACTGACGGCGTAGGTCGTCGAAAACTCCGGAACGCTGGGGCCTGGGGCGCGAATTCGATCGGGGTCCGTGTCGGGTGCCATCCCAACGCCCGAGCGCCAAGCGACGCCGTTGAGTTCCGAGCGCTGCGTGACATGCTAGGTTCCGTGCAGCCGGCCCGGTGCCCATGCCGAGCGGCTGTTCATGTCGGCCCGCGCTCGAGGTGCAGAAGCGTTGAAACAACGCGCGCACCGCATCGAATCAGCTATCATCGCTCCTTCGGGAAAACCTGCCCGGAATGACGGCTTTTCCGAGCCGCGAGCGTCAGGGACCGGGGGCCGCAGATGTGCCGACGGTAGGCCCATCGCAGCCACCCACCGGGCACCCGCGCAGCACTGGAATTTCGAGGAAGGCTTTCAAAGGCAGCCGGCAAACCGGCCTGCGCTGAGGCCCGACAAGCCGCCGAGAAGAAATGCGCGGGATTCGCACCAGCCCCGACCCCGGACGACGCCTTCATGTTCTACGGCCTCTCCAGCGGCGCAGTCGATCCCGAGCCGTACCAGTTCGAGCACATTCTGGAGGACATCCAGACGCTCAACGAACGCGCCCGCCGCGCCCAATACGAGCTCACCGCGATCAGCATCCACGCCTACCCCTACGTGGCCGACAACATCGCATGTGTCCGGCCGGCAGCAGCATGGGCGACAACTACCGATGATCGTCACCAGCGCTTGATGCTGATCGCCGACCTGCCCGGTAAAACCATCGCCATCCCCGGCCTGCTCACGACCGCGTATCTGGCGATGCAGTTGCTGCTGGGGAAAGGTGAAGTCCAAAGCGCCGAGGGCGCGAATCCAGCCGCGGCGGGTAAGTGTCCCGCCGGCGCCGGTTCATCTCCGGCACCGGAAATGACATCCGGCGTGGGCAAGTGTCCCGCCGGAGCTGGTTCATCCGCTGCATTCCGCGCCCGCGTCACGATGTTCGACGAAATCCCGGCCGCCGTCGCAAGCGGGCAGGTCGACGCCGGCCTGATCATTCACGAAGGCCAGCTCGCGCCCGCGAGGGCCTGCACCTGGTCGTCGATCTCGGCCAGTGGTGGATGGAAAGACCGGCCTGCCGCTGCCCTCGGCGGAAACGTCGTCCGCCGCGATCTCGGCCCAAAGGTCTGCGCCGAAGTCACGCGCATCATGAAAGCCAGCATCGCCTATAGCCTCCAACACCGCCCGGAAGCCGTCCGCTACGCCCTGCGCTTTGGCCGCGGCCTCGACGAAAGCCTCGCCGACCGCTTCGTCGGCATGTACGTCAACGACTGGACCCTCGACTACGGCCCGCGCGGCCGCGAAGCGATCCGGCGCTTATTGAACGACGGCGCGGCGGCGGGCTTGGTGCCGGCGTGTGGCGAGATAGATTTTGTCGAAGGATGATGCAGTTCCGTTCCCACGATCAAAGGATCTGCGGATGCGCCGATCGCTCTACCTACTCGGGGCCATCCTTTGCGGAGTGCTAGTCGTATCGAAGGGGATACGACTGGTTTTCTTTGAGCGTTCCCGACAGCAGATTGTTTTGGCTGCGGCCGCCGTGTATGGACTCGTCTGGTGTGCGAAACAACTCGGCGAAGCGACGGCGGCCCCCCCTCAGAATGAGCCTAGCCCAAGGAGATCTAACCCACCCGCCCCGCCGAGCCATGACGCCAACGAATGGGAGCGGACCTGGAACGAGGGCGTCGCCGCGCTCTCCTCGGTGCTCGGCCCCCCGGCCGACGGAGTTCATCACGCCGTCGTGCCGCTTTCCATGGGAGGCGGGGCGGACGTCTTGATGTTCGAGAACTTCGTGCCCGGCACCGCCTATGTCACATGCGATCTGCTGGGCGCGGATCAACCGCCCAATTCCCTTGGCGCTTACGAATTGATGGTAGTTTTCCGCGAGCGCAATGATGCGCTGGTCCGCGTTCTTTCACGCCTCGCGGCCTACACACTTCAAACGAGGCTCGAGCCGGGGCACGTCATGGGGCTTGGGACCGAACTCGGCGTCGGCTCATCAATTCGCGCGCTGCTGTTCCAGCGCGCCGACACAAACCCGAGCACATTCCAGGCCGTCGGAAAACAGAGCGGGATACTGCTCGCGATCGGCCTCACCGCGGACGAACTGAAAATGTGCGCGACCGGAAAGTCCCGCGCGGTTGTGCAGCGGTTAAGGGATGCCGGCGTCTACCCTTATACGGATCCTCAACGCGGGAGCGTTTTGAAAGCCTGACAAAATCGGCGCGGTGACCGGCGGGCGCCACGCGGGTTTTGCTGCGTCGAGATCGTAGCTGCGTGGCGAAATTGATTTTTCCGCTTCCCGAGCACTCCCCTGTGTCGCCGGCGCCGACGACGGCCCGCGCGCTCGAATTGCGCGCTTGGTATGAAAATCGCCGCTATCGACACCCCGCGCCAAAATCGGCCAGCAGCGCACCGAGATCATTCAGATCCACAACACCATCCCGGTTGATATCCGCGTAACAGGTTTGGTCCGTGGCCGTACATCCCCACTCGGAAATCAACAGCCCGAGATCGCTGAGATCGACGCAGCCATCCGCGAAGACATCCGTCTTCAGCGGCAATGGATTCTCCGCCAACACCATCGCGCCGTCCGTTCGGCTGTAAGCCATCAGCGCATCGCCCGGGGAGAAGCCGACGTATTCCACGCCGCTGCCGACCTCGCGGTCATGGTCGGCCAGCATGGCTCCATCGAGCACGCGATACAGGCGGATTCTGCCGGTGCGCGTCTGGTCATCGACCATTCCAACCACGAGCAATCGGCCGTCGCTCGAGAATGCGACGCTCTTCACGCTCCACGGCTCATCGATCGACCCGACAGCGTGCCGGTGGCGGAATCCCACAGCTTGACGCCCGTCTCCGGCCGGCCGGGCGTCCAACCGCTCGCGGACGCGAGCAGCCGGTCATTCGGCGAAAATGCGACCGCCTGCACGCTCCCGTCGTGTCCGCTCACATTCCACACGATCTCCCCCGTAAGCGAGTTCGAGAGCCGAACCTCTCCAAACCATGTGCCGGTCGCAAGCGTCGCCCCGTCATGCGAGTACGCAGCCGGAAAATGGTCTGAAAACTCCTCCGACCGGGTCCACAGCCGATTCCCGGTGGCGACATCGGTGATGCGCAGGCGCCGATCGTACGCACCGGAGGCGAGCATCGTGCCGCTCGGATGGAACCGCGCCCCAAGCGCGTAGGTGTGATGCTCGGCGATCGTCGCGATGTCCTCGGTGCTGAGCGCATCCACTAATTCGACGCCGTAGCCGGCGGCGACCGCCGCGAATTGCCCATCCGGAGAAAGGTCCAGCAATGGGAAATAGGACAAATTCTCGCCGGTCGCAGCATCGCGCAGGCCCGTCGATTCTCCGCCCACGATCGAACCATCCGGCGACCAGACAATCGGCGCGGCCAAAGCTTGCGAAACCAGCTCCCGGCGCTGTGCTCCCGCGTGCGCATCCCAGATCGAGATGCTCGCAGACTCCTTAAGCGCGACAAACCGCCCATCTGCTGAATAAGCCGAGCGACCTTCGAGTGCGCCCTGCAGAAACGATTTTGTTTCCTCGCCACTGGCGACATCAAAGATATGCACGCTGCCATCCGAGGCCATGAGAGTCGCGACGCTGCCGTCATTCGACAGGAAGAGGCCGCGCGGATAGCCCGGCAGCGTCGGAAAACTCCGAACGAACCCGAGATCGGGATAGTGCCGAATTCGAATTTCGCCGTAACTGGCGGTCGCAATCAACTGCCCGCCGGCCGACGAGTCGATCGCGAGCATCATATTGATCGGATCAACGACTTCTCCGGCCGCGGTCCAATCCGAGGTGCGCCACAAGCGCAAATGGCCGGGCGCGCCCTCCCCTGCGTACCCCGCGGCCAAAAGCAGTGTCCCATCTGGCGTAAAGTCAATTGCAGAATCGTCATCACCGCTCGGCACGGATTCAACAATCGCCCCGGTTGCGACATCCCAGATTTCGACGGTGGCATCCCGCGTATTCAACACGCCGAGATGCGCGCCGTCCGCGGAAAACGCGAATCGCGGGTTACTGGGTGGTAGAACGACATTCACCAACTCCGCGCCGCTCGGAACCGCGAAGATGTGCAGCCGATACTCATCCGTCAGCCGCTCCGCACCTGCAACTGCCAGCAGACTCCCATCCGGGCTGAATTCCATCTCCCCTGCGAACAGGAAATTCTGCGCCTTCGCGAAAATCTCCACGCCGTCACCCGTACCCCACACCCTGACTTCGCCGATCGAATACCCGGAAATGAATTGCCCGTCGGATGAGAGCGCGATATCTCCGGAACTTGATTGAATCGGGATCCGCACGAGTGGCGATTGCAGAAACTGAGTGGTCGAAGAAAGCGGCCCGAACTGGTCCAAGCCCAAGAGAACCGAGCCGTTGTCTGCGAATGCAATTTGGCTTAGTGATTGCGGCGCCAGACCGATGATCGCGCCGAGCGAAGCCCCCGTTAGCGGATTCCACCGGTAGGCCCGACTGTTATAGAGGCCGGACGTCCAGAGCATGCCATCCTGCCCGGAGAACCGAAATGTTGAAACATCCGTACCGGGAGTGATGCTACTGATACGTTCATACGTCTGCGCGTCATAGACGACGATCGATCTACTCGCACCTGTCGCGAGGAGCAATCCATCGGCCGAGAAAGCAACGAGAGCTGCTGGAGCGGTCGTGAAAACGTGCCGGGTATCGCCCGTGTTCGGGTCGAGAACTCGCACCGTCTGGGAATCCGCCGTCGCGAACACCGAGCCATCCGGCGCGAATGCGACGCTCTGAATCCTCCTCGCGGGCGCGGGAAATGTGCGAACCCTTTCGCCGGTTTGCGCGTCCCACAGGACCAGCTCGTCCCCGCCACTCAGCAAGGTCGCGCCGTCCGGAGAAAACGCGACGGACGAGACCGCCCCGGTCGCGCCGGAAAAGAGCGGCCGAAAGTCTGGAACGCGCCAGACCCGGAGCGGACGATCCAAGCCGTGCAACTCATCAGTACCGGCCGCGAGCAGTGAGCCATCGGGAGAGAATTCCAGCGTCGAAACCGCACCATCCAAGGCAGACAACGTCGCCTTGAGCTGCCCGTTCGATGTGTCCCACAACTTCACAAGGTGGTCTGTACTGCCGGCGGCCGCGAGATCACCGTCGGGCGAAACCGCGAGCGTTCGATACTCCGTGAAAGGCTGGTGATAGCCCCGCTGATACGTATTTCCCCCGGCCATCCAGCGAATGGACAACGCTCCCTCAGCGTTAATTGCAGGAACGATCAGACCAATGGCACCAAGGCGAAGCACGCCAAGAAGGGCAAGAGCCCCTCGCGCCGATGTCGACATGGGCGCTACTCCGAAAGACCTACGGAATTGAAATCGCGGCTATTTCGCCATAGCCAGCAATTGCAGTATAGGGAAATCCCCTGAACTAATCCGCCGTTTTGTTGGAACTCGCCTGCGTAGCCGGCGCTGACGACGGCCCGCGCGCCCCGCCGCCGCCCACCGGCACCGGCGCGGCCCGCTGGTCGCGCGGCTTGTCGCCGTTTTGCGACTGCCACTGTCGAAACGCCTGCCGCCCGGCCCGGCGCTGTGCATCCTCGACAAAGCCCGCCAGGTCCGGCGCTTCCACCAGCCACGTCAGCCCGAACGCCTCCGGCGGCAGGTGGTAAATCCGGCACAGCGCCAACAGGCTCGCGTCGCCCACCGTCTGCGCAAACGGCCGCCCTTCGCGCGGCGCGCCCGTGATCCGCGCGATCTCCGGATCGTCCACGAGCTCCAGCAGCAGCGGCACCGCCCGCTCGTCGCCCAGCTTGCCCAGCGCCAGCACGCTGATCGCCGGCTCGAAATACGGCCGCTTGTCCGTATGAATGAAATAGCCGAGCACGTCCGCGATCACCGGCGTCGCCGCGGGATATTCGCAATCGCCCAGCACGTCGATCAGATGCTTCGACATGTCGGCCATCACGATCACCACGTCATCCTCCGATGGGCCGAACATCTTTCCCCGAATCGCCGCCAGCATGTCGGACAGGTTTTTCGTCAGCAGTCGCGCCGCGCCCGGGTCCTTCAGCTTGCGAATCGCCGCCAGCGCCGTCTCACGCGTCGCGGCGTTCCAGTCGACGGCCGCATGCGCCAGGAGCAGCCCCGTCGCGCTGTCGCGCTCCATCGGCGCTTGCGTGATGGCCTCCGTGCGGACCTCTGGGTCTTCGTCGAAGAACTGCTCGACGATCTTCGCCGAACGCTTCCAGAAAGCGTCAAACCGCGTGCGATCCTCATCCGACAAGTCCGCCCGAAACAGCCGCAGCCGCAGATTCGCATGCACGCGCTCCAAGGCCTGCGCCACGCGCAACTGCTCGCTGAGTGGCCGCTTGTCGAGCGAACCAACCGCGCCGGCCAGCGGCTCGACCGCCAATTGCAGCAACCGCTCGGTCGCGTCGGCCGCCTCGACTTCGTCGCCGCGCGCGATGCGCTCGATCAGCGATTTGAGCTCATCGGGCTTCGCCTGTTGCGGCGAAAGCGGCGGCGGGATCAGTACGCTGAGCAGGAAAAGGAGGGCGTGCATTCGAGGGCTCCCTTCTCGGGCCGGATTTCCAGATCGCCGGTCAAGTCCCGGCCGCGGGCAGTGTCTTATGCGTGCCGTCGCACCACGGCATGGTCTTGCTCTGGTGACATTGGCAAACCCACTTCTTGCCCGCCTGCTCGACGTCGCAGACGTGCGGCGTGCAGCCGGTGCCCAGCCGGCTGTGCGCGCCGTCGCAATACGGCAGCTTGTCCGACCAGCCGCACTGACAATACGCCTTGCGCCCGGGCGTCTCCTCGACGGGAAGCGGCCGCTCGCCATGTTTCGGTGCCGTCATGCGTGAATTCTCCTGCGCGGAGTATACGCCGCGAACGCGCAATTCCGTGCCGTGGGAACCCGTCTCACTCGCAGCGGCATTGTTTCGGTCTGATCCGAACCGCGCCCGTGAGGAAGCGGAGACAACGAGAACGGAGAACGTCCCGCGATTGGGAGCGCACTCTCAAGCTTCCCGCTTTCTCACGGCGCGGCACGAATCGATCCCACCTGAACACATCTTGGTTTTCGCCGTAAGCCGTTTGCCGGATTGCAGCAGGCCGGAGATAGTTTCGCGCGGCGCGCATAGGGCGGTTGGCCCATCCGGCGCCGCACGCGGCTCGGTAGGGGGACGAGAACCCATTGCCAAGCGCTGCGGCTGCGAATCAGCCGATTGAATGGAAAATGCTGGTCGACACGCACTGCCACCTGACCTACGACGATTTCGCCGGCGACCTGCCCGGCGTGATCGAGCGCGCCCGCGCCGCCGGCGTGACGCGCTGCATCACCGTCGGCACCACGCCAGGTGACGCCCGCGCCGGCCTCGCCCTCAGCGAGAAATATCCGCAAGTGTTCGTCGCTGCGGGTATCCATCCGCACGAAGCAGCGAAAGTCACGGCCGCCGACATCGACGCCCTGCACACGCTTCACCATGAAGCCGGCCACGCGAGCCGCCTCGTCGCCGTCGGTGAAACGGGCCTCGATTTCCACTACGACTTCGCCCCGGCCGATGTGCAGGAACGCGTCTTTCGCGACCAGCTCGAACTCGCGCTCGAGGTCAATCGGCCGGTCATCATTCACGCCCGCAAGAGCGAACGGCGCGTCGCTGAAATCCTGCGCGACTACCCGGCCCTGGCCGAGCGCGTCGTTTTTCACTGCTTTTCCGGCGACGGCGCGCTGGCTGCCGCGATTCTTGACCAGGGCCATTGGCTCTCGTACACCGGCGTGGTCACATTCAAGAATGGCGACGCCGTACGCGAGGCCGTGCGGGCCACGCCGCTCGATCGTCTGATGATCGAAACCGACGCGCCGTTTTTGTCGCCCGAGCCGGTGCGCAAACAGCGCCCGTGCGAGCCGGCGCTCGTCGCTCACACGGCCCGCTACATCGCCGGCCTCAAGGGCCTGACCGAGGCGGAGCTGGCCGCGACGACCACTAGAAACGCCGAACGCTTTTTCGCGCTCGGCCCGGAGGTTGCATGAGCATCTCACTCGTCACCGGCGGCGCGGGATTCATCGGTTCGCACATCGTTCGCGCGCTGCTCGCGCGCGGCGAGCGCGTGCGCGTGCTGGATAATCTCAGCACGGGCCACCTGCACAATCTGGACGAAGTCGCCGCGCGCATCGAGATGGTCGAAGGCGACATCCGCGACCTCGCCGCCACGCAGGCCGCCTGCCGCGGCGTCAGCGTTGTCTATCACCTCGCGGCGCAGGGCAGCGTCCCGCGCAGCGTCGATGATCCGCTCACCGCCAACGAAATCAACGTCACCGGCACAATCAACGTCCTCGCGGCCGCGCGCGACGCCGGCGCGCGCCGCGTCGTCTATTCCGCCAGCAGCGCCGCCTATGGCGAGACCCCCACGCTGCCGAAAGTCGAAACCATGTCGCCCGCGCCGGTCAGTCCCTATGGCGTGAGCAAGCTGACCGGCGAGTATTACCTCACGGCATTCGCGCACTGCTACGGCCTCTCGACCGTCTCGCTGCGCTATTTCAACGTCTTCGGCCCGCGCCAGGACCCGAACAGCCAATACGCGGCCGCGATTCCCGCATTTGTCACGCGCATGTTGCGCGGCGAGCGGCCGATCATCTTCGGCGACGGCGAGCAGTCGCGCGACTTCTGCTTCATTGACAATGTGGTACACGCCAACCTGCTGGCGGCCGACGCGCCGGACAATCTGCGCGGCCCGGTGCTGAACATCGCCTGCGGCGAGCGCGTCACGCTCAATCAGATCATCGCGCTAATCAATCAACATCTGAGGAAAGACATCGCGCCCGACTATCGCCCGCCGCGCGCCGGCGACGTCCGCCACAGCCTGGCAGATCTCGCGGCCGCGAAAGCAACGATCGGCTATGCGCCCAAAGTGATGTTTGCCGAGGGTCTCGCGAAATCGATCGGCTGGTACGCGCGCGAAGGATAGCCCAGGCGCCGCGGCGGCACCGTGCATCGTTCTGATTCCCCATCGGTAGCATGGGCCGCCGGTCACTGCGTCACACTGCGTGCTACAGCGCGATGACCTTCTCCGCCTGATTCAACTCCGCGATGATCTCATCCATGCTCGACACGCCGCCCACCGCGATCTGCTCGCGCACGCCGTAGAAATCCACGCACGTCGCGCACGGCCGAATATCCACCCCCGCATCATGCAACTGCCGCAGCTCGACGAGCACGGGCGAATCCTGACACGCGAGCTTCACGCCGCTGTTGAACAGCACCACTGCCGTCACTTCGCGAATGGCCGGCGACTTGCGCAGGAACGTGCCGAGCACGCGCCGCCCCAGCTCCGCATCGCCATGCCCCATGCCGTCGTGCCCCAGACTGATGACCGTCTTCATGCCGTTTCCCTTTCTCGAACGCTGCCCACAAGCCGCGCCACTTCGTGAGCGTAGGCCGTCTTCCCCCGCACTCCAAACCTCGCCGCTACATTTCGCACGGACCGATCCAATTGCGCAAAAATCCGCCAAAACAACTGCCGCAAAGAAGTTATTCCAACCAATCCATGCTCGAATCCCCCGCCCCGACCCGCTACTCTTTACGCAGCGCATCAGCTTCTGAATCAGCATGCGAGCGGCGGAGAACCGGCTTATGACGACGTCCAAAAATTACGGCAGCGATTTCGAACCCGAAAAGCTCATCGGCCTGGACCTCGTCCGCGCCTGCGAAGCCGCCTCGCTCAACGTCTTCAAGTGGATCGGCAAGGGCGACAAGGAAGCAGCCGACGGCGCCGCGACCGACGCGCTGCGCGGCATGCTGAACCTGATGGACATCTGCGGCACCTGCACGATCGGCGAAGGCATCAAGGACCAGGCCCCCGGCATCTTCGTCGGCGAAAAGCTCGGCAACTGGCGCGACGGCTCGCCCTGCTACTCCGTCGCGCTCGACCCCATCGACGGCACCACGCTCACCAGCAAAGGCTTGCCCGGCGCCCTGTGCGTCATCGCCGCGGCCAAGACTTCCTGCGCCGACGAGCGCGGCCTGGCCGCCGTCCCCAGCGTCTACATGGAAAAAATCGCCGTCGGCCCGAAGGTGCGCGAGGGCACCGGCACGATCCGCTTCGACGCACCCGTCGAGCAGAATCTCGAGCTGATCGCCCTGAAGCTCGGCAAACGCGTCCGCGACCTGGTCGTCTGCACGCTCGACCGGCCGCGCCACGAAAAACTCATCGCCTCGATCCGCCGCACCGGCGCATCGATCCGCCTCATCGGCGACGGCGACGTGGCCGGCGCGATCGCACCATCGATGCCCGATGCCGGCGTCGATGTCTACATGGGCATCGGCGGCTCGCCCGAGGCCGTCCTCGCGGCCGCCGCGATCAAATGCCTGGGCGGAGAAATCCTCGCCCGCATCTGGCCGCGCGACGACAAGGAGCGGGCCGACCTGAAAGAAGCCGGCTTCGACGAAGCGGCCCTGCGCCGCGTCCACTGCACCGAAGACATGGCCAAGGGCGACGGCATCGTCTTCTGCGCCACCGGCATCACCGACAACGCCATGCTCCGCGGCGTCCGCATCGACGGCCACACCGCCCGCACGCATTCCGTCATCATGCGCTCGCGCTCGCGCACGGTCCGCTACATCACGGCCGTGCATGACCTGACCCGCAAGAC
>JBGAJB010000099.1:0-11442 GCA_044225155.1 Phycisphaerae bacterium | reverse complement strand
TCTCACGATTTGCACAATGCAGCCCTGGTCCGGAGCGGGCAGCAAATCGACCGTCAGCCGGGCGCGATCGGTGATGTTCCGGGTGTGGTCATTGATTGTGACGTCGTCGCTGACGACGATGTCGAAGGATTGTTGGGTGCCGGTGGGCGTGAAGAAGGGAAACCACCAGGTCGCATTTGCTGTGGCGGCCGAGGCAGGTTCATGGAAGCGCAGTTCGACTCGCTGGTCATAAACCAGCCCGTGGAATCGGCCCCACTTGTCCGTCGTACAGCCCATCCCCCCTCCGTGAACATCGAATTTCGCGGTTGTGTCTGTGAGGCCGACCAGACGCCAAGAATCCTCTCCGTTGATGAAGGTTCGATAGGTGAATGAGTCGCCCACACTGAGTGCCAGCGACGCGCCTTTCGAAGTCGAGAAGCTCCCTGAACGGTTGTCGGGTAACTGAACGACCAGTGTGCTGCCGTCGCGTCGAAAATGGAGCAACTTGTCCGTGGCGACGCCGGTGAGAGGGTCGGCTTCGACGATCAGGTCTTTCCAGCGTTCCGTTCGAACGACCTCTCGACTGCATGCAGTCAAGGCCGTGAGGGCTGAACAAAGGACCGCGGTAGTCACGACTCGGTTGGCTGCAGGGGTTTGCGTCATTCGGAACTCCGTGGCGTGCGCTCAATTGGTCGCAGGACAACAAAGCCACCTCTGAGCGAATGATGCACTTGGTACAGCGTTCCGGTCTGAGCGTCCAGGATCAGCGTGCTGTAATCGGGGGCACGCAACCACCACCAGTCGCCCAAGTCATGATGGGGATAGTGAATGAAAGCAAGTACATAACGATCGCTTACGATCCAGTCCTTCCAGCGATAGTCGCCGTGTAGGGGCAGGTCGATGGATTTGACCAGGAGAAATCCCTGCGCGTCTTTTTCGTAAATCCGCAGAGATCCGGCCTTGAGGCGATAAGGATCCCGATCATCTTTGGGTGGAGCGATGACCAATCGATTTCCGTTCGGCGATTGTGCCACGCGATAAGCAGCGACAGTTTCGCCCGTCAGCATCCTGAGCGTTTCCGCAGTAACTGAGACTGGCCGGCGCGCCCAGGCAGATCGGTCCTGCGAGTTGAGGACCGCTTCCAAGCCTGCCTCCGCTAGCGCCGCACACAACCTCAGAGCATTGTCGGACTCAGCAACGTTTGCCGGCTTGCGAAATAGCGGCGCGGAGAGAATGGGTGGCCGCGCGGCGGATGAGTCACACCCCACGAGGGTCGTGACCGCAACCAGCGCAGTTGAAATCGCCCATCGGTTCATGACGCTCATTGTCGCCATGAGACGCAACTAGAGTTCACACTGAATTTTTTTCACTTGAGATAGGAGGGCACCGAGAATCCAACGTGATTCCTAAGCGAAGCGCCTCGGGACAGGCTCGGACCCCGGATCAACTCACGTCCGACAGAATTTCCCCGGCGTCACGCCTGCGAAGCGCGTGAATGCGGCGACGAAGGCGCTGGGGCTGCGGTAGCCGCAGGTGGCCGCAACGTCGCTCACTTTCCGGCCGGCTGCGAGTAACTGCGTGGCATGCAGAAAGCGAAAACGTGAGCGCCAGTTCTCGAAGGTCAGGCCCGTTTGCAGCGGAAAGAGCCGCTGCAGCGTCCGCACGCTCACGCCTTGCCCGCGACAAAGGTCGCTGAGCCCGCGATCCGCGGCGGGGTTGGACTGCACCTGCGCCGCGACGCCGGCCGCCCGGGAATCTCGCGGCCAGATGAGTTCCTGCGGCTCGATGGCCCCTTCGCGCACCTCATGCAGCAGAAGCTGCGCCAGAGTGACGTGCCAAGCCATGCGCCGGTCCAGCATGCTGAGCAGCGCCACGCGCGCGAGCAATTCGCGCAGCAGTGGGGCGATCGTGATCGTGCGGCTGCCGCGCGGCGTCCCGCCCCGGCTCCAGGCCGCCTTTGATTCGCGAATGTAGTACACCTGCATTGCGGTCGGCGCGCATGTTTCCAATTCGGCGCGCATCCCCGCCGGCACCCAGACAGCATTCCGTGTCGGCGCCGCCCAGTGCCCCTCGGCTGTACGGACCAGGATGATCCCCTCCGACGCGCAGACCAGCCGATGCCAGCCCGCGGTGGGCGAGGTGGTGCGCATTCCTGGCGCGCAGCGTACGACCATCGTGCGCACGATCAGAAATCGCTCGTCCGCCGGCGTAAGCGGACGATGGCGGTTAAGCGACATAAGTTGTCATTATAGCGACTTGGCGCCGCCGCCCGAAAAGCCGTATCGTCGCGCCCGCGGATCAAATTCATCCGCGGGAGGCTTGCGGCCATGGCCAATCATTTGTCGCACTTTGCCGTCTGCGTCGACGACACGACACGCGCCCGCGCGTTCTACGAAAAGGTCTTCGGCTGGGGTTTTGAGCCGTTCGGGCCGCCGGGCTTTTACATCGTCCATACCGACGGGCCTGGCAAGGGCGGCCGCGTGAACGGCGCCCTGCAGAAGCGCTTCGAGATTGTCCCGGGCGTGATGCTCAGCGGCTTCGAGTGCACCATTTCCGTGCCCGACATCGACGCCGTCGTGGCCGCCATCGAGAAGGCGGGCGGGAAAGTTCTCATGCCGAAAGCGACGATTCCGACCGTCGGCACGCTGGTGCGTTTCCAGGACACCGAGGGCAACGTCGTCTGCGCGATGCAGTACGAGGATCCAAGTCGCTGATCCCAGCCGCGGTGGAGAGTGTCATGCACGCAGCCCAGAATTTGCTGATCGCGTTGAGCCTCGCGCTGGCCCTCGCCGGCTGCGAGCGCCGCACTCAGGAGGTTTCTATGAGTCGTTTACACCACGACGCTCCTTTAGGTGACGCGCGCGTCATGGCGTTCGCGGTGATTCGGGATAGCGCCACAGCTCGCCCGTTCTATGAGGGCAAGCTGGGGCTGAAAGTGCTCGATGACGATGCCCAGGCGCTGGTGCTGACGTCGGGCGACACCGTCATCCGGCTACAGAAGATGCCCAGTCACGAGCCCGCTCGCTATTCCGTGCTTGGCTGGAGCGTGCCGGACATCCGGGCGAGCGTGGCACGCATGAAAGCCGCGGGAGTGGTGTTTGAGCGCTACGAATGGATGTCGTTCCAGGACGAGTCAGGCGTGGCCACCTTCCCCAACGGGGATATGGTGGCGTGGTTCAAGGATCCGGAAGAAAACATCCTGGGAATCGCCCAACTCACGCACGACCCCGCACGCCGATAACGCCCGGACGAGTCGGACGCACCAGAATCCTCTAGAAAATCCTCCCGTCGCCGCCCGCCGCGAACTACCATCCCCATCAGCCGAATCCGCGGTCGCGCCGGACGCGACGACCATGGCTGTTGCGCGGTGGGGCGAGGTGGACCGACGCATGGATCTCTCAACGTTGCGGCGTGCACTCGCCGTCATTCCCGCAGTGCTCCTGTTTAGCCTGACGGGCTGCTTCTCCGAGCGTTCCTTCCCCGGCGCGCCAAAATCGCAATCGGCGCGGCGTGTCGAAGTTTCGCCGCAGAGCGCGTCTCACGTGGGACCGTCGGCTGAGTCACCCGGTCATCAGACCACGAATGCTCCCGCCGCAAGTCAGACGGAGTGCACCCGCAACTGGGCGGCCGACACCAACGCGCTGCTCGCGTCGAAGCTCCCGGCGGGCGACATCCCGCCCATGCTGACGGCCGACCTTGTTCGCGGCGCGGACGAGCCGGCCGACGTTTTCGCGCATTTCCATCGCGATCCGCGTCAGCTTCGCAGTGTCTTTTACAACCTGACCGGCCTGCAGCACACCGCGCAGGCCACTTCGAGCGTGCTCTCGATCGAGAACGCACCGCCGCCGTGGCCGGGCTTCGAGGACATCTGGATTCCGATCCTGCCGGGCGTCGAACTCTCCGGACGCATCGGTTTCGCGGAGCGCGACGGGCAGCGAATCGACGCCGATTGCATCGTGATGCTGCCGGGGCTGCTCGGCGACAACGGCGGCCAGCGCACGATCGACGTCGCACAATTTCTGCGAAACTCCGGCTTTCACGTGCTGGCGCTCGAGATGCGCGGCCACGGGCAGAGCGAACGTCGTCACCCTGACGTGCGCTACACCTTCGGCATTCAGGAAACTTCCGACCTGATGCGTGTGTCCGATTGGCTGCAGACGCAGCCGCACGTGCGCCGCACCGGCCTGCTGGGGTATTGCTGGGGGGCCTCAATCGTTTTGCTCGCGGCTTGGTACGACGGCGCCAGTCCGGACGATCCGGTCATCGCCGCGGCGCTCGGCTCGTTGGCGGCGCCGCGCGACCGGCGGCGTTTCGAAGCCGGGATCATGGCCTGTTCGCCGGTCCTGCGCTACGAGGAGATCATTCAGCAATTGCACACGCCGCACACAAAGCTGTCCGATCCGGTGCTTTCGGCCGTGCAGGAGACCGTGCGCGAACGCATGGAGCGGAAGGGCTGCGCGTCGCCGAGCGGCGATCTGCTGCAACTGATTCACTGTGAGCTGTTGAATTCTCCGCTGAACTACAACGGCGAATTCGCGCCCGGGCGCGATTTCCTGCGCATCCTGCCGGAGACGGGCCTCGCGTCGCGCCCGAAGCTTCAGGACGCGCGAATGCCCGTGATCATCGTGCACGGCAGCAACGATCCGCTATGCAGCGCGCAGGACGTGGCGGACCTTGTCTGCCAAACGAGCAACACAAACGTGGCCGCGATCGTGCTCTCCGGCGGCGGGCATTGCGGCTTTGCACCTTATGCGCGGGATTATTTCTACTCACTGCTGTTTGATTTCTTCGATCCGGTGCATGGCGCGGCCAGGCTCGCGCCGGCGCAGGTTCCACCAGTGGCACGCGCGGCGTCCGGCGACGTAGAATCCGCGGCCGACCCGTCAGACGGCGGCGCGCGGGCGTCGAGCAACTGAGCGGTCTGTCGCAGGGCGCGGAGAACGGATGCTGCTATCCGTGGTGATTCCCGTTTACAACGAGCGCGAGACGCTATTCGAAATCATTCGCCGGGTGCTGGCCGCGCCGATCGAGTTGCAGCGCGAGCTGGTGCTGGTGGACGATTGCTCGCGCGACGGCACGCGCGATCTCTATGACAAATTGCCGCAGGAATTTCCCGGGGCCGACATTCGCGTCTTCAAGCACGAAGTGAATCAGGGCAAAGGCGCCGCGCTGCGCACCGGTTTTTCCCAAACGCGCGGCGACGTGGTCATCGTGCAGGACGCCGATCTCGAATACAGCCCGGCCGACTATCCGCGCCTGCTCAAGCCGATTCTCGACGGCCGCGCGGACGTGGTCTTCGGCTCGCGTTTTGTGGGTGGCCAGGAACACCGCGTTCACTACTTCTGGCACAGCGTCGCGAACCGCTTCCTGACAACGCTGTCGAACATGTTCACCGACTTGAACCTCACGGACATGGAGACCTGCTACAAGGTTTTCAAGGCGCAGGTGCTCAAGCCCATCCGCATCCGCAGCGACCGCTTCGGCGTCGAGCCGGAGTTGACCGCGAAAGTCGCGCGCGGCGGCTGGCGCGTTTACGAAGTCGGAATCTCGTATTCGGGCCGCTCGTATGACGAGGGAAAGAAAATCACCTGGCGCGACGGTGTGAAGGCCATCTTCGCGATCGTGCGCTTCGCCTTTGCCGACTAGTCCGTGAGGTAATTCTCAGAAATAGCAGTTCGAAACCAGCGCTCGGGAGACCGGTGCCTTAAATTGCGGCCGCTCAGATGCGACCTGCACAGGTCCGGGATGAGTCTTCGCAGCCGCCGCGGCCGTCGGAACTATACTTCCCCGTCCGGCACGCGGAGCGGCGCTCCGCGCGGCCATGAATAGGGCGGCGGGACGAGATGACCACGACAAAGATCACGCCAAGCGAGCCGCCGCGAGGCCTGCGCCTTTCCGCGATCCTGCGCGAGTTGCATGCCGACGCCCACGTCGTCGAACCGAGCGCCGTCGACGGTTCGTCAGCGTCTGCGACCGGTGCCGGCGTCGCGGCCGACGCCGATCCCATCGCAGCCGATTCGACCACCGCGGACTCGGACGAACCAACGGCGGCCGACGGCACCGAATCTTCCGTGGAAGAAAAGGATGATCCCACCGCGGATGAAGAAGCCGATGGAGGTCGGCCGCTTCGTCGCCGCCGTCGCCAGCGGACGAACATCACCATTGGCGAAATTCTGGAGCGCACACGGCAGGCCGGTTTCGGCGTGATCATCGCGCTCATGGCGATCCTGTCGCTGCCGCTGCCGGGCTTGTCCGTGCCGTTCGGAGTCGGCGCGGCCTTCGGCGCATTGCAAATGATCATCGGGCTGGAGCGGCCGTGGATGCCGCGCTGGATTCGCAACTACGCCGTGTCGATGCGCACGCTGGTGTGGATCGGCACGAAGCTGGCCAAGTACACGCGCGGCCTGGAAAAGCTCAGCCGCCCGCGTTTCCCGCTGCTGCTGCGCGGGCCATTCTGGTCGCTGTGCGGCGTTGGCATCCTGATCCTCGCGGTCGGCCTGTCGCTGCCGCTGCCGATCCCCGGCTCGAACATGTTCTTCATCGTCCCGATCATGGTCTACGCGATCGGCATGCTCGAAAACGACGGCCTGCTGATCATGGTCGGCCACGCGCTGACGACGATCGAGATCGGGATATCAATCGCGTTCTGGGAGATCATCCAGAAGAGCGCCATGACGGCGCTGCACTGGATCGGCGTGGTTTCCCTTTCACTCATACCGTTTTGAAGCTCTCAAGCAGATTTCTTTCGCCAGCGCCACAACATTTTTCCTCCCGGCCGGTAAACAGAGCGGGGATAGGACCCGTCTCACATGGACAGAACCGGTAGCGAGGCGGCTTTGCGAGGAGATGCGCCTAGAGCGCTGACAGCGGAGTCCGCCGGCGAGGGAAACGACCAAAGTCGGGTCGTTGAGGCCGGCGCCCGGCGCGAAGCGCTTTTGGGGCTGATTCGCGAGGAGCGGACGCAACTGGTGCGGCTGGCGTACCGCTTCTGCTGGAACTGGGCCGACGCCGAAGACGCCGTGCAGGATTCACTACTGCTGGCGACGCAGCGGCTGGAGCAACTGGCCGAGCCGGCGCGGCTCACGACGTGGGTGAAGTCGATCGTCGTGCGGCAGAGCATCGAGCGCGTGCGACAGCGGCACCGGACCCTGGCAGTGCCGTTGACGCCGGCTTCGGCGTCGATATCGCTGGAAGTTGCGAGCGATTCGGCGGCGGCGGAAGCGGACGCGGTCGCGCCGCGAATACGCGAACTGATCGCCAAGCTGCCCGAGCGGCAGCAGGCGGCGCTCGTGCTGCGGGAGATTTCGGGCATGGAGTACGCCGAGGTGGCCGCGATTCTGGAGATTGAAGAGAGCACGGCTCGAGTGCTTGTGCGCAACGGCCGCGAGGGGTTGCGCGAATTGCTATTGCGGGAGCGCGATTGATGTCGATCCGGAGCGACGAGATGCGGAAGAGGCGGCTTCCGCCGGCGTGCGAACAGGCGCGCGACGCCTGGCACGACCTGCGTGATGAGATGCGCGCTGACGTGGATAGCCGGCGAAGGGCCGAGCGCGGATTGGAATCGCATCTTGCACAGTGTGCGGCGTGTGCGGAATACGTACGACAAATGCGCGGGATCGCGAGCGGACTTGAGCGGTTGCGCGAGCAGGCCGACGCAGCGATGCCGCCGCGGCCCGTTTCATCGGTGCGGCGCGGATGGCGACTGTTTTCGCTGGCGGCCGGCGGCATCGCGGCGGCGCTGTTCTTCGCGCTGTTGTTACGGCTGCCGAGCGCGCCGCCGGCGCCGCGTGTCATTCAACCAACGCCAGCAAGTGACGCTCCGGCTCGGGAGGCGATTACGGCCAGCTCCGGACCGGTCGAGTTGAGCGGAACGACGGCCGAGCGATTCATGTCCGTCGAGCGGCCCACCTCGCAAGTCAACGTGCGTGTGATTGAGCTGCTGCCGCGCGTGCGGCCGCCGGAGAACGATACCCAGCGTGGCAGTCGCGATGAGCCCGAGACGCTGGTCGCCTCTCTGCCCGAGCACAGGAGCAATTCTCATGAAATTCGCTGATTTCGCCGATTACGGCGTTCCGTTTTTGGCGTTCCGCGGTCTTGTCGCAAACAGTTTCGCCACCCTGCTTGCGATGATCGCTTGCGCGCCGCCACTCCTGGCGCAACAGGATCCGACAGCGGAACAGCTGAAGAAAGCGGATAGCCAATCAGCGCCCCGTCAGATGGAGATCATCCCGCTGAAGTACGCGCCGGCGCACGAAGTGGCCGTGGTCATCGGTCAGAGTTTTCGCGGCGTAAACGTCGCTGTTGATGAACGCTCGAATAGCGTGATTATTTCCTACGCGGAGCGATCCGCTCTGGATCAGGTCGGCATGTTGATCTCGCAAATCGACCGCCCCGTGCAGCCGCGCGAATCGTCGGACGCCGTGGTGGAGTTCTTCCGCCTGCCGCATGGTTTGGAAACGCACGTCAACACGATCCTCGGCTCGGCGAAGGGGCTTGTCGGACGTGATTCCAGCGTGTCCATCGCGGCCAACACACTCGTGTTTCGCGGCAGCAAGGAAGACTACGAGCATGTTCGATCGCTGTTCTCCGCGCTCGAACATGATTCGAGCGGGTCAGGGCAGTCCGGGCAGCCGGTGACACTCTCTTTCTATGTGCTTGCGGCGGGGGACGCGCCCGGCAAGCAGGCGACGCCGGAAGCGCTGAAGAGCGTTACGGCGGCGTTGGCGGAATCCGGCTTCCCATCGATGTCATTGCTCGCGCCGTTGCAGATCAACTCGGCGCCGTCGGACCGCGAATTTGAGCTGTCCGCGAGCCCGGATACCGAGACCGATGTGCGTGTGAGGGGTGTGCTCTCAGCTTCTTCCGTGGATGAGGTCGAAATGCGCTTTGAGGGAGAGGTCGTGGCGGCGACCGGCGGAGATCGGCACAAGGCGCTTCAGGTGAGCAGCACGATTCACATGCGGCTCGGCGAAT
This sequence comes from Phycisphaerae bacterium, assembly GCA_044225155.1. Taxonomy (GTDB): domain Bacteria; phylum Planctomycetota; class Phycisphaerae; order UBA1845; family Fen-1342; genus CAYMBL01. The sequence goes on along the minus strand of JBGAJB010000099.1, from coordinate 2,490 downwards.
ACGTGGTGCTGGCGGCCGCTCCGACCGGCGGAACGCCGCATCGCTCGTTGGCGATCGTGGTGCGGGCGATGCCGGCCGCGAAGTGATTTGAGTAACGAGGATTCAAAGCGCGGTCCGGCAGAGTTTCAAACGGAGCTCTGGCCGGGCTGCGGCATTTCTACGCCGTGCCATGCGAAAAATTGGGCGGCCGCCTGACGGCGGAAGACGGATTCGCCGGAAATCGCCACGCAGCCGGCTGCGGTGGCCTCGCGGAGAAATTGCGTGTCGCGCGGCGTGTAGACGGTGTCGAGAACTACTTGACCGGCGCGAAAAGCGTTCGCGGGCATGGGCGATTCGGCCGTGTGCGGTGACATGCCGACACTGGTCGCATTGATGATCACGTCCGCCGGCACGCTTGCCCGCGCGCTCCACTCGCAAGTCGCGACGCCGAGCGCCCGACTTAGCTCTGCTGCGCGGTCGCGAGTGCGATTGGTGATGGTGACTTTGTACTTCGCCTCGAGCAGAGCGGCAGCGGCGGCGCGCGCCACACCGCCGGCCCCGAGAATCAGCGCATGTTGTCCAGCGGGCGCGCGGGCGATGGAACTCTCATGGAGGGCTGCTTGAATTGCCGGAGCATCGGTGTTGTCGCCCTGCCATCGTCCGTCTTTCTGGCGCGTCAGCGTGTTGACGGCTCCACAGCGGCGCGCCAGCGGCGTGACTTCAAACTTGTGCGAGTCCAGCCAGCGGAGCGCATGTTCTTTGTGCGGAATCGTGACGCTGAAGCCGCGGATGTCGAGCCACGGATTGGCGAACACGTATTCCATGAATCGAGCCAATTCGTCGTAGGCCGGCCGCACCGGCAAGGGCAGGTAGACGCCGTCGATCCCCGCTGAGCTCATGGCGACGTTGTGAATCTCCGGGCTGCGCGAGTGTGCGACGGGCCAGCCAATGACGCCGTAAACGCTCGTCGTGCTTGCATTCCGTCCCCACCGATATTGCTGCGTAAGTTGGCCGATGGTCGGTTGCCCCGGCGCGGCCTCCGCGCCGGCTTCCAGCGCCGCAAACACCAGAAACGCACCGAACTTCGGCCCGAGCACGCGCGGAATGAGTCCCGCCTCGCCCATCGCGAGGGCGATCGTCGGCGTTTTGTTCTTTGTTTTTCGCAATGCATCGAGGAGGCGCAGGGAGTCAAGCGCGTCGGCCGCGCTGAACACGGCCTTGATGATTTGCGCGCGACTAGCATCTAGTCGGCCTACCACGGCGTCGATATCGGCCGGTGCGCCAGCGAAGTCATGGTGCGACAGAATCAACCGGGCGCGCGGCCGGGAAGTCGATTCCGACCCGCGCGGCTGCGCCACGAGTTCGATTTTCTGACGCAGGTTCGCGGAACGCTCCCATGTCGCGAGTTCCACGTCGATGTACTCAGGGCCGAGGAGTCCGAGCCGCTCGTAGAGCGCGACGCGCTCGTCATCGCCGCCGTCCCAGGCACCGCCCTCGCGCGCGGCTCGAATCGTCAGGATGATCGGTAATTCGCGCGGCGCGCGCAGCACGGCCTCGACGGCCGGGATGTCCCCGATTCGATCGACACGCAGTTCGACGAGATCGGCTCCGGCCGTCCGCGCGCGGCGAATCTGCTCCGCGAGCGGAGGCTCGATGCCGACCAGCGAGACTGCGAGCAAAGTGCGCGAGGCCATCCCGCGCAGCGTATCAGCACGCGACGCACGGGGCGCTAGACCAGCCCGAAGCGCGTTCGCACGCGGCGCTCGACCAATGCGAAGCCGCAGCGGTCCACCAGCATGCCGATGCCGACCATGATGAGCATGAGGGCGACAACCTGCGCGACATTCGCAAAATCGCGGCCCGCGTTCAGGAGAAAGCCCAGGCCACGGCGCGACAGCATGAAAATCAGCTCCGCGCCCATCAACGATCGCCAGGCGAATGAGAAGCCCTGACGCAGGCTGCCGGCCAGCGCCGGCAGCGATGCGGGTAGCAGCACATGTTGATAAAGCGTGCGGCCGCGTGCGCCGAGCATCAACCCGGCGTTCTTGTAGATCGGCGGCAGTTGCCGCAGGCCGTCGCGCAGCGACAGCGCGACGGCGAAGAAGCTGCCCATGACGAGCACGAAGAGGATGCTTGATTCGTTAATGCCCAGCGTCAGAATCGCCAGCGGCACCCAGCACACGCTGGGCAAAGTCTGAAACCCGAGGAAGAGCGGCCCGAAGAGCGCGTCGACGAACTTGTAGCGCCACATCGAGATGCCCAGGAATCCGCCGAAGACAATCGAAATCGCGAAGCCGATCAACAGCCGCGTGCCGCTGATCACGAGCCCCTGCGTGAGTGGGGCGGCCACGAGCGGGGTCGGGGCATCGGGTCGGGCGGGCTTCCACGGCCAGCCGGCATGCAGCTCCTCGCCGAAGCCGGTGGGCATGTTCAGCAGCGTCAGCGTTGCATCGACGATGTGACTTGGCGCGGGAAACACCCACGACTTCCACTGTACGACTCGGTAGGCGG
>JBGAJB010000098.1:0-11651 GCA_044225155.1 Phycisphaerae bacterium | reverse complement strand
GGATAGCCAAAATAGGCCAGGCTGTCCTGCTCGACGGTGGATATGACCGTCTCGCCGGCGATGATGCCTTCCAGCCCCGGTCGATAAAGCTCTCCACCCGTCTCCGCCATCGCCATGCTCCTCAAAAGAAAGTACTACTTCCGCGCCGGCTCGACTCGGTAACCCAAGAGATCGTACAACTCCTGGCGGGTTTGCATGCGGTCAAGCAGCCGGCCTTGTGTTCCGGTCGTCGCGAGTTCGGCCAGAGCCTGCTCCATCGCCTTCATCGCGATGCGCTGCAGTGTAACAGGGAAGATCACCATCGCGTAGCCCAGCGCCGCGAACTCGGCCACCGAGATCATCGGCGTCTGCCCGAACTCCGTCATGTTCGCCAGCAGGGGGGCGCGCACATCCTTCGCAAAACGCGCAAACTCCTCGCGGTCCTTCAGCGCCTCGGGGAAAATCGCGTCCGCGCCGGCCGCCAGATACGCCTGCGCCCGCTCAACCGCATCGTCATAAGTCGTCACGCCGCGCGCATCCGTTCGCGCTACGATCAGAAAATCGCGATCCTTCCGCGCCTGGGCGGCCGCCGCGACGCGCTCGCAAAACTCCTCCCGGCTGACCAGCGCTTTCCCGGGTAAATGCCCGCAGCGTTTCGGAAACTCCTGGTCTTCCAGATGCAATCCCGCCAACCCGGCCCGCTCATACTCCTCGACCGTCCGCGCCGCATTCTCCGCCGCCGCGCCAAATCCCGTGTCGGCGTCCATGATGATCGGAATGCTCGTCACCGCGCAGCAGCGCGTCGCATGGGCCGCCGCCTCCGTCAGCGTCGTCATGCCCACATCCGGCACGCCGATCACGCTGTTGCTCAGCACCGCCCCGGACAGATACATCGCCTCAAAGCCCGCCCGCTCGACCAGCCGCGCCGAAAGCGCATTAATGGCCCCGGGCATCGCCACCGTTTTTTGCTGAATCAGCGCCCGTAAGCGGGCCGCGCGCGTTTGCATGGCGGACCAGTATAGGGACGACCGTCGCGGACCCGTACGCCCGCGCTCGCCGACCTTCCGCCGCCTGCCGATTCTTGCCGGGCGCGCGAATTTTCGCCTGACTGCCCGTCACTCGACCCGTGCCGCGACCGCATCTGTCATAAAGATTTTCCCTAGCCCCGCCTGCGCCAATGCCATCTCCTGTACGTTGCGCGCGGCCGCTCAGAATGCCCAACCAGCAGCGGTTCGAAAATCCAGGGGGGAGTGGGAAATGCGCATTCGGATCGGCGTCCTGCTTTTCATCGCCGCCCAGGTCGGGATCGCGGCCGGGCAATGGCAGTCCGCGCCCGGTTTCGCCTCAACTCGCAAGTACGTGAACGGACTGAACTTCGGCGGATCGTTGTACGCCATTGGCGGCACACCGTGGCAAAACGGCGGCGATCAGGATGGCGCCGTGGATTCCCGCACGCTGTCCGCCGCAACCTGGTCGCCCCGCGTGGCACTGGAGGGCATCGGCCCGATTGTGCATCAGGGCGCGGCGGTGGACAACCTTGGGCGAATGATCGTCTTCGGCGGAGTCGTATTGGGCAGCACCGATCCGGGCACGGATAGCGTCTATGACCCCTCAAGTGGTCCGACGACCGCGATCGCGTCGCGTTCCAGCCAGGCGCCCAGCGACAATTTCGCGTTCTGCACCGACGGCGATGGCCTCGTCTATTCGCTCGGCGGCGGCAAAGGCGCGAGTGCGACTACCGGCAACCCGAACAAGACGCGCGTCGAGCGCTACGACGCCGCGACCAATTCCTGGTCCGTCCTTGCATCGATGATTACCGCCTGTGCCAATGCCGCGGCGGCGTACGACGGGCAGGGGCGCATCCTCGTCTTCGGCGGAATCAACTCAAACGCGTCGGCCCGGCTTTCGAATGTAGCTGCCTACGACATCGCGACCAACGCGTGGTCCGACACGACCGTTCCGGACTTGCCGGTCGCGCTGTCGCACGCCCGCGCGCTGCTCGGTTCCGATGGGCGCGTCTATGTCATCGGCGGGGTCACCGGTCCGCTGGCTGGCGGGACGATCGTCAACACGGTTTACAAGCTGAACGTGGCGGCGAATACTTGGGAGACGGGGCCCAGCCTTGCCACGGCGCGCCGCGAGTTTGGCGCGGCGCGCGGCGACGATGATTACATCTACGTCTTCGGGGGTGAAACGCCTTCGGGCGACACGTCCACGAGCGAGAAACTGTACACGCCGCCGTGCCCAACCTTTGACCGCGGGCCGCGCTCCGTGAACGCCTGGGCCGGGATTCCCGTGGGCCTCTCCGTGCAGGCGACCGGTGCCGCGCCGATCACCTACCAGTGGCGCAAGGACGGCATCGCGCTCACCGACGGCCCTACGGGCGGCGGCAGCACCATCAGCGGTGCGAACACAAACCACCTCGTCATATCCGGGCCCTCGAGCGCCGACGAAGGCAGCTATGACATCGTCGCGTCGAACGCTTGCGGCGCTTCCATCAGCCCGTCCGCAACGTTGCTCGTCCGATCACTGCCGACCCTTCCGACCAACTGGCAGGCAGTGTCGCTGCACCCCGATTGGTCGCTCTATTCCTACGGAAATGGCCTCTCCGGCGGCGTGCAGGTTGGAAGCGGTGCCATACAACTCGACGTATTCGGCGACGGAACGATCTACACCGTCGCGCGGCCGATCGAATGGACCGGCAGCGCCGCCTCAGCCATCGACCGCACGCCCGACGGCTCCATCGGCGGAGAGATGAGCGCGGTGGATGGGACGTCAGAGGTCGGCTGGTGGTGGTGGCCCTACACCTGCTACTACAACGGCCAGTTCTACACGTGCTATTCACAGCAAGCCGCCGCTTGGTTCAACGGAACTTTCGCGAACTACCAGATCAGCGGCCAGGAGTTCAGTGAAATCTTTGACGTGAATGGAACAACATTCGCCGGCGCCGGCACAAACGAGATCCCCGGAACTGAAACTCCGTATCTCACGCCGTTCGTCTGGCTGAACTCACCCTACGCGACGCAGCTCCATTCGCCGACCTCGCTCAACTTCAGTACCGGAATCGCTTACGCCACTTCGGACGGCCTGCATTTCGGACTTTCTTATGGTGATCCTTATGTGACGGCCTGCCGTTGGGACGAGGACGGCTATCTGAATCTGCATCCGGCCGACGCCTATTCGAGTTATCTGCTCGGCGCACGGGATGAACTCGCCGTCGGGCGCGCCGTCTATGCCGGCCTCGGACGCGCGATTGTCGTCTCCGGGACCGCGACCAGCTATCTGGGCCCAAGCGGCACTGAAAACAGCGCGGCGCGCACGCGCGGCGGCCTGCAAGTCGGCGTGTTGGGGGGGCACGCCGTCCTTTGGGCCGGGCCGGACGCGCTGCTCGATCTGCACTCATTCCTGGCGGCGAATTACTCCGCCTCGACTGCCAGCGACGTCGAAATCGACGGGGACGGTGTCATCTCAGTGGTGGGTTCAGCGTTTAACAGCGCCGCCGCACGCTGGGAAGCCGTGCACTGGATTTCCACCGGTAATTCAGCGCCCTGCCCGGGCGATCTCGACGGCGACCGAGACGTCGATCTCACGGATCTCGGCATCGTTCTGGCCGCGTACGGCGTCGGCCCGGCTGGCGACTTGGATGGCGACGGCGATACCGACCTCAGCGATCTGGGTGTCGTGCTGGCGGGCTTCGGCGCCGTTTGTCCGTGACCTTCCTGTTTCGGGAGCGCGCCGCCGTTGGCGGTGCGCTCCACCTGCCTCGCTGGGCGCGGCTGCCGCGCTTGCCGACCCTCCGCCGCCTGCGGATACTTCCGAGCCGGGCGATTTTCACGGATCAGACGGCGGCAGCGTTGCGGAGTCAGCGGGCATGCGAAAACCGGTCATTCTTATCACCGGCGCCAACGGCGAAATCGGGCACGGCCTCATCGAGCACTTCGGCCTGCGCGACAATGTTGTGCGTGTCGCGCTCGACCTGCGGCCCATCGAACCGCCGCTCAGCAACTTCTGCGTGGCCGGCATCGTCGGCGACATCCTGGACGCCAATCTGCTCCAGCGGCTCGTCAGCGAATACGAGATTCACGAGATTTACCACCACGCCGCTGCTCAGTACGCGCAGTGAGTACACGCCCGACACGGCCCACAAGGTCAACGTCAACGGCACGCTGAACCTCCTGCAACTGCGCACGCACAGTCCGCTGGCACGGCACTCCCGGTGAAATTCCTCTTCCCCAGCAGCATCGCCGCCTGGCGGCCTGCCCAACCCGGAGACCAAGCAGCCGCGTCGGCAAAGTACCATGTGGAATACAACTCGCCGACGACCATGTACGGCTGCAACAAGCTCTACTGCGAGCAGCTCGGGCGCTATTACACGTTTCACTATCGCCAGCTCGCGGCCGAGCGTGCGCCCAGCGGGGTCGATTTCCGCGCCATCCGTTTCCCCGGCCTGATCAGCGCCACGACGCTGCCCGCCGGCGGTACCAGCGACTACGCCCCGGAAATGATCCACGCGGCCGCCTCCGGCAAGCCCTACAAGTGTTTCGTGCAGCCCGAGGCGCGCATTCCCTTCATGGCCATGCCCGACGGCATCAAGGCCCTCGTGCAACTCGCCGCCGCGCCGGCCGAAAAGCTCACGCAGCGCGTCTACAACATCGGCGCGTTCAGCATCAGCGCCGAGGAGATTCGCACACGCGTCACCAAGGCCTTCCCGACCAGCGACATCACCTTCGAACTCGATCGCGCCCGCGCCGGCATCGTCGATACCTGGCCCGCCGATGTGGATGATGGCGCGGCCCGCCGTGACTGGGGCTGGCGGCCCGACTACGCCGTCGACCGCGCCTTCGACGAATACCTCGTGCCGTCCATCGCACGCTATTACGCCGAACGCCGCGGCCGTTGAGGGGCAGCATGTCGCAGGAACCCGCGCCCCTGGCCGCCGCCGAATCCCAGGCGCACGAACTCGACGCGCGCGACCCCCTGGCGCATTTTCGCGAGCGCTTTGAACGGCCGCGCGGCCCCGACGGGCGCGAGCTGATCTATCTCTGCGGCAACTCGCTCGGCCTGATGCCGCGGCGCGCACGAGAGATCATCAACGAAGAGTTGGACGACTGGGCGCGCCTGGCGGTCGAAGGCCACTTCCACGCAAAAAGACCGTGGTTCCCCTATCACGAGCGCCTCCGCGCCCCCGGCGCGCGCCTGGTCGGCGCGCTCCCGCACGAAGTCGTCTTCATGAACACGCTCACGGTCAATCTGCATCTGCTGATGGTGAGTTTCTATCGGCCGACGCCGCAACGATTCAAAATCCTGATCGAGGAGCCGGCGTTCCCGTCCGACATCTACGCCGTCCGCACGCAGCTTCGCACGCACGGCTTCGATCCGGACACGGCGCTGATCGTCGCGCGCCCGCAGACCGGCGAAAATCTGCTCCGGCCGGAAGACATCGAACAACTGATCGAGCGCGAAGGCCGCCAACTTGCGCTCGTGCTGCTCGGTGGCGTGAATTTCTTCACCGGCCAGGTGCTCGACATTCCCCGCCTGACAGCGGCCGCTCACCGCGCCGGCGCGATCGCCGCCTTCGATCTCGCCCACGCGGCCGGCAATATCGAGCTGCGCCTGCACGACTGGAATGTCGATTTCGCGGCGTGGTGTACGTACAAGTATCTGAACAGCGGCCCCGGCGCGATCGCCGGCGCGTTTGTGCACGAGCGGCACGTCCGCAATGCCGCGCTCCCCCGCTTCGGCGGGTGGTGGGGCAACGATCCGGCCACGCGTTTTCGCATGCACCTGGAGCCCGAGTTCAAGCCCGTCGCCTCGGCCGATGCGTGGCAGGTGAGCAACCCGCCGATCTTCTCGCTCGCGCCGGTCCTCGCCTCGCTGGAGATTTTCGACGAAGCCGGAATGACTGCGCTCCGTGCCAAATCGCTGGCCCTCACCGATTTCCTGCGCGGCCTGATCGATCAACTCCCCAGCGACCGCTACACCGTCATCACGCCCCGCGATCCGGCTCAGCGCGGCAGCCAAATCTCGCTGCTGGTCCTTCAGCGGCCGCGCGAATTGCACAACGAACTGCAGGCCGACGGCGTGGTCTGCGACTTCCGCGAGCCGAACGTAATTCGCGTCGCCCCCGCGCCGCTCTACAACTCGTTCCACGACTGTTACCGCTTCGCCCGCGTACTCGCGGCGCATCGCTAGAAGCTCGGGTAGAGCATCCGTGTGAACAGAGCCGCGCACGTAAGTAAGCGGGAATCGTGAAAACGCTCCACATGGACGTCCGTTTTCGGCGTCCCCGCTCCCTCACGGTCGCGGCTCGGTTCAAACCGACCCACTACCCGGGGCTCGGTAGTGTCCTAATTAGGACACTATTCCGGGGCTCGACCCGCACTGTCGCAAAGCCCCGAATTCGTCCAGAATGACGCCCGCGTAATCGAAGAGTTGCCCGAACCAGGAGTCCGCCCGATGTCGAACCGTCACGCGAACCCGCTCATCGCCGCCGCTGCGCTTGCCGCCCTGGCCCTCACGCCCGCGGCGTTCGCGCATCCCGGCGGCGCTGCCATTTCTCCGACCTCCGGCGGCCTGTCGGCCGGCCTGCTGCACCCGCTGCTCGGCTTGGACCACATGCTCGCGATGCTCGCCGTCGGCGTCTGGGCGGCGCAGCTCGCCGGGCGCGCGGTCTGGGCGGTGCCGGCGTCGTTTGTGGGCGTGATGATTCTCGGTGCGGCGCTCGGTACCGGCGGTGTAGCGCTGCCGTTCGTCGAAGCGGGCATCGCGGCCTCCGTGGTCGTACTGGGGCTCGCGATCGCGATCACCCTGCGCGTACCCACCGCGGCGGCGGCGATCGGCGTCGGGGCGTTCGCGCTGCTGCACGGCCATTCGCACGGTACTGAACTGGCGACCGGCCTCTCGGGCGTGACTTACGCCGTCGGTTTCGCCGCGACCACCGCCTTCCTCCACGCGGCCGGCATCCTCCTGGCCGTCGCGATTCGGCGGCGACGGTCGACCAGCATTCTGCAACTCGCCGGCGGTGCGATCGCCGCCGCGGGCATGCTGCTTTTCGTTGTCTAAGTGTGATCTTGCCGACCGACGACCTTGACCCGCACTGCGAACACTGCGGCTACTCACTGCGCGGACTGCAGTCACCTCGCTGTTCGGAATGTGGAATAATCATCGACTGGCACCGTGTCGCGGAGCTCGGCGGCACCAGCTTTGACCGCGTTGCCATCGACGCGCGAAGCACGCAACTTCGACTCGGGGCAGTGTGGGCCGGAATCTCGGTGACGCCAGCGCCTCTCGTTAATCAGATGTCTGAAGCCGAACTGCGTGCGTGCGCGTTGTCGATCTTGATCGGCGGCCTTTCGCTCTCGATCTACTTTGTTCGCGCTTCTCTGGTCCGTTGGATCGCCATTCAGCGCGTTCAGCATGGACGATTGCATCTGTCCGAAACCGTGGTTCTGGTCGTAGCATCCATCTGCACGTTCGCCGCGAGTTTTTTCGCCGTGGGTGTTCTCCTGTCTACGTTGATACTGGTCATCAAGTGCGCGGCAAGTATGTAAGCACAGTAAGGAAGCGCGCGGGAAATGCGCGGACGTGACGTGGCGTGGCCGAATGACACGTGACCCAGCGTGGGCAGCCGCACGCAGGTGTCAAGGTGCGAGTGAAATACGATGTCACGCGAATCCGATCCTCCGCTGATTTTCGATGCCAATTTGTTCAACCTGCATTGCGCGCACTGCGGCTATTCGCTCCTCGGACTCCAGGAACCACGCTGCCCAGAATGCGGGCAGCCGGTGGAGTGGAAGCGCCTCACGGAAATCGGCAGTATCGATCTGAGTGAGCTAAACCTCGCCGCGCGCGCGACCCAATTGAAACTCGGGCTTTTCTGGGGCGTAGTCTCAACCCTCGCTCTGCTTGTCGTCGATATCAGTTTGCTCGTGCCGGTGGCCATATTCGGCGCCGCTCTATCAATGACTTCAGTAATTCCGACACTTCTGAGACGGGCAAAGATTGAACGCGTTCAACGGGGAGCGTGTTCACGTCTTCAAGGGATGGGCTTGCTACTCGCAGCTTTCTTAACGTTTATTGTCACTTACGTCGCGGTGCTGGCGCTCTTAAGCGGGTTGATCGCCACTCTGTTCTTTGTTCGCCGTCACCGCTAAAGGGAGCCGCGGCAGCGCGGGGAGTACGAATGCGTTCGACGGGTTGTCGCTACTTCAGTCATGGTTAACCTATTTCGGAACTGGGATGCGCGAGTGGGCCAACACGATGTCACGCGAATCCGATCCTCCGCTGATTTTCGATGCCAATTTGTTCAACCTGCATTGCGCGCACTGCGGCTACTCGCTGCGCGGGCTGTCGCAACCGCGCTGCCCGGAGTGCGGGGGCGCGATCGATCTCAGCAGCCACTTCCGCCGATTCGGCAAGGATGTCGGCGTCTATTTACTCAGCACCTACACACTGCTCTTCCTCTGCGGGTTCTTGAGCGGCATCGTCTGGCGACTGGGTGTGATCGCGCTGATTCCCAGCTTTCGCTGGGCGGTGGCGTGGTCATGTTTCGTGGGTACGGGCTCTTTGGTGGGCGGTATCTGGTTCATACGGCGCCGGCTGAAAGAGCGCGCGATCGTTCTGCGAATTCAGGGGACGCGCACGTCGCGCGGTGCAGCGATCATGTTAGCAATCAGTCTTTGCGCGGTGTTTTTGGCGTCGTTCTTCCTGATTGAAATCGTCGTGCTGCTGGCTGCGTTTGTCGTCTCGTACATCGTTCAATAAACGGAGCCGCGGCGGCGCTGGCGGCGCCGCCGCGGGCTGTGATGATCAGGCCGAGAATCGGCCTGGGTTGGTCTGTCTTCCGCGGCCCCCCCGGCCGCGCCACTCGCTTCCCTTCACTCTCTCCGGCTCAACGACCCTGCGATTCTTGTTCGCGACTCGCGCGGGGCCGTTGGTCAGACGGCCCCGCGCCGTATGTGCGACCGGTTGGCAGATTCGGACCGGAGCGCCCCCCTTGGCACCCCGACCGACTGCTACGCCTGACCGGCCGCGAGGCTGCAGCGCCACGCCCACGCGCCGCGCCGTTTCACAACCAGGTTCTCCGCGCCTGTGGGGCCAGCCGCCGATCCATTGCTTCCGTTGGAAGCGCCACCCGCATTGCTGCGCTGCGGCCAAAGGATTCGACCACTGGTATCGCACCAGCCGGCCGAGAACTGCCAGAACGATTCGGTCTGCATTCTCACGGCTGTCCCCCTTCGGCGAACCGTTGCTCGCCATCGCTTTGACCCGCGTGCCCGTGCAACGTTGCACAACGCGGTCGCGGATCGCTCACTGCATCCACCATGCCATGTCCGCTCCCCGCGAGAACTCTTGCGAAGGCGGCTTTTTCACGGCCCGTGGGTAATGGCTACCCACTTGGATGTACGTCCGTACCCACTGGATTCTTCGCAGTCCCCACCATGGATTCAAAAAATCCCGGGAAATTCTCATGGCAGCGTGAGTCGCGATCCGCTTTGTCGCTCGAAGAAATGGGCGCTGCGCGCAGCGATGAAAGCGTTCTCATCGCGCGCATTGAAATAAGCGCGGTGCAGTGGGAGCGTCGTAAATTAGGCTAATTTATAGCGATTTTCAGCCTGATCCGAGCCGCGCCCGTGAGGAAGCGGGGGAAGTCAGAACTGCGCTGAAAGCGTTGGCCGCGCCTGCTCGCCCGCACCGCGGCGTTATCCAAACTCGGGTGTCACTGCCGATTTCGCGCCTACTATTTCTGAGCGGGCTGAATATCCACCAGCCCGACATCCACAAACTGTCCGCCGCGCGTCTGTGAGCACTTCACCGCCAGCAGGTTTTTTCCCTTCCGCAGAGCGCTCGCGGAGATGGGATAGTCGTCGTATTCCGTCGAGAAACTCTCCAGCCGCAGTACGGACTCGCCGTTCAGCCAGATTTCGCAATCTTCGTCATGGTGAACGCGCAGGTGCGGCGCGCTGAGCTTGCCGCCCTCAAATTCAAATGTCCGCCGCAGCCAGATTTCTTTCGTATTCCACTCCGTTCCGATCACAGCGCCCGGCGTCCCGCGCGTGCCGAATCCGCCCGGTCCGCGCTTCCACGGCCCGTCGTTGAATGCGAGCTTGGTCCAGTTGTCCTCCGGCTTTTCAAACGTGTACCGCCATTCCTGCGGCGCGCTCTCCGATGTCGCCGCGATCACTTTTGTCTCCGGCTCCGGCGGCACCAGCGAAAAGTCGCCCTTGTTGGCGGCCGCGACCCGTTTGATGTCGACCTTCGTCACGGCGCGGTCATACGTCAGTAAACCGTTCGCCTCGACTTCGACATCCGTGATCTGCGTGTACACCGCCGCGCTCAGGCCGGCCGTATCCCGCAACTCATAAACCTTCTTGAGAAACTTCTCGTATTGCGAGGTCAGTTTTTCGGCGTTCGACATCGACTGATAGCCCCAGTGATCGGCCTTCCACATGTGGCCGTCCACCGGCAGACCCAGCCCGCCGAATTCCCCCAGTACGGCCGCGCGCTTCGCCTCGGGTTTCGGCGATTCCGGGGCCGGATAACGGTGAATGTCGATCAGGTCGCCCACGCCGCGATCGGTCCAGCCGCTCGCATTGCTGATGAGCCGCGTGGGATCGAGCTTCTTCGCGTATTCGACGACGCGCGGCGTGTCGTACTGGCCCCAGCCTTCGTTGAAGACCACCCACATCACGATGCATGGATGATTGCCGCGCCCCTCGATCAGCGCCTTCAGCTCCGCCTCGAACTGCTTGGCCGTCTCAGGCTTTCGCTGCAGATCAGGATCATTCCCCTGAATGAAGCCGGCCGCGCTCGGCATGTCCTGCCACACGAGCAGACCGTAACGATCCGCCCAGTAGTACCAGCGCTCCGGCTCGACCTTCACGTGCTTGCGAATCATGTTGAAGCCAAGCCGCTTGATCGTCTCGATATCCGAGCGCAGCGCCATGTCCGTCGGCGCCGTGTAGATCCCGTCCGGCCCGAAGCCCTGATCCAGCGGCCCAACCTGAAAGTACGGCGCGCCGTTCAGAAAGATGCGCGTCACCCCATTCTTGTCCGGCCTCACTTCGATCGACCGCATCGCAAAATAGCTGCGAACTTTATCCACGACCGTGTCGCCGCGGCGCAGTTCGATCTCCAGGCCGTACAGCGTCGGAGACTCGGGAGACCACAACTCCTTCCCCGGCGCCGAAACCGCGACTTCCTGCCCGGGAAGCTGTGTGGCCGACGCCCCGCGGATGTCTTCTGATTTCGTCTGAATTTCAACCGTGAGACCTTCCGCCTTGCCGGCCACGTCCGCCGTGATAAAGACCTGATGACCCTCCACGTCCGGCCGGATGTGCAGCCGCTCGATGTACGCGCCGGGCACCGGCTCGAGCCACACCGTCTGCCAGATGCCGGTGCAGGGCGTGTACCAGATCCCCTCCGGCTTGCGCACTTGCTTGCCGCGCGGCTGCTCGCCGGCATCCGTCGGGTCCCATACGCCGACGATCAACTCTTGCGGCCCATCAGTCTTGAGGGCATCGGTGATGTCGAACGTGAATCCGTCATAGCCACCGCGATGCGTGCCGACCTGCTTGCCGTTGACGTAAACAGTCGCTTCCCAATCCACAGCGCCGAAGTGCAGCAGCAGGCGCCCCTCCGCCGCAAGCTTCGGCGCCTCAAACTGCCGTCGA
>JBGAJB010000097.1:0-11515 GCA_044225155.1 Phycisphaerae bacterium | reverse complement strand
CGTCGATAAAGCTGCGGTCGATCTTGATCCCGTCCAGCGGCAGGCGACGCAGCAGGCCGAGTGACGACAAGCCGGTGCCGAAGTCATCCATGTAGAGCTGCACGCCGATCGCCTTGAGGCCGCGAAGCGATTCTTCGACCGCTTTCTGATTGGCCATGACGGTCGACTCGGTGATTTCCAGGCGTAACCGCACAGGTGGAATTCCGTACTCGCGGATCAGCGTCTGCACGTCCGCCGCGAAGCCGGGCAGAGAAAGCTGTCGGCGCGAAACGTTCACGTTCATGGAGAGCGCGTCGCCGCCCGGAAGCCTTCGCATGCGGGCCAGCTGTCGGCAGGATTCCGCGAGCACGTCGCGCCCGAGCCGTGCGATCAGGCCGGTTTCTTCGGCGATGTCGATGAACTTGGCCGGGGAAATCGGCCCGAATTTCGGATGCGTCCAGCGCGCCAGCGCCTCGAACGACACAAGCTGCCCCGTGTCGAGTTGCACGATCGGCTGAAACGCGACGCGAATATCGCCGCGCTCCAACGCGGACCGCAACCCGATCTCCAGCTCATGCCGGCTGCGCACGCGCTCGTGCATGGCCGAGTCAAATACCGCGTAGCACGCCTTGCCGGAGGACTTCGCTTCGTAAAGCGCAACGTCGGCGTCGCGCAGGACTTCCTCGACGCTCGCCGCGGGAACGGCGCTCGTAGTGACGCCGATGCTGGCGCTGGAATGCACGCGATGCTCGCCGAGTTCGTAGAACCCGGCCAGGCGCTCGGTCAATCGGGCCGCGAGGCGGAGCGCGTCTTCCGGCCGCTCCAGGTCCTCCAGCAAGATGATGAATTCGTCGCCGCCGAAACGCGCCACGAGCCCCCCGTCGGGATTGGAGTGGCTGGAGAAGGCACGCACTTCGCTCGCGAGCCGCTCCGCAATTTGCCCGAGAAACGCATCGCCCGTGTCGTGACCAAAGTTGTCATTGATCAGCTTGAAACGATCGAAATCGAGGAACAGTACGCCGAAGTGGTGCGTTCCATAGGACTTGTGACGATCAAATGCGATTTGCAGGCGATCGGTCAACATCGCGCGATTCGGCAATCCGGTCAGCCGGTCCGTCAGCGCGGCGACCCGCAGATGATCCTCGGCCAGCTTACGGGCCGTGATGTCCGTGCGAATCGCGACGTACCGTTCGATCTGGCCCTCGTGATTGCAGAACGGCGCGATGATCGTATCGACCCAGAAATGCGAGCCGTCTTTCGCGCGATTGCAGACATCGCCGCGCCAGTAATGGCCGCTGGAGATCTTCTCCCACACCTGCTGCCAGAACTGGCGCGAATGCACGCCGGAATTGACGATACGGTGATACTGCCCGATGAGTTCTTCCCGTGCGTAGCCGCTCGTGCGGCAGAACAGATCGTTCACATCCACGATGACGCCGGTCGAATCGGTGATGGAGATCTGCGCGGTCTGGCTGACCGTCATGCGCAGCGCTTCGAACTGACGCAGCGCGGCTTCGGCGCGGCTCTTGGCCGCCGCGAGGTCCGAGGTCATCGCCCGGGCATACCGCAACGCACGCGAACGGCCGGAACCCTGGATGAAGACGAAGCCCGCGAGCAGGAAACTGATGAGCACCCCGCCCAGCGCCTCTTCGAACAGCGCCAGATCCGTGCCGGCGCGCGCGAAGCGCGGCGTGGAGGTGATCGCGAGCGACCACTCCTTCCCGCAATTCGTGATGCGCCCGAGCTTGTAGAACTCCTGACGCTCGTATTCCGATTCGAGGCGACCGTCCGGCGCGAGTGGCCCGGAACGAGCGGTCGTCAGGCGCGTCGGCTCGGCGAGCTGACGGCCGTCGAAGATGTCCATCGTGATCATGCCGTCCACGAGGCCGTCCAGATCCGGCATGAGCCGATCCAGGGACAACGTGGCGAAAAGAACGCCGTCCAGTTCCTGCTCGCGCTGCTCCGGTGAATCCGGGGCGACCGCGTTTTTGTAGACCGGCATGAAATAGCGAATCCCAGGCGCGGCGCCGTTTTCGCCCGCGAGCGCGATGCGCGCCGTGGCCGCCGGCCGGGCTTCGCGCACGGCGCGCTCGATGGCCAGGCGACACTCGGGATCGACGCCGAGGTCGCGTCCGATGTGGTTCTGATTCGCCTTGGCCGGAGCAACGAATCGGACGACGAATGACTCCGCGTCCTCGTCACTCCTCTGAATGAGAGATTCGGTCTTGGTGTCGCCAAGATTCGAGTGGTCGATGCTCCCGGCGGCGAATCGTTCCGTCAGCGCGGCGAAGCCGAACTCCGTCGTTCCGGGGAATTCCGCGGCGATGTCGTGCTGGCTGAAATGCGCGCTAAAGCGATGTTCATCAATGAATCTGCCGGTGGCGAATGTGCCGCGCATGCCTTCGAGACCGAAGATCGGCGCCGCCGCGCGGCGCTGTACTTCCGCCGTCGCCAAATCCGCGAGGCGGTTGAATTCCGCCCGGCGGGCCGTATCGAGCGCGCTCATGCGCCGCATGATCGCCATACTCGTAAGCGACAGGCAGAACACCAGCGTGACCGCGGACCACGCGATGCTCCGCCAGGGCCAGCTGCGGCGATCGCCGGCCAGTGCCAGCTCCGGCTCGGTCGGCGGCGCGCGTCGAGAACGCGCGCGTCCCATCAGCCAACCGGCGAGCGGCGCGAGCAGTACGAACAAAGTGCAGCCGGCCATCTGAATCCGATGCATGCGCAACTGGTCCGCCGGCACCGCAACTGGTCCGCCGGCACGGCCTTCAGCCGATCCCACAGGCCGGCCATTCCCTCCCAGTACTCCATCTTGGCACATTCGTAGCGCGACGATTCGAGCAGTTGCGTCGCTTCGTCGCGGTGGTTGGACTCAACGAGGGCGAAACTGCGTGTCTCCATGTCGACGAGTGCTTTGTTGGCGTCGTCAGTGTGCAGCACGAGATCTTCGCCAAGCAAGCTGAGGGAGAGTCGCCGCGCCTGGGAGATTGCTTCGTCGAGGGCGCCGACGTTGCCCTCGTAGCGCTCCTTCCATTTTGCATCTCCGGTGGCCGCGTACATGCGGGCCGACATGGTGAGCACTTCGTCGAGGCGTCGAATCTCGGCCTCGGCCAGGGCCAGCCCAGAGTGGGATACGGGATTCCGCGCGCTCCAGAGCCAGATCAGCAGAATTGCGCTACCGGCCCACAGGCCGGCTGCGGCGGTGCGTCCCAGGCGGCGTGTGAGACCGAACATTCTCACCTCGAGTGTCGCATGGCCAGGACGCGGCGCGAGAACGTTTCTCCGCCGAATGCGGGCGCGTTTGATTCGCACATAGACTGATTAGCGCCGGCGCAGATGGAACTTCCCGCCCGCGCGCACTCCTTGGCTGATATCGGTAAGCCGGCTTTTTGCGCTCGATTTGCGTGCGGCCCGGCCGCGAAATTCGTGACTGATTTTCGGCCCTCGGCATACCGGCGCTTGTCGGGGCCGCATGGGAGATCTTTTCGGGCGTCATGGTCGCCAGGGTCGCCGCGAGATTCGTTATGCACCGATGCGCGGGGGTTGTGACTGGCGACGGAGCGGGGACGCGAATAGCTTGCGGCTGAGGGCGGCCGCCAAGCGGTTCGCGTGCGACCAATGCCCGAACATGCGGAGGCGTAATCGTGCCGGTCAATCCGCCGCTCGACAGGCTTCTTCCCCCGGTCGCCAAGGCGCTCGCCGCCGGTCGCGCGGCCGATGCGGTTCATCAGTTCATGCAGGCGCTCTCGCATGACACTTCGCTGAAGCACGTCGACCTGGGGCCGCTACTGGCAAAGTCGCTCGGCAAGGCCCGCGCGGCGGAGCTGGTTGAGGCGTTCGCCGAACATCCGTGCATGGTCTGCCGACGCGGCCTGATGCTCTGCGAGGAGTGCGCCGGCAAGGGCAGCTTCGGCGAGCAGCGCATCTGCGATGCTTGCATCGGTCTGGGCGCGGCCAATTGCGCGTTCTGTGCTGGGTCGGGATGGATCACGTACAACTATGTGCCCGCGGGAATGCGCGCTGCGGTGGTATTGGCGCGCACCAAGCTGGCGCTGGCGGAAGCGCGGGAGATCATTGCCGCGCCGGCGCCGAATCCCCGCCGGGGCAGCAGTTCGCTTTCACGCAAGGAGCTTGCTCAGCGCATTCTGCGCGTGAACCGATTGCTCGGCGCATTCAACAATGCGCTCGGTGTAGCGCTTCATCCGCCGGTGCCGCCGGTTGCAGTCGATTCGGGATTGAAGAAGGTGAAAGAAGTTTGTGCGCGCGCGTCGGCAGGGCTGGAGCGTCGACTGCGGGAGTTGTTATTGCTGATCGCGACGAACGCCGCCGTGGAAGCACAGCGAGCGCCGCAACCCGCTCGGAAAAAGGCGGCCGAGGCTCGTGCCCGGTTTTACGCAGGACTCGCGCGATCCGCCGACTTTACTGGGACGAACTTGTACCACCCGTACTTGCAAGAGCTTCGCCCGCGGCCGCAGGCATCCGCGCCGGATCAGCCTTCGCCGGAAACGCCAGACTGAAGAGCGTCTGTCCCGGACGCGGTTGGAACTTCTCTTCGGCCGTGACGACCGTAAGCCGGCCATTCTCACCGAGCACGAAAAGCGGCATGACCTCGTCGCCGTGTCGCGCGCGAAACGATTCGAGCGTGAACTCCGGCGTCAGTTTTGTGCTGCGAACCGTCGCGCCGCGCTCCATCAGGTCGTCGATCCGGGCGAGGGTGGCATCGGAGCGACCGAGCAGTCGCCCATGAAGCTGCGCGCCGATCTTCGAGCGGCCGGCGTCGCTGCCCTTGGGCGCGACCTGATACAGCTCAGCCCGCCCGAACAGATGGGCAAACCGTTGTATGGCGAGTGTGTTCACTTCGTCGTTGGGGGTCAGCGCCAGAAGCCGTCCGATGCCGGCGAGTTCGATTCGCTCGAGCGTGTCTTCCGCCAGCACGCTGCCGAAATACGTGCTGAGGCCCTCCATGTTCGCGGTGCGAATGTTCTCGCGATTCGTATCCACGAGCAGCACGCGAAAGCCGGCGGATTGCATCGCCTGTGCGAGCGATCGGGCGAACGCTCCGGCCCCGAGCAGCAGCAGACCCTGCGGGTTGGGATCGGCAAGTTGCAATCGCCGCGCCACAAGCCCGCCGGTCAAGCCGTAGACGAGGACTGTTCCGACGATTGTGGAGAAAACCACTGGCACCAGCAGGCGCGCCTGCACGATGCCGCGCTCTTCCAGGGCCAAGGCGAACACCGAGGTCACTGCGGCCGCGACGATCCCGCGCGGCGCCATCCAGGCGATAAATGCCCGCTCCGTCCAACGCAGCTTTGATCCAAGCGTGGAAAGCATCACGCCGGCCGGTCGCACGACGAAGAGCAGCGCCGCGAGAAATCCGATCGTTCCGAGGCCGACCGTGGTCAGCTCTCCCAGCTTCAATCGCGCGCTGAGCAGCACGAATACCGCCGAGAGCAGAAAGACGCGGAGATTCTCCTTGAATTCCAGGATGTGCCGCATGTCGGCATAGCGCTGATTTGCCAGCGCGATTCCCATCACCGTCACCGCCATCAAGCCCGATTCATGCAGGAGCCAGTTCGAGCCGGCAAAAACGGCCACAACCAGCATTGCCGCCACCAGCGTTTGCAGGTGGTCAGGAATCCAGTAGCGCCGAATCGCCACTGCGAGCAGCACTGCGCCGGAGATGCCCAGCAAGCTGCCCATCAACATGGTCCTGACAACCGTCCAGGCGGCGTAAAGAAACGCGTGCTCGTAGCGCTCCTGCGCGACCACCTCGAATGCGATCACCGCCAGCACCGCGCCGATCGGATCGATCACGATCCCTTCCCATTTCAGAATCGCATTGACTGCGCCGACCGGTCGAATGTGCCGCAGCAGCGGTAGGACAACCGTTGGTCCGGTCACAGTGAGAATCGCGCCCAGCAGCGCCGAGAGCCCAAAGTCGAGTCCGATCAGCAAGTACGCCGCGGCGGCCGCGAGAATCCAGGTTGTGAGCGCTCCCACGGAAACCAGCATCACCACGACCGGGCCGGTGCCGCCCAGTTCCCGAAGATTGAGGGTCAAACCGCCTTCAAAGAGAATGAGTGCGACGGAAATCGATACGAACGGCAGCAGCAGATTTCCAAACAGTTGATCGGGTCGAATAAAGCCCGCAATCGGACCGGCGAGGAATCCGAATACCAGCAGCAGGAGAATTGACGGTAGCCGCAGCAGCCATCCGAACCATTGCGCCAGCGCGCCGAGCACGAGGATCGCCGCCAGCATGAGCAGAGGTTCGAGCGACATCCGATCCTCGGAATCTGACGATGCGTCACCCTGGCGCGCGCGCCGCGCGCTTCAAAGTCCGCGATACTTTATTCTGGAGCCGGAGCGGCGCGGCGTGAAAAGCGGATGAATCACCAGAATCCGGGAATCAGGCGCCAGCGAACGCGCTGCGCATACTCACGGTAGCCGGCGAAACAGTTGGTCAAAAAACGATCTTCCATGTCAGTGCGGCGCAACACCAGGACCGCGCCGATGAAGCCCGGGATCACACACCACCAGGAGCCGAGGCCGATCCCGCTCCAAAGGCAGATCAAAAGCGCCCCAAGGTAGCCGGGGTGGCGAAGTTGCCGGTACGGCCCTGAAGTTACGACGCGCTGGGCGCGCTCCGGTTGCAGCCGCACGACCGGTGAAAAGTATTGGTTCGTGTGCATTGCCCAGATGAGCCATGCGAACCCGGCACTTGCACCGAGCAGTCCGCAGACGCGCAGGGCAGGTGACAAGTGCGACCAGCCGAGCCGCGCATCGAGCCCGGCCAGCAGCGCCTGGATTCCGAACAATAGCGCCAGCCGCGGCGGAAGATCGGCGTCCTCGCCGGGGCCGGGGCGCAGCCGTTCCCGGAGCAGCTCGCGCTCCAGCAAACACGGCAGCGCCGTCCCGCCCAGGGCCATCAGCAGCAGGAAGGCCCAGAAAAAGGGGAATCCCAATCCACCGGCCGCGAGAAACAGCAGCGCGCCGGTGGCGACCAGCGCGGCGATGAGCCGCCACGCGTATTGGGCGTACAAACCGACCAGCGCCGCGCGGCTCGGGATGGGCGCGTGCTGCCATCCGCCGATGACCGTCACAATCTGCTCTCGCGCGGATGGCAACAACGACTACGCCTCCTGGCACAAACGAACAACATCGAGGCCCATCCGCGGCCGGTTCCCCGGTGTGAGCACCGTGATGTGGTCGCCCGGCTCAATCTCCAAGTCCGCGTGCGGCAGAAGTTCGCGCCCGCCGCGCTCCACTCCCACCACGAGACATCCGGCGGGGAAGCCGGCCGCGCGAATTTTCTTCCCATCCACGCGCGAACCCGGATGAATGCTGATCACGACGAGATTTGGCTCGGGCCGACTTTCCAGAGTGCCGCTCTTCAGCAGATCGCGCTCCAGCAGCGCGTCATAGATCGGCCGATCGCGCAGTCGCTCGGCCACGAGATAAGCAATCATGCACACGACGCACAGCGCGAAAAGCTGCTCCTGCTTCGCGGTCATCTCCAGGATCAGCACAATCCCGGTTAGCGGAGCCCGCACCGAGGACGCGAAGAACGCGGCCATGCCGAGCACCGCGAAGGCTTCCTGATTCGCGGCCAGCGACGGCAGGGCGAGCGACACGACCTTTCCGAAAAGCGTGCCCATGACCGCCCCGAGCAAGAGCATCGGGGCGAAGATGCCTCCGGGCGCGCCACTGGCGTAGCTGATCACCGTCAGCGCGAATTTCGCCACGAAGAGCACGAGTAACGCGACCGCGGTCGCCGCCATCCGGCCGCTGAGGAGATGCTCGGCGGGCATGTGTCCGCCGCCGACCGCGTCAGGAATCCACCAGGCCGCCAGGCCGACGATTAGGCCCGCCACGCCGGGAAGCACCCAGCGGGAAGCGCTCGGCACGCGATCCGCGATACGCAGCGCGCCCATCAGACTTTGATTGAACAGCGCACCGGCTACGCCGCCGGCCACGCCGAGAATCGCGATGAGCGGCAATGCGGCCAGGGGCAGCGAGGCGAACGTGTGCACCGAAAACGTGGGCGCTTGCCCCGCGAGTGCTTCCGTCACGATCGTCGCGCAGACCGCCGCGATCAGCGCGCCTCCGTACGTAAGCGCCGAGAGCTCGCGATGAAGTTCTTCCAGCACGAAGATGAAGCCCGCGAGCGGCGCGTTGAAGGCGGCGGCGAGACCCGCGCCGGCGCCGCACGAAATGAGCTGCGGGATCGTGCGCCGTGGGACTTGCAGCCAATCTGCCACCGCGCGCCCGACGGCCGCACCGAGTTGTACCGTCGGACCCTCGCGTCCGAGCGAGAGACCGGCGCCGATCCCCAGCACGCCGCCGAGGAATTTCACGGGGATTAGCGCGCGCCAGTGCATGCGACGGACGCGCACGAGGACGCCCTTCACGTGCGGAATGCCGCTGCCGGATGCTTCTGGTGCGCGGCGGCGAACCCACCATCCGACG
Organism: Phycisphaerae bacterium; assembly: GCA_044225155.1. Classification (GTDB taxonomy): domain Bacteria; phylum Planctomycetota; class Phycisphaerae; order UBA1845; family Fen-1342; genus CAYMBL01. Next base: position 3,064 of record JBGAJB010000097.1, on the reverse strand, counting down.
ATGCAGCCGGAGACGAGTCCGATCAGCGGGAGGATCGTCCAACCCCACATGGGATGTTCATGCAGATAGCCGAGCAGGCGTGTTCGTGAGAACTCTGCCCAGAACAGCGACTCGCGGAAGGCCACGCCGATGATGCCGGCCAGGAACCCGACGACGGCCGCCCGCGCGAAGTGCCGCGCGCGGCGCGCGAGCAGATACGGTGTTCGTAAGTCTTCTTCTTCGGCCCCGCCGTTTCGCTCCGGCCGGGGTTTGGGCGGGGGCGGGGGTCTACTGGCGGGATCTTCCACGGAACTGCCCGTCCCGCCGGCTTCATCAAGCTGCTGAGTCATGAGCGCGAATCAACCCTGTTTGTTTGCTGCACTAAGACAGATCGCCGCGTTAATTAGTCCAACATGAGAATATGCCTGTGGATAATTTCCAAGCGCAGTATTTTCATCTGGATCGAATTCTTCGGACGCCCGCACAACGACGTGGAGCGCGTGCAAGTCTGCGCGATACGTGCGCGCGAGGTTGCACGCGTAGCGCAGCGCATGGCTGGCGAGTTCGGAAAAATCGGTCGGGATCAGGATTTTTTCAAATCGGATCATCAGACGCTCCTCGTGCCATCGATTCGCACATTCCTCCGCCCCACGGTTCATGCGGTCGCCTCACGCAACCGCTCCGGCGATCGCCCGCGTTTGGCCGGCGTTGTGCGAGTCACCAGCGGTGCGGAGGACTGGACGGCGCGTGGGCGACGGACGCTGGGTCCGCGCGTCAACAAGGCCGCCAGAATGGCGATCGCTCCAAACAGCGCGAGAAATGCCAGACCGGTCGTCGCGCTGCCTGCAGGAGAGAGTAGGAGGTAGATGCCGAATAGCATGCCCAGCCCACTTGCCAGAAACGACCAGACGAGCAAAACGACAACCATGACTGCGACCTCCTTTCTCGCGGCGTATGCGACGCCGCCTTAATATCTCTACATGAAGATATATTAGAAGCATTGTCCCGTCAAGTATCTTGATTATCAAAATTCGTTCCACATATAATTCCAAGCGACGCCGAAATTCTTAAGGCGCGAATAGCGACTGTCCGACCACCAGGAGTTCCGAATGGACCGCGACCCGATTGACCTGTTCATCGAACAGTGGAAGCGCGAGCGCTCCGACCTCGACCCGTCCTCGCTCGGAGTCGTCAGCCGAGTTCTGATGCTGGCCAAGTACCTGGAGCAGAGCGGTGATCGCGCGCTGGCCTAGTACGGACTGAGCCTGTGGCAATTCGATGTCCTGGCCGCGCTCCGCCGCTCCGGCCCGCCGTTCAAGCTCTCGCCGACGAACTTGATGCACCTCGTGACGCTGACTTCCGGCGCGATGACGAACCGCATCGACCGGCTCGAGGCGCTGGGCCTGGTCGTGCGCGAGGCCGATCCAAACGATCGCCGAGGACTGCTGATCACGCTGACGCCGAAAGGCCGCAAGCTCGCGGACGAAGCGATCGCGGCCCGGCTGGTGGAATCCGCTGCGAACGTCTCGAACGCGCTCACGGCGCGGGAGTCGGACACGTTGGCCGGGTTGCTCCGTAAGTTGCTGATATCGAACCTGACCGACGCGCGGCCGGCGAGGCGCGGCGCGCGGAATGGCGTGTCGGCGCAGGCAGCGGGCGAATAGCGGCGAAGCTAACGGGCGGCGACGCCGGACATCTGCCGCATCAATTCTTCCGCATGCGCCGCTTCCGACCGGGGATCGCGCTCGCGCGGCGCGCCGGGCATTTCGCCGCTCAGCCGTCCGTCGCGCAGCACCAGAATCCGATCGGCCAACCCGGTGATTTCCGGCAACTCCGACGAAATGAGCAATATCGCCAACCCGGCCGCCGCTAGTTCCACGAGCAGGGTGTGTATGGCCGCCTTCGCGCCGACGTCGACGCCGCGCGTCGGCTCGTCCACGATCAGCACGCGCAACTCGCGCGCCAGCCATTTCGCGAGCACGATCTTCTGCTGATTGCCGCCGCTGAGGTTCATTGCCGGCGCGTCGAGCGAGGGCGTCTTCACCGCGAAGCGCGCGAAAGCCGCGCCGGCCGCCTGTGCTTCGCGCCGCCGGCTGAGGAGTCCGAAGCGGCGCAATTGTTTCAGAATGACCAGCGAGAAATTCGCGGTCACGCTCATCGGCAGGATCAGGCCCTGCCGCTTACGGTCTTCGGGCACGAACCCGATACCCGCGCGTAAAGCCGCTCGCGGACGTCCCAGCGGAAGCGCCTGTCCATCGACACGCACATTACCCCTGGCAGCCGCGTCGAGTCCGAAGATCGCGGTGGCCACCTCCGAGCGGCCCGCGCCGACGAGCCCCGCCAATCCGACGATCTCGCCGCTGCGCACCGCGAAGGAAACGTCGCGGAACTTGCCCGGGGAAGTGAGCCCTGCCACCTCCAGGCGCGGCGCGCCGGCCGCGGTCGCGCGACGCGGCGGCAGGAATGCGCTCAACTCGCGGCCGATCATCAGTCGCACGAGTTCGTCGGGCGAAGTCTGCGCCCGATCCAGCGTTTGCACATGCGCGCCGTCGCGCAATACGCTGATGCGGTCGCAGAGCCGAAAGATTTCCGGCATGCGGTGTGACACGTAAACGATCGTGATTCCGGCCGCTCGCAATTGGTCGATCCGCTCGAACAGTCGCTGCGCGTCATCTTCCGAAAGCGAGCTGGTCGGCTCGTCGAAGATGATGATCCGGCTGCCCGGGCCGACGGCGGCCGCGATTTGGACCAGTTGTTCCTGGGCGGTGGAGAGTGACGACATTGGGGCGCGCACATCGAGCCGCGCGCCGATCCGAGCTAGCGCCTCTGCCGCGCGCCGGTGCATCTCGCGGCGATTCACGAGTACGCCGCAGCGCCGCGGGTAACGGCCGAGCGAAAGATTCTCGGCGATCGAAAGGTCCGGGCAGAACGCCAGCTCCTGATGCACCATGCCGACGCCGGCCTGGGCCGCATCGCGGGGCGAGCGAAAGACACATGGCCGCCCATCGATCCGCAGCTCGCCGGCGTCCGGACGATGAATGCCGGCCAGCACCTTTCCGAGCGTGGACTTCCCGGCACCGTTTTC
>JBGAJB010000096.1:0-12177 GCA_044225155.1 Phycisphaerae bacterium | reverse complement strand
CTCGGGTTTAATGTGCCGGAGGCTGGACGGTATCGCGTGCTGGCGCGCTGCCTGAGCGCGGGCGATTACGGCATTCACAGATTCTCGATCAATGGTGCGGCGGCCGGCGAGCCGCGAGATTTCTACCACAACGGGATCAAGCCGACGGACGAATTCTCGCTCGGCGAGTTTCAGTTGTCCGCCGGCGAGAACCGCCTGGGCGTCGAATGCACCGGCGCGAATTCGCTATCGAAGGGACAGCTCTTCGGCCTGGACTAGATTCGGCTGGAACGCTTGCCGTAGCCGGACGGATCAGGCGCAGCGGATCTGAACCCGCGTCGTGCCCGGGCCGCTTGGGACCGGCAGCAAATTGCCGGCGAGCGGCTTGCCGTCGACACGAATCTCGACGCGCCCGCGTCCCTCACGACTGGCGCCCGCTTCGAACTCGAATTCGTAACTATGGCCGCGCCAGGAGCGCGTCATGCGCGCCGTGCGCCACTCCGGCGGCAGGCACGGATCGATGCGCAGGCCGTCCCACTCCGGACGCACCCCGAGCACCCAGTGAGTGACGATGCGCTGGAGCCACTGCGCGGATCCGGTGTACCACGTCCAACCGGCGCGCCCGTGATAGGGAGAATTCGGCCCGTCCACGTTGCCGGGCATTACGTATGGCTCGGCCCAGAAGCGGTCCGCGTCTTTCAGGGCCGGGTTGATGGCCGTCAGAAGTTGCGAGACGAGCGCCGCATCCTTCGCCTTGGCGGCGGCCGCGATCGCCCACGTCGCGGCATGCGAATAGACGCCGCCGTTTTCGCGCAGGCCAGGGGCGTAGCGCGTGATGTAGCCCACTTTTTCCTCAGGCGTGTCGTAGGCCGGGGCGAGCAGGAGCGCGCCGGCCGGCGAGATCAGATGCTCTTTGACTGCCGCAAGGCAGGCGGCAGCGCGATCCGGCGGCGCGATGTCGTTCAGTATCGCCCAGGTCTGCGCATTCAGGAAAATCCGGCCGGTGCGGCACTTGGCGGAGCCGATGGGCGAACCGTCGTCGAGCGTGCCGCGTGAGTACCAGCCGCCATCCCAGGCGTGCGCGTTGATCGCGCTGATCAGACCCGAGCGGCGCTGTGAGAATTCCTTGGCGAGATCGGCGTAGCCGCGCTTGAGCTTCGGCATGTCCACGTTCGTGGCGGCGCGCCGATAGATTTCCGCCCAATCTTCGAGCAGGCCGGCGAGGAACTGGGCGAGCCAGACCGATTCTCCGCGTTCCTGCAGACCGCACGCGCTGAGTCCGTCGTTCCAGTCGCCCGCGCCGATGAACGGCAGTCCGCGTGAACTCATGCGGCCGAACACGCGCTCGAACGCGCGCTGTATGTGGTCCACGAGCGGCGCTTCGGTCGCGTCGTCGAGGTACGGCGCGCGATCCGCCAGCACGCTCAGATCACCCGTTTCGCGGATGTAATTCGCCGCCACGAAAGAAAGCCAGAGCAGGTCATCGGTCATCTTGGTGACGTGACCCTGCTCGGAGAGCGGATGCCACCAGTGATAGACCGAGCCGTCGGCAAATTGGTGCGCGGCGTGCATGCATTTGCGCCCGGCATTCGCGATCAATCGTCAGCCAGACCTGCGAATCCTGTAATTGATCGCGGAAGCCAGCATGCCGCTCTGCTGGTAATAACCGGCGCGCCTCAGGATGCCGAAATCGCCTGGTATCGCAGCCAGTCGTTCGCGAGATAGTTGAGCGTCGGCTCCGGCGTCTCCACGCGGTTTCGGTCAGCAGCCGTTCCCACTGGCCGCGCTTCGCCGAGTGCGTGATCGATTTCATCCGTCCGACATAGCGATCAATCAGGCCGCGGCGTCGCGGTTCGCTCTCCGCCGCCAATCCGTAGCCCACCGTTTTCAACCCCCGCGACCAGTCCGGGACCGCGCGCAGCGTGCGGCAATCGCGTCTTCGTGACGTCCGAACTGCACTTTCCACGTGTCGCGGCGCAGCGCTTCAGGATCGCGCAGGTCGCCATAGCGGCCGAGAAATCCGGTCTGATCGCCGGTCGCGGAGAGCAGCGGCTCCGTCGTCGAGACAGCACAAACGTAGGGGAAATCGGAATTCCAATGACCGTAGCGCGCGTTCGAAACGTCCCACATGTGATTCGACGCGAACACCGCTGCAGGCGCGTCGAACTGCGTTTGAGGAAGAGCTTGTGAATGCGCCGCGGCGAAGGCGACACGCCGCAGTTCCACTCCAGGTAGGACGTCATTTCGAGCCGGCGCGGGCGGTCGGTCAGGTTCTCGAACTCGACGCGCCAAAGTTCGATCGTCTCTGTCGCGTGAGGAAAAAGCGTCCACGAGGCGCGGATGCCGTCGAACTCGGTCTCGAACACGGAGTAGCCGAGGCCGTGGCGGCAGACGAAGCGGGAGTATTGCGGAAAGCGGGAAAGGCGAGAGCGACCAGAGCTTGCCGAATCGGCTTCGCGCAGAAGAAGAAACTTGCGCGCGGGCCAGATCCTGCTGCCAGCGCGTCAGCACGGCCAGCTGGGAATTGTCCACCCACGTGAATCCGCTTCCGGTCTGGCTCACCGCGAGGCCGAAGCGGCGATTTGAGATGATGTTCGACGCCGGACGCGGCGCTGGTGATGGTATTCACGGCCGTCGAGCGAAAAGTGGCCGTAGTACCGCCGCTCACGCGGAGTGACTCTGCAACCTCACTCGGGCGACCAGCGACGGTGGACATCGGAATCCTTCCCAATAACAGCGCCGCGCGACGAAAAGTGCCCGTCGCGCGTGCGTTGAAAGCGTTTTCAGAATGTTAACAGAACGCCGGGAGCAACGTCAATCGAGTTTGCACCAGCCATCGTGGTGAGAGAAAGTTGTTCAAGCGGGACGCCGACACCTGAGCGGTACGGCTACAAGTGCGTAAAGGATGAATCGCATTCGAGCTTTTGTCCCGCACCAGATCCTCCGGCTGCCTAGAACGGGCAATCGCGGCCGTACAGCGAGAGGATGATTCCAGATCGATGAGGTCCGCGTCGCCATCGCCGTCCAGATCGCCATCAACGTTAGCAGATAGGCGGCGATCGAGGTCGCTGTCGAGGTCGACGACCTTGCTGTCGTCAAAATCGCCGGGCAGGTGGCAACGGGCACGCCGAACACGCAGGTAACGCGCCCGCCGACGTGAATGTGTTGTCCGCCTGATCGCCGTTGATCCCGGTTGCGCCACTGTCCTCCTGGATTGCACCCACGACGACGCACTCGTTCGACACGGCCACTGATGTTCCAAACTGATCTCGTATCTCCGTGTTGGACGCCTTGATGTAATGCTGGAACGTCCAGACGCCGTTCTCTCGCGCATAGGAAAACGCGGCCCCGGCGTCGGAAGCGGAGCCGTCATAGTCACCGTCGATCCCGGTGGCACTGCCGGGTTCCTGGTACTCGCCGACGACAATCGTTTCGCCGTCGATAGCGACCGAGTTGCCGAATTGCCCGAGCGCACCGTTAAGACCTGGCGGAGTGAACTCCGCTTTCTGACTCCATGTTCCCAGCCCGTCGCGTTCGAACACATACGCAGCGCCGCTGTCGCCGAGCCGATGGCGTGCTCCCACGACGATCGTGTCATCCCAGATTCCGACGCTGCTGCCGAACTGTGCGGACGCCATCGTGTCCGCCGCTTTCAGGTAGGCCTGTTGGCTCCAGACGCCGGCGGTGCGGATAAAGACGTAGGCAGCGCCGGACTCGAGTGCGGAATTGTTGAACTGATCGCCATTGACCGTCGTTATGTTGTCGTCCGGCTGGCTGCCCACCACGATGGTGTCGCCGGAAATTGCGACAGAGGTACCAAATTGATCTGGAGTGTCCCGCATTCGAGGCCTTGAGAAGTGCCTGTTGAGACCAGACACCGCCGGAACGCACAAAGACATATGCGGCTCCGGAGTCCGAGGTAATTGAATCTTCGAACGTGGCTCCAACGACAACAGTATCGCCCGAAATTGCGACGGACCCTCCAAAGTGGTCGTTATTGCCCGCATTGCTGGCCTTCACGAAAGCCTGCTGGCTCCAGCCGTCCTGTGTGCGGACGAACACATATGCCGCTCCGCTATTCGGGGCAAGTTCATTTGAAGCGGGATTGATGCCTTTCGTGCCGCTGTCCTCTTCGCGCCCACGACCAAGGATTCCCCGGAGAGCGCCGCCAGCTGCCGAAAGAATCGGACGCACCCGTATTCGATGCCTTCAAATATGCCTGCTGTCCCCATTGCCCGTTCACTTCGAACGAAAACGTACACGGCCCCGGCACTGAGAGCTCCGTTGTTTCCCTGGTCGCCGTTAACGCCCTTGGCCGAACTGTCCTCGGCGGATGCGCCGATGGCCAAGATGTCCCCGGAGATCGTGACCTGCCCTGAACTATCCGCGGGCGCCCGTGTTTGATGCCTTCACGTAGGCTAGTTGTGCGAGTTGAGCCCAAGCGCCGGCGTGACGGCCACGGCCCTGACCAGGGCACAGCATCGGCGGGAGTTTGCGATCATTTATTCGCTCCGAATCACGGATTTCCAGAAAAATGTGCTCGAATGGGTCCTGTGTTCCAGCTTGTACTCGACAGGTAAGCCCCGGCCGCGGTCGGCTCCTCCTGCATATTCTTTACCTGGAACTGCACATGATACAGTCTATGGGCAAGCCTGCCCAAATCCGGAAAGAACGACTCCTAAATCGCTCGTTGGCAGGCCGCTGCTCATCCAGGTCGCCGGCAGAGTTCAAAACCGAAAGTGACAGGACGATACCCAAATCACTGAGGTCGACATCCCCGTCATGGTCCAGATCGGCGAGCAGTGTGGTATTGGCGTGGAAAACGTGCGCGTTGAACACACTGCCCGGGGCGCGCGTCGAGCGTAAACGCGCTCAGCATTCCTTGCCGTGAATTGTTCATGGCGGGCCAGCTTTGAAAGCCGTTGTAGGTTCCGCCGATCGGCGTCGCCTGACCCGCTTCGCGATGATGGATTGACTGCCGTCGGCGTCGCACCAGACGAGTACTTCGGTTTCGCTGAGATCGGGATGCTGAATGTTGCCCCAGGCCGTCAGGTTTCCACAATCGTCGCGCGCATTGATCGCGTTGCGCGAGACGGCCAGGCCGATGTTTTGCCCGTTATCGAGCGCGTCGTAGAAGGCGAGCGCTTTGCGAAAGTTGCCGGTAGTTCCCACGAACCAGCCGCCCGTGAATTGCCCGCCGCCGAGCGCGACGTCCGCGTAGAACGCGATCTGGCCCGCGTTGTTGATCAGGGGCGCGAAGAAATCAAAGAACGTGCCGCCGACCGGCGTGGCATCGCCCGGGCTGACGATCTTCGCGTGTATTCCGTTCGTCGTGACGAAGAGGCCGCGCGAGCCGTTGGTCAGTGTCGAGAAAAATGAGACCTGTCCGAGGTCATTGATGCCAGGCACGGCCCCGCTGGGAATAAATGTGCCGTCGACAAAACCAAACGATTCGCCGGCCAGTATCTGAAAATTGCCGCCGCCGGGCGCGGGGTCGTTCACGGCCGCGTGCTTCGTGATCGCGCCGTTCTCCCAGCGATAGAGATTGACATTGCCGGTGGTGCTCTGCTTGGCGATGAAGACGATCTGCCGCAGATTGTTCATCGAACCCGGACCGATTTCACTCAGCGTGCCTCCCAGGGGCGAGGTGTCACCGACCACCGCGACTTTGCCGATGGTGTTCGTCGCAGCCGTGTAGAGGAACAGTCCGCGCGAACTCGTGCCATTCTCGACGTCGGAGAAAAACAGCACATCGCCGTTGTCATTAATTGGAGGGGCGAAAACCGTCCCGCCGAACAATCCCGCAAATGTGCCGCCGATCGGCGTTGGATCCCCGCAGGTGGCCACGTCGCCCGCGCCACCGCCCTGACCGCAGCCGCGTGCAATGACTTTGAGCACGCCGCCATCGGCGACCATGACGGCTTGATTGCGCGTAGTGCCGTCGATACTGGCAATGAAGGCGATCTCTCCGAGATTGTTTACCGTGGCCGGGTTGAACGCTGCGAGCGGCGAGAGCGTTCCTCCGCCCGGAACAGCCTGCCCGTGCTTGGCTGTGACGACGGCAGTAAAGGAGCTCGGAGCCGGGCAACAGCCGGAGGCGATGTTTCTATATTCGACGTTTGAAAGAACTTCCGTGGGCTCGATTTCACGGGTGACGTCGTCGTGCAGACGCAGGATCGGCAGATAGCAGCGAAAGCGCGCAGAGCGCGGCGAAGATCGTTCCCAGACCCAGTAGTGATACATGTTTCATACGTCCCTCCATTGTCGATTTTCGCTGCTCGCAGGAGCGCGAATCGACATTCTAGGCGGGGAGCGGGCGCGAAATGAAGCACAAAACGCAGTGAGGCGCGGCGGCCGCTACGGTGCCGGCTTCGGAATCGGGCGCGGAAGAAGTTCAGCGTGACGTGCGTAATCGTCCAGTAATAAAGATTTTTCGCACTGAAGAGGAGTTCGATTGGATTGGACACGGTCGTGCCGGCGAGCGTGACGGGAAGGCGATGCAGGCTGGAGTGATTTAGCGCGATCAGCGACAAGAAGATCGCCGAAAGCCCGATGTGCAGCACGCTGAATCCGACCAGGCTGCGGCGCGACCAGTCGAGGGGATGCCGCCAGTTACGCGGCGCGGACCGGTTTCGGCAGCTGTCGAATCTTCGTGGTCGTAAATTCAAACCAAGCTACGAAGTGCATGACGATCACGAGGTTGTAGACCCACGCGCCGACCAGCATGCTCGAGAGCAGGATCGCCATGCTGATGCCGATGACCAGAATCAGCGGCCGGTGAGCTCGCACGAGCCCGACGAAGCCGCCGGGCTGGCGCTCGGCGATGCGCGCGTACGCATACGTCGCCAACAGCGCGAGCGGCGCGACGGTCGTCGCGAACACGGCCGCGAATGGCCACGTTGAAGGGAACAAGGCGGCCAGGGCCGTGTCCTGCCGATCGCTGATCCCAAAGCCCGAGCGACGGACGGTCAACGCGGCGGCCAGCAGTCCGAGCAAAACGCAGATCGCGAGCACTTGCAGCCAACGGATAACCGAATCGGTCTTCGCCTCGGCGGCCGCGGCCTTGCCGGCGCGGATGCGATAGAAAAACGCTTCATCGCGAAACGCGTGAATGATGAAGTACATGTAGAAGAGAATCAGCGCGAGCGGGTTCTGGCGCCCGCCCATGGCCGCGAACGCCCAGCACTGAAACACGGACGCCGCGCCCAGCCCGACCAGCCAGAGCCATCCGCCCGGCGCGCGCAAGCGCGGGCTCGTCGCAAGGAAGATGCCTGCGATGACAAAATGCGCAAGCCCGACGACGCGCACGGCGAATTCGCTGGGATCGACCACCATGCGGAGCGGCGAACCCTTGAGTCCGAGCCAGAATTTCTCGACCGCGCACCAGCCAAGAAAGAGCGCGATCAGCACGAGCGACCAGACGATCGACGCGCAGAAATAATGCATCGAAAGAGTCCAGCCGCTGCGGCGATGAACGGGAAACGCCGGGCCGCCAAACGCGGGTACGGACAGAGCTGAGGAACTCATGGCGGGAATCTTACCGAGCGGAAACTCTTCGCGACTACGGGCGGGCGATTTCGCACAATCGCGGTCTTCCTTGACCGATCTGAAACCGACTTTGTGCCGGCTCAGAATTGGAAGTAGATGAATTGCGTCCCGCCGCGCACGCCGCAGACGAACAGCATGGCGAGCATGAGGGTCGCGGCCGCGAGGCGTGCGGCTGCGTGCAGGACTCTCCAGCCTCGGGCAGCGGTCGCGGGAGCGTTTCCGGGGATGGCGCGCGTGGCCGTATTCGTCATACAGATCGAGTGCCAAGGCAGGCAATCCCAGAAACAGCAGGACCCACGATGTGTCCTGATTCGCAGCACTCCACGCGAAATTGCGAACGATGGCGGCCGGGAAGGTCCAAATCTGCTCGATGCTGTTGCAGCGGAAAATGAGCCAACCCACGCACGTGAGCTGGAAGAATGCGATGACTCGCAGCGGCCGCAGCCAATCGACATGCGCGCCGGCCGGTCTTCGATAAGAAAGGCGACGGAACAGCACGAGCAGCAGGCCGTGATAGAAGCCCCAGATCACGAAGCGCCAGTGCGCCCCGTGCCACAGGCCGCCGAGGAGCATGGTGAGCATGAGATTGCGATAGGTTTGCGCGGGGCCGCTGCGGTTGCCGCCGAGCGGGATATAGAGATAGTCGCGCAGCCAGGTGGACAGGCTGATGTGCCAGCGCTGCCAGAAATCGCTCGGGCTCACGGCCAGGTACGGCTGGCGGAAGTTGACCATCAGCTCGAAACCCATGAGCTTCGCTAGGCCGCGGGCGATGCTGCTGTAGCCCGCGAAATCGCCATAAATCTGCATCGCAAACGCGTAAATGCCGAGCAGGGCGGTGCCGCCGGTCGCCGCGGGGGCGTTGAATGCCGCGTCGGCGATCGGGGCGGCGTTGTCCGCCACGACGACCTTCAGAAAATACCCTGCACAAGCAGCCACAGCCCGGAAACGCACCTGCGGCCAGTTCAGTACCCGTTCGTGTTCGACCTGCCGCACGAGATTCGTCGCCCGTTCGATCGGGCCGGCCACGAGTTGCGGGAAGAATGAGACGAAGAGCGCGAAGTCGGACAGTCTGCGGCAGGGCGGCATTTGCCCACGATAGACGTCGATCGTGTAGCTCATCGTCTGAAACGTGTAGAACGAGATGCCCACGGGCAGAATGATGTTGAGCGTGTGCAGGGATGTCGCGAGGCCGAGCATGTGAAGCAGGGCGGCGAAATTCTCGATGAAGAAATCGCAGTACTTGAAGAAGCCGAGAATGCCGAGGCTGACGCTCATGCTCACGATGAGAATGCCGCGGCGAACGGCGGCGCTCCGCGCGCCGGCGATCCAAAGCCCGCAGCAGTAGTCGACGACCGTCGAGAGCGCGAGCAGTCCCAGAAAACGCCAATCCCATGCGCCGTAGAAAATGTAGCTGGCGATCAGCAGCACCCAGTTCTGGCCGCGATCCCCCAGCGCAGGTAAAGCAGATAAACCAGGATGAAGAACAGCACGAATACCCAGGAATTGAAGAGCATGCGTGCCTGTCAACTCCCGCTTGCCGGTGACACTGGCTGCCTGGCCGCGTCGGGATCCGCGGCATCGTTCTCCGGCGGCACGAGATTCAGCCGCTGCAGCGCGTCAAGAATGACTGCGTAGTGCCGCTTGGCGTATTCCACGCGTGCGCGGCCGGGCACCGGATGAACCTGGTCCTTGATCTGCTCGGGCTTGAAATAGGACTTGAGATCGACCGCGATCGCGCGGTCATAGCGGCCGCACGCCTGCTCCACGAGCGGCCACACGTCGGGCGTGTCGAAGAGCGGTCCGGATTCCTGCCGCAGGAGCAGCAGGGCGACGCCGCGCGCGCGGGCCAGGTCCACAAGTTGATCTAGCAATTCGCGGGACTCCGGAAATGCCGGCTGCGAAGTGGGTGCGGGGGCGTCGCTTCTCTGCGCTCGCAGCCAGTCGGCCGCCAGGTTGAGTGCCGGCAGCGGAAACTGACGCTCGAACCAGTCCGGCAGCGGGCCGACCTGTGCGGTCACGAAGTCGTGCCATCGGCGCCGCAGAAGCCAGTCGAGACGCTTGGCCGGCCAGAGCGTGGAAACGATCGAGCTGCCGCCTTCGTTCAGCGTGATCCGCGCCAGTAGAACGACGTTGGCAAGGCCCGCAGCGCGGTCGGATCGAAAGCGGTCTGGTCGATGTCCGTGCGGAACTTCGGCAGCGAGCGCGCCCCGTTTTGCGGCGAGAAGGCGAGATTGATGAACGCCACGACGACGAGTTGCGGCCGCGCCTGGAGCGCGAGTGGCATCTGAAGCAGGTGGTCATAAATACCTGAGCCAGTCTGCGCGAAATTCAGAAAGCGCAGGTTGCGATGCTCCGCGTTGGCCCGCTGCTGCATCTGCTCAGCGATCTGGCAGGTGACATAAACGGAGTTGCTGAGAATGGCGACGGTGGTCGGTGGCTTCGTCAGCGCATCTGCGCGCGTGAGATACAGGCCGTAGGAGCCGTAGTGGGGCGGCTCGGACTCAAATTGCCCCGCTACTCCGGACGGAGGGCTCAGGTCGTAGGAGAACGCGAATTGGAGCAAGTACGAAGCGGCAGATAGCGCGAGCGAGATGCCGAGCACAACCCAGAAGAGCCGGCGTCGGAGCAGCTCGTCGGGACGCTTTCGGTTTATGGACATGTCAGCGGAATGATCCGCTGGCGCGGCCGGTGGATTCGGATGCAGGGCGGATTCACTGGGCTGCAAGGCGGATCACTCGCGGCGACCACGGCACCTCTCGCGCTGACTCGCGCAGCTCGGACTCGATCAGACGTGCCGTGAGCTGCGAGAATACTCGGCGCAGGATCGAACGCAACCCGCCTGGGTCGGGCCCGCGCGACGGTTCGGATCAGACTTTCCGGGCACGCTGACTTCGACCGAAGGAATACCGTTTACTGCGGACAGGCGCTCCCGTAAGCGGCGAGCACCACGCCCAGGTCGCTCAAATCCGTGTCCCCATCGCCGTCCGTGTCACCGTCTCCATTGACGCCATACGCAGCGAGCACGATGCCGAGGTCGCTGAGGTCGATGTCGCCGTCGTGATCGATGTCGCCAGGGCAGGGCGGAGGCGGCGGGGCGAAGTGGAAGACGAGGAGGCCCGATTGCGGGAGGATGATGGATGCGGACTGCGCGAAGCCGTCGTAGTCGGTGTCGTCGGTGTAGATTTGCCCGCCGTTTCCGACATTGTTGCCGCCGTAGAGCGACGATTGGCTGTTCAAGATTTCGTCCCACTTCCCGGCCTGAGGAAATCCGATGCGGTAGTTCATGTAGTCGGTGTTGCTGAAATTGCCGACTACGACGCAGATGTTGCCGCTGTTGTCGTAGCGCTGAAACCCGATGACGTTTCCGCCGTCGTTCACGTGAAACGTCTGCCAGCCGGCGTTCGCGCGAAACGCGGCGTTGCCCTTGCGCACGGCGATCATGTCCTTGAAGAACTGGAAGTAACTGGCGTAGGTGGTCTTCTTGGACCAGTCGATGCGCCCGCCGCCGCCCGCGTCGCCGCCGGTCATGTCCGTGTCGTCGAGCCACTCGCTGCCCATGATGAACATTGGGATGCCCGGTACGAACATCGTCAGGCCCTGGGCCAGCTTGGTCCGACTGCGCGCGTAGAAGTCGTCATGCGGGGCGCTGGGATCGATCACGTTAACGGCGCGCGTGCCGCCGGTGCTGGCCAGAATTTCGTCGTGCAGCTCGAAGTACCGCAGCAGATAAGGGCCATAGAGATAGTCGCCGTCGCCATTGAGGGCGCTCGCGAGCCAATTCATGTTCGGATCGCCGAACGCTGCGTCATACACGGCGGCGTGCAGCGAGTCGGTCCAGGCGTCGTGCCACTGGGCATGAAAGCCCGCGCCGCCGAGCGAAGTCGGACGCGTGACGTAGTAGTCATTCGGAAGCTGTTCGGCGATGGCGATCTTGTCCGCGGCTCGATTGCGGAGCGTGTCGGTGAACCACTGCATCAGGCTCCAGCCCTCGGCCTCCAGCGGGTAGCGGTTCATGTAATCGGTGGCGTCCATGCGGAAGCCGTCGAGATGAAATTCCTCCAGCCACTCCAACTCGCTGTTCTGGTAATACTCGCGCACCTCGTTGCGACTGAAATCCGCCTGCGAGCCCCACGGCGTCTGCACGTCGGGCACATGGAAGAAAATCTGGGCGGAATTCGAGTCGTAATTCCACATGAAATTGTCGCTGCCCGAGAAGTGATTCCAGACGATGTCGTGCATGACGCCGATGCCGTTCTGGTGCAGCGTGTCGATCATGTAGCGCAGGTCGTCGGGCGTGCCCAGCTTGTATTCGGGCGCCCACATGCTGAGCGGGTTGTAGCCGACGGAAAAATCCGTCGGGAATTCGTTGATCGGCATCATCTCGATCATGTTCACGCCGAGTTCGGCCAGATGCCCGACGTGCGCGGCCACGTCGCGGTAGGTGCCGGGGATCGCGCCGCTGGCGACAGGATCATTGCGGCCGGAAAACGTGCCGACGTGTAGTTCGTAGATGATCATGTCTTCAAATGCGGGCGTGTGGAAATCGCTGTCGTGCCATGTGAAGGCTGGGAAATTCTCGATGTAGGAGTTGTACGCCCCGCCCGCGGGGTTGAACGAGCGGCCGCGCGGGTCCGGCTTCCAGATGGCGCC
>JBGAJB010000095.1:0-11916 GCA_044225155.1 Phycisphaerae bacterium | reverse complement strand
GCGCAGGAAGACCTGCGGCGCAAGGCGGTTCGGGCCGTGCGCGATGGCAAGAGTCAGGGCGAAGCGGCAAAACTGTTCGGCGTGGCGCGGCCGACCGTCAACAAGTGGTGTCGGCAGTATGCGGCCGGCGGCGGCAAGGCCCTGGCCGGCCGCCAGCGTGGCCGGCGGCCGGGAAAGACATTGCCGACGGCGCAGGCCGCCCGGGTGCGGCGAAAGATCACCGATCGCTGCCCGGACCAGTTGCGTCTGCCGTTTGCGCTGTGGACGCGCGAAGCGGTTCAGCAGTTGATCGCGCGCGAGTGCGGCGTGCAGGTGTCGGTCCGCACGGTCGGCCGCTATCTGCGCGACTGGGGCTTCACGCCGCAGAAGCCGGCGCGGCGGGCGCTGGAGCGGCGGGTGGCCCTGACAAGTGTGCCCACTGCTCTTGAGCCGTGAAGTTTCGATCGGTGTATTTGATCGCGGCCTAAGTAGCCCTGTGTTCGGAGCTCCAACGAAAAAGTTACTCGGGCGGCGACACGAATGACGTGTGCGGTTCAGACCCTGCCGCGTCCAGCGGGCAGTTGCAGAATGACACGGTCGTCACCGTGACGGGTGCGCCGGGCGGCAGCGGAAGCATGCTGCTGGCCGATATCGGCAGCTTCAATGATTACCAACTGGCGGCGGCGATTACGCTGACGGCCGGGGCGGCGAACGGCGGCTTGGTCTTCGGCTACGTCGACCCGTACAACTTCTGGCTGCTGTTGGCCAATCGCGCGACCGATGATTACGAGCTCTGGCAGGTGACCGGGACGAGCAGCCGGACATGGACCAAGCGCCGCAGCGGCGGTTCCGGCCTGTCGGGCGGCGGGACGTTCACGCTGTCCTGCGAGGTGCGCGCCGGCGGCGTCAGCCAGCTTCCGGGCGGCCTCAGCGCCTATTCGACCACGATTCCGGCCGGCAAGGTTGGGGTCTGGGCCGGTAGCGGCTCGGCCGACGTGAAAGCCGACAAGTTCAAGATGATCGACATGGGCATGCCGAAGGACGTGGACGGCCGTTGGTATGACACGGTCGGCGACACGTCACTGAGCGGCGGAAAGCTGTCGGTCGCCGCCGTCACGGGCGGGGCCAGCGGCAGCGGCGCGGAAAGAACCATCCTGCGGCGCGGGTTCCGGGGCTTCGCTCAAACTAAGCCAATTCCCGTCTGGCAACGCTGATCGGCGCAGATCGGCGCTCATTGTATGATCGCTGGAAATTCGCCCCGACCCGGGAGAAAACGGAGTTTACGGCCGAAACAGGAGTCGAAGCATGCCCAAATACGTCGATGGATTCGTCATCCCCATACCAAAGGCGAACCTCGCCGCCTACAAGCGAATGGCCCACTGGGGCCGCCGGGTCTGGATGAAGCACGGGGCGCTTCAATACTTCGAGTGCGTCGGCGACGACCTTCAGGGGCTGCCGGGCTGTGGCCTGGGATTTCCCAAAGGCATCCGCCTGAAGGCCGGCGAGACGGTTGTGTTCGCGTTCATCATCTACAAATCCAAAACCCACCGCGACGCGGTCAACGCGAAAGTGATGGCCGATCCGTCGATGAAGATGCCCAAGACCATGCCGTTCGACATGAAGCGGCTCATGAGCGGAGGGTTCAAGGTGATCGTCGAAGGCTGACCTGAAGTCGGGCCCACGACACGCGGACCTCAATCGCCCCTACGGGGCTTACTGGGAATCGGCTCGTTTTCCACGGGCTTGCGCCCGCGGCTATTTTCGATCGCCCTCCAGAGTTCGCGCCTCACAGCGATTCCAGAAGGCGAGGACAACCGATCGAAAACCGTTGATAGCCGATGCCCCCGGAAATCGGAGAAGCGGCTCGTCTGGCTAACTAGGGAACAGTTGCTTCCGACTCCGCCCAAACCCGGCGAAACTTCCGCCACGCGAACGCCGCGCCGAGCGCCAGGAGAATCCACCAGATCAGGCCGGCCATCAGGATGCGGAGGATGCGGCCGAGCGAGTCGATGAGGCCGACGAGGCCGAGGTGCCACGAGTCGCCGATTGAGTGCAGAAACCGCTCGCCGAGCGTCTCCTCCACGGGCGGCGGGGCGTCGTCGCTACGGATGATGACCAACACCGTCGCGAGCGAGACGAGGTGCGCGAGCTTATCGCGCTGCGCGACCATCGACTCGATCTGCTGCCGAACATTGGAGAGCGCGTTGCGCACTTCGAGCACTTCCTTCAGCGGCGCGTCCGTGCGCTTCTCCAGCAATTCGAGCAATTCCTTCTCGACGCGCTGTTCGTTACGCAGGCGGGCTTCAACATCGACGACCTGGCTCGTGACGTCCTCGCCGCCGCGATGTTCGTCCTGCACCTTGCCAAGGCCGCGCAGCTCGTTGAGCACGTCTGAAATCCGCTCGGCCCGCACGCGCAGCGTCAGGTCGGCTTTCATTTCACGCCCGGAGCCGGTGATCGAGGAGTTTTCGACGAATTCTTCACCGGCCGCGCTGAGGACGGCCTGGGCTTTCAGGAATGCGGCGCGCACGTCCTTGGTGGTCAACTCGATCGTCGCGCGGCGGATGACCTGTCGCTCGGTATCGGGCGTCGCCGCCGGGGGAGGAGTTCCTTGCGGCATGGACGACGGCACGCGTTCGCCGGCACGGGCTGTTCCCGGCGACAACTCTTTAACACCGCCAAGAGTGCCGTCGGTCCGTCCATTGAGGAGGAAACCTGATTTCCACTGATCGTTGCGATCCCTGCTCTGCGCCTGAACACCACCCAAAGTCTCAATTCCCGTCGAGCGAAGACGTTCAAGATCGATCGTAGTGCGCGCTTGCCGCGTCACCGGCTCAAAGAGCGGAATCAGCACAAAGAGCGCCGCCACCAGCCCCAACACCGCCACGGCCAAGCCCGGCACTTTTCGCGCATACCACGGCCGGCGCCGTGCTTCGAGTTCGCGCGAGCGAACCGTGCGCAGCGCCGCCTTCCACAGTTCCGGCGTCGGCCGCGGCTCAGTCCATTCGGTCAGCCGCGCGAGATCGGCGCGGAGCGGGTCGTGCTGATCGGGGGTCATGCGGATTCCTCCGGCGAAAGACGGCCACGCAGTTCTTCGAGGGCAGCGTGCAGGCGTGACTTCAGGGTTCCGAGCGGGATTTGCAGGACATTCGCGGCCTCAGCGTGCGTAAGTTCGGCGTGATAGCAGAGCAGAAGCACGTCGCGCTGCTGTGTGTCGAGTTCGGAGACGGCCGCCCGCAGACTTGCGGGCTCTTCGCGCGCGACGACACGGACAACCGGATCGCTCGCCGGGTCATCCGCCAAAATCACCGAGCGTGACTCGCGCGCCAGGCGCAGCCGACGTTCTTTTTTCTTCGAACTGTCGCGCCATTCGGCGGCGGCCAGCGTGCGGCATTGATTGACGACGATGCGATAGAGCCAGGTTTTCACTTCGCTCTTACTCGCAAAGCTGCCCGCAAAGCGAATGACCCGCACCCACGCTTCCTGCACGGCCTCCACAGCCAAGTCCGCGCGGCCATGCAGCAGACCGCGCGCCAAGCCGAGCAATCCACGCTCATAACGCTCGGCGAGCAGCCCGAGAGCGCCGGTGTCACCCCCTGCGAAGGCGGCCAGCAGCTCGGTGTCGGTCCGGTTCATGCGGTCCTCTTTGTCGATTAGACCAGGGACCGGTGGTCGCGGTTCTGAAAATCTGCTTTGTCAAATTTCGCGTTAAGTGTTTGAAATTTCGACGGCGCGCCTGATCGAGTCTCATCAGAGTCTCATCCGCCGCTTTGTAGGTTGACCGCATGTGAGGCGCCCGGTCGGGACGTGATCCCGATCCCGCGACCTCCGAAAGGAGTCCTGCCGTGTATTTGAACCAGGTAAAGTCAATCGGCGGATGGTTGCTTGCGGCGATGGTGAGCGGGGGCAGCGCCCAGACGCAATCGAACCCCTGCACGCAGACGTCATCCTATGCACGTTCGGCCTGCCGCCAGCAGGCGAGCGCGGATTACTTCACTGCGCTCGGGAAGTGCGAAAATCTGGCCTCGGATTCGGAAAAGAGCCGCTGCCGTCGAGAGGCCGCGCAAGCGCGTGCGGAATCGTTGGCGCGCTGCGATGAACAATATGCGGCGCGCAATGACGTCTGCTCGGACCTGGGCGGCGCCGCCTACGATCCCGTGATCGTTCCGGCGGATTTTTCGACAGTCATCGACAATCCCTATTTCCCGCTGACGCCCGGAACGACGTTCGTCTACGAGTGTGCGTGTGCCGATGGGGTCGAGCACGTTGAAGTGGAAGTCACCGGGGAAACCCGGGAAATCCTGGGCGTCGCGTGCGTCAAGGTGCACGACATCGTGCTGCTGAACGGCGCTGTGCTCGAGGATACCTTCGACTTTTTCGCTCAGGATTCGGCCGGCAATGTCTGGTACTTCGGCGAAAGTACGCAGGAATACGAAAATGGGCTGGTCAGCAGCATCGCCGGTTCATGGCTGGCCGGAATCGAAGGGGCCAAGCCGGGCATCATCGCGCCGGCGCAACCGATCGTGGAGCAGGTCTACCGGCAGGAGTTTCTGCTGGGCGAGGCCGAGGATCTCGCTGAACCCATCAGCCTCAGCGCGACGGCGAGCGTTCCCTACGGCACGTTTTCGGCGTGCCTCGAAACCGAGGAGTTCACACCGATCGAGCCGGATCATCTGGAACAAAAGTTCTACGCGCCGGGAATCGGACAGGTGTTGACGATCGACACCACGAACGGCGATCGCACTGAGTTGGTCGAAATTCGCGTGAACTAAAGCTCGAAAGGCGGCAGCGGCTGGAGGCAACGCGCGCGACCGCGAGGCATCCAGCCACTGCTCCCGGCGCAACGAGCACGGCGGCATCGACTTGAGCGAACTGGGAGTGATCCTCGCGCACTTTGGGAATTGACCGTCGGCGTCCCCGGATGTTCCAAATTCGCTGCTGCTTTCTAGCCGCGATGCCGTAATTACCGGCAGTATCATGCGTGCGCCGGGCCGGACGACGTCTGTGAGAAGCGTCGTGGCCGCGCCGGGTGCGGAGCGTCGGGATGCAGCCGGAATCCTTTGCGCCTCCCTTGCCATTCGACATCCGGGGACGCTGCGCCTGCGGCAAACGGTATCGCATTCGCAATGCGACGGTCGGCACGATCGTCACCTGTCCGAGCTGCCGCCGCCCGATCGCGATTACGGACGCCGACGTCAAGGCGGCTTTGGCCGACCAGCCGCTTCAGCCGATTCAGAATGACGCGGGCGAGTTGCGCGAGGCGATCCTGATCGACCATGGCGGGCTGACGCTGGCGCCCGAAGGGAGCGCGCCGGGCCTGACCGGGCGCGTCATTGCCGCCAACAGCGAGGCCACGGTGAATTCGGCGCTGCGCGGGTTGAGGCCGCGTAGCGCCAGCGGGATGTTCGCCGGCGGCGGCACGCCGCGCGTGGTTCGCCCGTTCGCCCTCGATCTGGTGGCGAGTTTCTACTTTGCGGGCGTGCAGCGTAATGCCGTCAACATCTTCGTGATGGCAATCGCCATCTGCGCGCCCACGCTGATACTCATGCTCGGCAGCTACGGAACGCTGCCGCTGGCCGGCATTCTGCAATTGATCGTGATGGGCTACATGATCCAGTTTTACTGGTCGGTCATGCGGCTCACGAATGACGGCGAAGATGAAATTCCCTGGGTGCAATCCGATTGGAGCTGGTGGGACGATTGCGTGATGCCCTTCGTCTGGCTCTGGACAATTTCCATCGCCTGCTCTGCCCCGGCACTCATTGCTGAGTGGCTCATGCCGAATCTCCCGCTGCGCGCCGCGATGATCTACGGCCTCTTCGCGGCCGGCTGGATGTTGTGGCCGGTGGCGGTGATGACGATCGCTCTGACGGATTCGTGGTACTACCTGCGACCGGACTGGCTGCTTCGATGCGTCGTCGCGATCGGTCCGCTCTATCTCATGGCGTGCGCGATCCTCGTGTCGACCGTCATCGGCTGGTTCGGCTTTACCTGGCTGCTCGGCGCGGCCATCGCATGGATCGAGACGCTGAGCGGCTGGGGTCGGCTTTTCGCAAAGATCGGGGCAGGTCTCACGATTCCCGTCCTCTCCGGCGCGGTGAATCTCTATCTGGGCTACGTGCTGTTTCGTACGCTGGGCCTGCTCTTTCGGCATCGGCGGCAACAGTTGCCGTGGCGCTTCTGATTCTCCTCCAAATCAAGACAACTCGACCCGCGCAAGTAATGGATCCGCGCCGACCGTCAGGGAGCGGGGTACGAATTCCATTCGGAGTCGAGCATCCGCTCCATTTTCCGCTTACTCACGTGCGCGGTTCGGATCAAACGCACTCAGGCTCAGCCGACTGCATTTCCGTTTTCCGGCGGGTGCGCTATAATGAGACCAAGCGGACGGACGCGTCCGTCCGTTAATTAGGTCAGGACCACGCGCAGTGCCGCGCAACCCCCAATCTCGACGCCGGCCCGGCCGACCGCCGGCTCCGAAAGTTACGGAGCAGCGGCGTGAGCAGATTCTTTGCGCGGCGATGAAGAGCTTTGCACGCGACGGATATCACGAGACCGATCTCCAGGTTCTGGCGGACGAGCTCGGCGTCGGCAAGGGCACGGTCTATCGCTATTTCCCGTGCAAAGAAAAGCTCTTCCTCGCCGCGGCGCAGCGCGTGCTCGAATTGATGCGCGCCGCGATCGATGAGGCGCTGAAAGACGTCACCGACCCGCTCGAGACGATTTCCGCCGCCGTCGAGGCGTACTTACGCTTTTTCGATGCGCACCCGCACTTCGTCGAGATCGTGATGCTTGAACGCGCCATTCTGGGCGATACGCGCACGCCGACGTATGTCACGCATCGTGCGGCCAATGCTGCCCGCTGGAACAAGCTCTACTCCGACCTGATGGACGCCGGGCGAATCCGCCGCATGGAGCCCGAGGCGCTGCGCGACGTCGTCGGCAGCACGCTCTACGGCACGATGTTCATGAACTATTTCGCTGGCCGCCGCGCACCGCTGAAAACGCAGGTCGCACGCATTGTTGACGTCCTGTTCGATGGAATGTTGACGGACTCGGAGCGCGCTCGTCGTCGAGGCTCCGGTCGCAGTCTTTTGAGGAAGTCTTCATGAGCCGTTTGGCCGGTTCGGCCGTCGCAGCCATTTGCCTGTTCTCCGCGTGCACCGGTTGCGACCCTGCGCCGACCAGGCCCGCCGCCCCGGCCGCGCCGCCGGCCGTACCCGTGAACGCCGCGCGGGCCGCGCAGCGCGACGTGGACGAAGACGTCACCGCGATCGGCTGGGTGGAGGCGTATTCGAACGTTACGATCAAGCCGCAAATCGACGGCGAGCTGATCGGCGTGCATTTCAACGACGGCGACGAAGTCGCGGCCGGTCAACTGCTTTTCACGTTTGACGCGCGGCCGTTTGAAGCTGCCCTGCTCCTGGCGGAATCGAACCTCGCGCGCGATCAGGCGCTCGCCGCCGACGCTGCCAAAGAAGCGGATCGCGTGCAGGCGCTTTTCGACAACAAGCAAGGTTCGCCGCGCGAGCGCGACGAGAAGCGCGCCGACGCCGATGCCAAGGCCGCGCAGCTGCGCGCCGACGAGGCTGAACTCGCCTCCGCGAGATTGCGCGTCGAGTATTGCACGATTCGCTCTCCCGTCGCGGGTCGCACGGGCAGCGTCATGTCGCACCGCGGCACGATCACCAAGGCCAACGAGACGGCACTCGTGGAGATCACGCAGATCGCGCCGATCTACGTCACCTTTTCGGTGCCGGAGCGCCATCTGCCGAAGGTTCGCGCGGCCGGAGATGACACGCTTCCGGTGCGCGTTTCCATTCCGGGCGACGAAAACGGCGAGGAAGTGGGCCGGCTGACGTTCATCGACAGCACCGTGGATCGCTCGACCGGCATGGTGCGATTGAAAGCCACGGTCTCGAATGAAAATCGTCGGCTGTGGCCGGGCCAGTACTTGAACGTAAAGCTCACCACCGGCCATCTGCGACAAGTCGTGGTCGTGCCGCGCACGGCCGTCCAACCCGGGCAGAATCGCGAGTTTGTGTTCGTGATCGGTCCGGATGACAAAGTCGAAGCCCGCACCGTGACCACCGGGCTCGCGACGGAAAGCGGCATCGTCATCACGCGCGGCGTCGCGCCCGAAGAGACCGTGGTCACGGACGGCCAACTGCGCTTGAGCCCCGGAACGCTGGTCACGATCAAGAACGAAGGCGACCTCGCCGCAACAGCGACGCAACCCGCGGCATCCGGCGCGCTCGCCGAACGGGAACCTGGATCAACTCCCTCAGTTCCCGCACCGGTATTGGCGCCCACCAGCCAAGCCGCCGCGCCGATCGCCGAGAAGCCAGAGTCGCGGCCAGCGGAGGCGAGCGGCTCATGAATTTTTGCGCGCTCTTCATTCAGCGGCCCGTGATGACGACGCTGGTCATGGCCGCCATCGCCATCTTCGGCGCGATGTCGTATCGAGTGCTGCCGGTCAGCGATTTGCCGAACGTGGACTTCCCGACCGTGTCGGTAACCGCCACGCTCCCGGGCGCCAGCCCCGGGACGATGGCCTCGTCAGTCGCGACGCCGCTCGAACGCGAGTTTTCAACCATCGCCGGTCTCGACTCGATGACTTCGACCAACTTCCTCGGATCGACGCAGATCGCGCTCCAATTCTCGCTCGATCGCAACATCGACGCCGCTTCGCAGGATGTGCAGGCGGCGATCGCGCGCGCGGGGTCGCGCCTGCCGCGCGACATGCCGACGCCACCCTCCTACCGCAAGGTCAATCCGGCCGACCAGCCGGTGCTGTACATCGCGCTCGCTTCAGCGACGCTGCCGATGTACACCGTGAACGAATTCGCCGAGACTTTGATTGCGCCGAGCATTTCGACGATCAGCGGCGTGGCGCAAGTCCTGGTGAACGGCTCGCAGAAATTCGCCGTTCGCATCCAGGTAGACCCCGACCTGCTCGCGGCCCGCGGTATCGGCATCGACGAGGTTGCCGATGCGATTCGGGCGGCCAATGTGAACTTACCGCTCGGATTCCTGGACGGGCCGCGGCAGGCTTTCACCGTCGAGTCGAACGGGCAATTGCAGAATGCCGCTGACTATCGCGACCTCATCGTCGCGGTCCGCGGCGGAAACCCGGTGCGTCTGCACGACGTCGCGCGCATCATCGACGCGGCCGAGAATGACAAGGTCGCGACCTGGCTCGTGGATCATCGCTCGATCGTGCTTCAGATTCAGAAGCAGCCGGGAACGAATACCGTCGAAGTCGTCGATCGCATCCGCGCATTGCTGCCGAAGCTGAAAGCCCAGATTCCGCCGGCCGTCGACGTCAGCGTGCTCTTCGATCGCTCCGAGAGCATCCGTTCATCCGTGCGCGACGTAAACGGCACGCTCTGGCTCACGCTCGGCCTGGTCGTGATGGTCATCTTCCTGTTCCTGCGAAATGTGCGGGCCACGATCATTCCGACCGTCGCGATCCCCATGTCGCTGCTCGGCACGTTTGCGGCGATGTATCTGCTGGGCTACAGCCTCGACAATCTCTCGCTCATGGCCCTCACGCTGGCGGTAGGCTTCGTCGTGGATGACGCGATCGTCGTGCTTGAAAACATCGTTCGGCACATCGAGGGCGGCAAAGGCGTGTTTCAGGCCGCGCTCGACGGCTCGCGCGAGATCGTGTTCACCGTTCTCTCGATGACCATCTCGCTTGCGGCCGTGTTCATTCCGTTCGTGTTCATGGGCGGGTTGGTGGGACGCCTGCTGACCGAGTTCGCCGTAACGATTGGCGTGGCGATTCTCATTTCCGGCGTCGTGTCGCTCACGCTCACGCCCATGATGTGCGCTCGTTTTCTGCGCCCGCACGTCGAGGGCAAAAAGCACAACTGGCTATTCCGTCTTACCGAGGCCGGCTTCGACGGGCTGCTGCGCATCTACGCGGCCCTGCTCGATCTCGTCCTGCGCGCGAGAGCATTCACGATGCTCGTGGCGGGCGGAGTGCTTGCGGCGACGATCTATCTATTCATGCACATTCCGCAGGGATTTCTGCCCAGCGAAGACACCGGCCGCGTGCTCGGTCAGACCGAGGCGGCCGAGGGCATCAGCTTCGACGCCATGGTCGCCAAGCAGGCGCAGCTCGCCGAAATCGTGAAAGCCGACCCGCGCGTCGAATCATTCATGTCCAGCATCGGCCAGCGCGGCGGAAACGCGGCCACGATGAACACCGGCACGCTCTTCATGCGGCTCAAGCCGCGCGACCAGCGAAACGTCTCGGTGGATCAGTTCATACAGGAGATGCGTCCGAAGCTGGCGACCGTACCCGGCATTCGCGTTTTCATGCAGAACATCCCGCCGATCCGCCTCGGGGCGCAGCTCACAAAGAGCCAATATCAGTACACCCTGACCGGCCTCGACACCGACGAGCTCTACGATGCCGTGCCGAAGCTGGTCGACAAGATGCGCGAATTGCCCGGTTTTCAGGACGTGACGGCCGACATCCAGCTTCGGAATCCGCAGCTCAATGTCGAGGTCGATCGTGACAAGTGCTATGCGCTCGGCATCACGGCCGAACAGATCGAAACGGCCCTCGGCAGCGCCTACGGCTCAAAACAGGTTTCGACGATTTACGGGTCGAACAACCAGTATCAGGTGATTGTGCAGGTGTTGCCGGAGAAGCAGCGTGAACTAGCCGCGGTGCCGTTGCTGCACGTGCGGGCCGGAGCGACGGGGAAGCTTGTTCCGCTCGATGCCGTGGCGAAAGTTTCGCAAACCGTCGGCCCGCTTTCGGTCAATCATCTCGGCCAGCTTCCGGCCGTCACGATCTCGTTCAATCTGAAGCCGGGCACTTCGCTCGGGCCGGCCGTCGCACAGGTGCAGGATCTCTCGCGGACCGTACTGCCGGCCACGATCTCCGGCTCATTCCAGGGCACCGCGCAGGCTTTTCAATCGAGCCAGCAAGGCATGCTGCTGTTGCTGGCGCTGGCGATTGCCGTGATCTACATCGTGCTCGGCATTCTCTACGAGAGCTTCATCCATCCGATCACGATTCTGACGGCCGTGCCGCTCTCGGGCTTCGGCGCGCTGGCCACGCTGATGTGGTTCGGCATGGACCTGAATCTCTTCGCGTTCGTGGGCGTGATCATGCTGGTCGGCTTGGTGAAGAAGAACGGCATCATGATGGTCGATTTTGCCGTCGAGGCCCGACGCGAGCGCGGACTTTCGTCCGTCGCAGCAATCCGCGAGGCGTGCCTGGTCCGTTTCCGGCCGATCATGATGACCACCATGGCCGCTCTGGCGGGCACGCTGCCGATCGCGATCGGCGCGGGCGCCGGCGCAGAGTCGCGCCAGCCGCTGGGAGTCGCGGTTGTCGGCGGCCTGCTCTTTTCGCAGACGCTGACGCTTTTCGTCACTCCGGTGTTCTACGTATTCATGGAGCAAGTTGGATCGTGGTGGCGACGCAAGTCGCCGACGCACCCTGAGCCCGCAGCCCTACCCGCATTGGCGCCGGCCGGCGGAAACTAGCCCCTGAAACGTTGGCGGGAGCGGCATCTAACAGAACCGTGACCGTGAGCGACGGGGAGCAGCTTGAGACGCCTCCCATGACGAAACGTTTCCACCTGCTCGCTATTCACGTGCGTGGTTCAGAACAACGCAGGTCAGACCGAGATGTGCGACCGACGCGCGAGCGCAATGCGTTGGTGCTCGCGTACTAGCCGCCGGTCAGCACGCGCAGCGCGATGCGGAGCGGGTCATAGAACTCGTCGACGACGCGTTCCTTCAGCGGAATGATCGCGTTGTCGGTGATGTGAATGTGCTCCGGGCACACTTTCGTGCAGCACTTCGTGATGTTGCAGTAGCCGATGCCGTGCGCCTTTCGCAGCTCGCCGACCCGCTGGGCTGTGTCGAGCGGGTGCATCTCGAGGGCGGCCGCATAGACCAGGAAGCGCG
>JBGAJB010000094.1:0-12402 GCA_044225155.1 Phycisphaerae bacterium | reverse complement strand
CGCGAGGCTGAGTGTGCCGGGTTCGGGGATTGTGGCGAGGAAGTAGGCTGGATCGCCATGCGCGTTGATGCCGGTTCCGAAGACTGTATGGCCGTCGGCGGAGGCGTCCAGGATGTGATCCAGGCGCGTCCAGCCTTTGAGATCAACACCGGCGTCGGTCAGGAGTTGTGCGAAATCACGTATCCCGTTCACGTCGTCCCAAATGAACGCGCGGAATGTGAATCCGACTCCGCTATTTCCAAAAACCAGATTGCCGTCCGCACTAATTGCCAATGGAAACGACTTATTGCCTCCGGGCAGGTAGCCGAGATTGCGCGGAACTCCATCTTCCCAAAGAAGAGCGTCAGTCAGGAAGTTGAGATGATCCTGCTTGCCCACAATTCTTCGTCCGTCGGCCGATACGTCGAACGCGGACGAATCGTTGATATCTTGGCCGTTGATCAGCGGCAGCGCTTCCATGACTCCATTCGTCCAGCGGAAAGCCCTGTTGTTTCCTCCGGCTTCGCCGACAACCACCGAGCCATCGGCGCTCACGGCCAGCGCAGTGCCGTTGGAGTTGCTGCCGGGAATGTCGCCGAGCGGCTCAACATGCCCGTCCACCCAGCGGGCGGGTTGGGTCAGCGAGTTGGCGAGGCTAGCATTACCAACGATCACGTGATTGTCCGCCGAAATTGCCCAGGCGTCCGCTGCGATTCCACCCGGAGCATGTTCAAGCAGGCTCAGCGCCCCGCTTTTCCAGACGGCCGCTTCCCCGAACGTCTCATTGCTGCCGGCTCGCACTTGCCCGACGATCGTGCCGTCCGGCGCGGCCGCCCGCGCGATTCCATTGCCAAAGCCCAGATATGGTAGGTACGTGATCTGCCCGTTCCGGAAGTACAGCGGCCGACCAAATCCCGGTGCGTCGGAACTCCCATAGATCGTCGCTCCATCCGGCGACAAACTCACCAGATCGCCGCCCAGCCCCGTGAGATCAGTGAAGCTGAACTGGGCCAGCGCCGGGGCGGCCGCGAACGCGAGGCAGCACAGCGCGAACCGCGTGACGCCGGTGGCCGGCCGAAAATTCATGTCAGCGCTCCGTGAAGAAACCCGAGAAGTTGCCATCTATTCTTAGGCGGCGTGACGGGTTGGAAATCAAATCACCGCTGTGCGGTTTTCGGCAGTGGTTCTGTCTGAACCGAGCCGCGACCGTGAGGAGCGGGGCTTTGCAGGAAGACCTCCCGTATCGCTGCCATGCGCCCGTCTGCTGGAAATCAATGAGAACACCGCGCAGCACCGGGACGAAGCGCGGTTTTCGAGGCCGCCCCCTGCGTGAGGAATCACTCGTGGTCGCTCATGGGAGGCCCTTACTCGCGCGTGAAGGCACGCCGATTCCAAACCAGCTTTCGAATTCTCACGCGGGCGCGCAGAATTCCTCGGACATGCTCACCCTCACCCAGATCAGCAAGCGTTTCGGGTCCGTAGTCGCCGTGGACGATCTCTCGCTCGAAATTCGGCCCGGCGAGGTTTTTGGCCTTGGCCCGAGCGCCGGAAAGACGACCACGCTCAACATCGCCGTCGGCCTGCTCAAGCCGGACGGCGGCCGCGTGCGAATCGGCGAGACGGGTGATCGGCCGACCAGCCGCACGGCGGCAACTCGGCGTCGCCGCGCAGGCGCGCAGCGCTCTACGAAGAGCTGACCGGCGAGGAAAACTTGGCGTTCTTCGCTGGGTTGCAGGGGCTGGCCGGCGCGCGGCTGAAGGAGCGTGTGCATTGGGGCCTGGAATTCGTCCAACTCACCGAGCGGGCCCACAGCCGCGTGAGCGAATACTCGGGCGGGATGAAGCGGCGCTTGAATCTGGCCGTCGCGCTGCTGCACGAGCCGGATTTGCTGCTGTTGGACGAGCCGACCGTGGCGATCGATCCGCAGTCGCGCAACGCGATCTTTGACCGCATCATCGAGTTGAAGCGCGGCGGCCGCACGATCATCCTCACCACGCATCACATGGAGGAGGCCGAGCGCCTCTGCGATCGCGTCGGCATTATCGATCACGGCCGGCTGCTCGCGCTCGATACCGTGTCGAATCTGATCCGGGCCCACGGCGGACGCTCGCGACTGCTTGTCCGGCGCGGAGAAAAGGAAGAAACGCTCGAAACGGACGACCCGCTGGCCGAGTTGGCGCGCCTGCAAAACGGGCCGCAGCCGGACGA
Organism: Phycisphaerae bacterium; assembly: GCA_044225155.1. Taxonomy (GTDB): domain Bacteria; phylum Planctomycetota; class Phycisphaerae; order UBA1845; family Fen-1342; genus CAYMBL01. Next base: position 10,215 of record JBGAJB010000094.1, on the reverse strand, counting down.
GTTTCGCGTGCTGCGCCCGGACCTCGAAACCGTGTTTTTGCATCTGACGGGCCGGCAATTGCGGGATTGAGGCGGCCATGCGAAAGCCCGCGCCCCTTACGGAATGGATCAGTCTTGTTCTGGATGTTGTCGTTCTGCTGATCCAAATGGTGGCCGGTTGAATCCCCGGCGGGAGCACCTGATGCGCGCGATCTGGCTGATGGCGGTAAAGGACCTGCGGCTCTTGCTGCGCGACCGGGCCGGGTTTTTCTTTGCGTTCATTTTTCCGCTGATCTATGCCACGTTCTTCGGCATGATCTTTTCGCGCAGCGGCGGGGAGAGCGCGGGCATTCCGATCGCCGTCGTGGATGAGGACCGGACCCCCGACTCGGAGCGGTTTGCCGACGACCTGGCGGCCAACAAATCCTTCCAGGTGACGCGGAGCGCCCGCGATCAGGCGCTGAATGACGTACGTCGCGGCGCGGTCACGGCGATGGTGGCCCTGCCGCCGGGATTCGGCGCGGCGCAGCGGAGCATGTTCAATCTCTTCTCAGGCAACGGGCCCCACATCCAGATCGCGGTCGATCCGGCACGGCAGGCCGAGAGCGCCATGCTGGAAGGATTGCTGACGCAGCAGAGCTTCATGCGCCTGGCGAAGGGTTTTGGAAATCCGCGCGCGATGCTCGGCGACTTCGATCAATGGCTGGGCGACTGGCGTGACGACTCACCGGATGCGGCCGGCTGAACCGCACGGCGCACGTTCGCTGCAGCTCGCTCGAGAAGTTGCTCGCGGATCAGTCGGATCGCGCGGACCAGGCGGATTCGCGCCCGAGCACGGCTTCCAGCCAGGGCTCGGCGTAGCCTGAAGGCGGCGCGACGGTTCCCTTTGACCGCGCCGCCATGGCACCCTTGCGGCGATCCGCTTCGAGAAGATCGACGTAGTCCGCAAGCGAAACGGGCCGACCAACGCGTTCAGCATCACCATCCCGCAAGGCATCATCTGGGCGGTGATGGGTTGTGCGGCCGGTTTCGGGTTGTCGCTGGTCCAGGAGCGGTCGTCGGGAACGCTGGTGCGCTTGCGCATGGCGCCGATCGATCGCGGACAGATTCTGGGCGGGAAAGCGCTGGCGTGCCTGCTCACCGTCCTCGGCGTCAGCGTGTTCATGCTGATCTTCGCGATGTTCGTGTTTGGCGTGCCTTCGACGACGCCGCTGCTCCTGCTGCCCGGCGTTCGGGTCGGTCGCGTTCTGTTTCTGCGGTGTGATGCTGCTGCTCGCGGTGCTGGGACGGACGGAGCGCTCGGCCAGCGGCATCTGTTGGGCGGTGCTCATGGTGCTGGCGATGGTCGGCGGCGGAATGGTGCCGCTGTTCTTCATGCCGACCTGGATGCAGACGCTCGGCGTGATCAGCCCCGTCCGCTGGTCGATCCTGGCGATGGAAGGCGCACGATCTGGCACGTTTTTCGCTGAGCGAGATGCTGCTGCCTTGTGCCGTGCTCGTGGGAATGGGGATCGTCAGCTTCAGCGTCGGCTTGGCGCGGTTTCGGTGGAGTGAGTAAGCGCTGCTCGTCGCCCAGCGCGGCCGAGGGCGGCTTCCAGCTAATTGCGCCACCGCTGCGTTGCTTCGACGGGGACGCGCGGGGCATCGCCCCAGAGACCGTCGAGGTCGTAGTAGCTGCGGTGGTCGCGATCAAACAGGTGGACCACCACATCCACATAGTCCGCCAGGATCCACGTCGTCGAGCGCTTGTCCGGGTTGGCCAGCGGCTTGCGGCCCACCGCGGCCGCGTGTTCCTGAATGCGGTCGAGCACTGCGCCCATCTGTCGGCCCGACCTACCCGTCCCAATGACGAAATAGTCGGCCAGACTGCTCAGCCAGCGCAGGTCGTAGACGGACACATCCACAGCGATTGTCGAGCGCGATGCGCGCGGCCGCTGCCGCGAATTCGCGCGTTTCGTCGATCGATTTCGGGGTGGCCGCACTCGTTGCTGCTCGCATGTCGCGATGATAGCGTGGCGCGCGCCTGAATCGAAGTCGGCCTGTCGATTGGCCTGTTTTTCAGCCCTTCCCGCGGCCGCGCGGTCGGCCGATGCACCTGTCAGAAAATTTGATTGCGTCCCCTGGAAGACGAAGCTGCCTCCGCGGCCCGTCTGGTTTCCCGCGTAGGCGGAAGAACGCGTAGCCGGCCGCCGCAGCGGGGTTGGATATTCTGGCGAGGAGAATCATGGTTACTTCGACGCGACGCGGCGTTGTCCTTCTGCTCGCGGCTGTTGTCCTGTCGGCTCCCTTGCTGGCGGGCGACCCGCAGGTGGCCGAGGCCAAGTCTCTGTTCGACAACGGCGCATACATGTCGTCGCTGACGACACTGAACGGCGTCGACCGCTCTCGCTTGTCAGCCGATGACGCGGCGACGTACGACCGCCTGCTGGGCGTACTGCCCGAGGCGATTCGCCTGAGCGAGCGCGGCGAGCAGGACAAGACCAACGCCGACGCGGCTTTCAGCGCCCGGCCGCTGGGAAGAGGCGGAGCGCCTCTACCGCACCGTCGCGGAAAATCAGTACGCTCGCGCGGCATTGAAGGACGAGTCCCGCACGCAGCTCAGCAAGGCACTCGAACAGAAACAGTTGTCCGACGCCGCGAAGCCCTCCGGCCCGGAAAAGGCCGAAGAACCGGCTGCCGCCCAGCCGGAAATGCCGGCCCCGACGCCCGCGCCCGCTCCAGCACATGACATGACGCCCAAGGCCGCGCTGACGCAGGACGTCGTCCAGGAGGCGCCGCTTGCCCCCACGTCGACGCCGGAAAACCTGACGCCGCCCGGCCCGCAGACGATGGTCGACGAGCTGCGCAACCGCGATGAACTGCTCTGGCAGCGCGCCGTCGCGAAGATGAAGCAGGCGATCGACAAGGCTGGCCAAGAGGCCGCCAAGGGCGACTACGACGCAGCCCTGAAATTTGCGGCGGATGCGATCAACGTGATTGAGGCGAATCGGGCATACGCCCGTCCGGCGTCGCAGTATGAAAGCGCGACATCGCCAAGGCCGCCCAGGAGAGTTTGCAGAACGAAGCCCGCACGGCGCAGGCCGACCTTGCGGCGACGCAGCGTCGGAAGTGGCCGAGCAGATCGCCAAAGGCGAAGGCTGAGCACGAGGCCCAGCGCGGAAAAGATCGAACAGCTCTTCAAGACCGCCCTCCAGCTTCCAGAAGGAGCGTCGCTTCCATGACGCCGCCCAGACGACGGACGCGCTTGCCGCCCTCGATCCGGGTAACTCGCAGGCCGAATACCTGAAGGCGTCTTACGACGATGCGGCCGCACTGCAAAACCAGCGCCTGCTGCAATCGGTGGCGGATCGCGAGTCGCAGAACGTCTTTACGGCCACTGAAGAAGTCAAGATTCCGTGGACGAGCGACATTCTTTATCCGAAGAACTGGCTGGAGATCATCGGCCGCCCGACGCGTCGGCCTCGAAGGCGGCAGCTCAGCCGGGCGACGATCTGGAGCTGAACCGCAAGCTGGAGGATCGCCTCGACGACATTTCGTTCGACGACCAGCCGCTGAGCGACGTGATTTCCAATCTGACCGAGCTTGGCAATCTGAACGTGAATCCGGACTGGCAGGACCTCGAGGCGAACGCCATTGAGCGCGACAAGCCGGTCAACCTGCACCTGCAGAACGTCTCGATTCGCACGGCGCTGAATGAAGTGCTGAGTCAGGTCGGCGGCGATGTGAAGCTCGGCTTCCAGACCAGCAACGGCGTGGTTCGGATCGCCAGCAAGGACAAGCTCAATCGCGACAAGTTCATCCAGGTCTACGACATTCGCGACCTCATCGTGACCGCGCCGAACTTCACCGATGGTCCGCACAACATGGTCGGCCCGGTCGATGGGCCGAGCAACGGCCGCGGCCGGAGCCAGATCTTCGGCGACCACGGCGATCGCGAGCAACGGCCGCCTGCAGCCGGATAACGAAGACGGCTTCGGCGGCACGGTCGTGATGGGCCAGCTCAACCCGCGCGTTCAGCAGCTCATGGACATCATCCGCACCACGGTCGATCCGGACTCGTGGCGCGAGACGGGCGGCGGCCAGGGCGCGCTCCGCGAGTTGAACGGCCAGCTCATTGTCTACCAGACTTCCGAGGCGCAGCGCCAGGTCCGCGACCTGCTCGGTCAGCTGCGCGACACGCGCGCACTGATGATCGGCGTCGAGGCGCGCTTCCTGATCGTGTCGAGCAACTTCCTGGAAGAGCTCGGCGTCGATCTCGATTTCGTCTTCAATCAATCCGGCGCGGGCTTCGATCGCGCGTTCAACAACCAGGGCGCCGGCCTCAACGATCCGTTCACCGGCGCGCCGCTCCTGATCCCGCGACAGTTCTCGCGTTCGGGCATCCTGCCCGCCACGCCGGCCCTCGGTCAGGGACTGAACACCGGCACGATTCCGAATCAGCCTTACAACACGCCCGGTCTTGTCCCGAACGGCCAGAGCGGCGTGTATCCCTTCAGCGACGCGCTGACGCCGATCGGCGCGGCGCAGAATTCGATCGGCCTGGCCGATCCGCGCTCGATCAACACGGGCATCCCGGGTTCGTTCGCGAATCCGCAGGCGACGCCCGGTTTGAGCGTCGCGGGTTCGTTCCTCGACAATCTCCAGGTTGACTTCCTGATCCGCGCGACGCAGGCGAATCGCCGGTCGAGCATCGTGCAGGCCCCGCGCCTCATGATGTTCAACGGCCAGCGCGCGTGGGTCGCGGTCAGCCGCAGCCGTCAGTACGTCAGCAGCGTCACGGCGCAGGTCGCCGAAGGCGCGGTCGCCGTGCAGCCCGTCATTCAGACCACGGCCAGCGGCACAGTGCTCGATGTCGAAGGCACCATCGGGGCCGACCGCCGCTACGTGACGATCACGGTTCGCACGGAACTGGCGGAGGAGCCGGCGTTTGAGCGGTTCCAGGTGCAGGGCGCGAGCGGTAACTCGCCGCCGATCTTCACGCAGCTCCTCGATCAACAGACGCGCGCCATCCGCACCACCGTCTCGATCCCTGACGGCGGCACGGTGCTGCTCGGCGGATTGAAGCAGGTCGGCGAAATCGAAGTCGATGCCGGCGTGCCGATCCTTAGCAAGATTCCGGTTCTGAAGCGCGCCTTCACGAACACCACGACAGTGAAGGATCTGCAGACGCTGCTGATCCTGCTGAAGGCCAAGATCCTGATCCAGAAGGAAGCCGAGGACGAGGCGTTCCCGACCTTCAGTGCGGCCGAGGCCGGCTGATCCCGGCCCTATGACTTTCCGCGAATCGAGAGATCGCTCGGCGCATCCGGCCGGGCGATTTCTTTTTTTGATCGTCGCGGCCATGACGATTTTCTGCGCCACGCCCGCCCGAGCCCAATTCCCGCCGGATGACGCCCCCGCCGCGCCGCGAAAAACGCAGCCCCCTCCAGAAGGCGCCAAGGTCTTTCAACCCAACGTCGCGATCGACTGGAAGCAGAAGCGCGTGTTGGTGGACGGTGTCATCGCGCTGCGTGAGGGGCCGCTGGAATACTTCGCTTGCTTTCCGGGCAAGGCGCACGAGAGCGTCGTCGAGATGACGGCCACCGCGCAAAACGTCTACCTGGCGCTCGGGCTGATCGGGCTGACCCCCGGCACGCCGTCACAGTGGGACGAATCGACCCAGCGTTTTTCGGATCCAACCGGCGATCTCGTGGATGTGAGCGTCGAATGGCAGGATGGAAAGTCGCCGCGGCGGGTGGATGCATTCGACTGGATTCTGCGCATCGAGTACGCGAAACCATCGCCCGGGCGACCGTTTGTATTTGCCGGTTCGCGCGCCGCCGGAACTCTTCGGACAGCGGACAAGACAGGTTCCGGCATCGCGCTGGTCCAGGATCCTCACGCCTTGCTGGCGCTCAGCCACAACCGCAGCGATCGCAATGCCGACTTGTGGGCCCAGGCGCGCTCGAGCGTGATTCCGCCCGCCGGCACGCCGGTGCGCGTCGTGTTTCAGGCCGCCGCCCCGCGCAAATACGCGATGCGATTCGATTTTCGCGGCGAGATATTCGTGGACGATCTGCTCGTGGAGCCGGATGAGGCCGCCGAACTCATCAGCGCCCAGCGTCGCATCCGCGCGGACTTCGTGCAGGAGATTCGGATCGAGCCGGGTTTGCAGAGCGACCGGCTGCGACTGCTGCAAAATCTGGAAAAGGCGGGCGTGGCGCGCGACGCGTTCAACCTGATCGACGTGCCGAAATCCGCCGGTGCGCCGGCCTCACAACCATCTTCCGACAAATAGCGCAGCGCGCTCGGCGGTTAGTAGGGCCGCTGCGTATCGACTTTGCCGCGCTCGTCTTCGTGCTCCGCATCACGCTCGCCGGCGCGCAGCGGCCGTTGCGGCTGCGAGGCGGATTGTGAGTCGCGTCGATCGGCCGCCAGTTCTTCTTCCGAAGCGAGGCGCGTTCCAGAAGGCAGCGGCGGCAGTTCACCCGTGCGGAGCAGTGGCGCGAGGAAATCCTGCGAGAACGTTTGCGTTGCCCAGCCGAAGTGATCGCCGACCGCGCCCACCTTCATCATCTCGGGCACCCAGCGCACTTGGTGCAGCTTGTCGAGATAGGTTTCGCGCCGCTTGCCATAGCCGGGAACGTCGAAACCGATGGCGCCGGCCGACGGCCCATGCCCGCGGTCGATGGCTCCGAATACGGACGTGCCCACGCCGAGGAGGCCGACGTCGAGATTGGAGTAGAAGTTGTAAATACCGCCGCGCGTTTTCTTCAGCGCGCCGCTGAGGTCGTAATCGGGCGTCAGCGCCGGCGCGAGCAGCACCGCCACTTCGACCTCATAGTTACGCGGCAGCGCCTCGAGCACCAGCACGACCACGCCGCCGCCGCCCGAATGACCGACGAGGTAAACCGGCGCGCCCGGATTGCGATCGCGAAATGCGATGATCTTCCGCGCCAGCCGGGCGGCTTCGCGCCGATTGCGTTCGAGATAGGTCAGATTGATCAGCTCGCCGCCGGGAATGCCCGTGGTCCAGTCATAGACTTCAACCGCGCCTTCGAATCCGCCCTTGTCGAGGCCGACGGCGATGTTGTAGTTGAAGATGCTCCGGCCCTCGATGCCGGGCAGCACATAAGCGATCCCGTGCGGATACCGATCCGGCGCTCGCAGCGTGCGCGGCTCGTGCAGGCACCCGGTCAGCCCCAGCAGCAGAAAAACGAGGGGGCAGAGGAGGCGGGCTCGCGTCAGTTTGGGCGCCAAGCTCATGCGACTGCTTTCCAGAATCGGAGGTTCGTCCGCCCGGACCGCCGGAAGACCACGTTCCCCGTGACTACAAATGGCGTTGCGTCGCCGTAGCCCATGATATCGCGAGAATCCACGCGGCTCTGACATCCAGAGAAACACAGCCGTTCGGTACCAAGAATCGAGAACCGGAAAACGGACCTTGGGTTAGTCCCGTTCGCGATCCGACCGGAAGCCGCCGATGCGGATGTTCTCCTGCGGCTTGTCGTCCGGATGAACGGCGAACACTTCGACCCGCGCGATATCCTCGAAGGGTACGACCAGCACGATCGCGCCCGCCTTGTAGTTATCGTCGACCGGAACACATTCGAACGTCAGCGCGCTGGCCGCGCCCACATCCGCGATCTCCCGCAACTCGTAGGTCAGGCCGTCCTTCATGTAGAGAATCACGCGCGTGTCGAGCTGCTCGCGGGCGGCCGCATCGGGTTCGTGGTTGTTCTCGCCGCTCGCGCCGAATTTGCGCCGGGCGCAGCGCGCTTTGGCCTCATCCTTCAGCCGGGCCAGACCGCCGCGGTGAAACCAGTCATAGTCAAACATGCACGCTCCCGCCCGGAGTGCCGGGGCACGAGGTTATCATCGGCCGGAATGTCGCCCGAGGACATCTCCGACCGCATTCGCCGCCTGGGCCGCGGCGTGGGATTCGATCTGGTCGGCATCGCCCCCGTCCGCCCGTCGCAAAGGGCCGCGTATTATAGGGACTGGCTCGCGCGCGGCCACCACGGCCAGATGGCGTACCTCGCTCGAAATCAAGGGCTTCGGACCGATCCGGCCGGCCTCCTGCCAAACGCCCAATCGATCGTCTGCGTCGCACTCTCCTACCAGCGCCAGACCCCGACCCGAACGGCCGATTCTGCATCCGATTCCACCACCGCCGTGCACGGACCAACCGGGCGAGTCGCGCGCTATGCCCAAGGCGCGGACTATCACCGCCTGCTGCGCGAAATGCTGGAACGCCTGGAAAGCGAGATGCGACGCGAGATACCGACGCCATTCGAAGCGCGGCCGTTTGTCGACACCGGGCCTTTGCTGGAACGCGAGATCGCGGCCGCGGCCGGGATCGGCTGGATCGGCAAGAACACGCTCCTGCTGCATCGCAAGCTGGGTTCCTATCTGCTGCTGGGTGAGCTGATGACCACGCTGGCGGCGGCGACACACGAGATCGAGACCGACCACTGCGGCACATGCACGCGCTGTCTCGATGCCTGTCCCACGCAGGCCTTTCCCGCGCCTTACCAGATGGACGCGTCGCGCTGCATCTCCTATCTGACCATCGAGCAGCGCGGCGAATGGAGCGCAGCGGCGGGCCGCGCGATCGGCGACTGGGTGTACGGCTGCGACATCTGTCAGGAGGTCTGCCCGCACAACGCGCACGCGCCGGCCGGCACGCATGCGGAGCTGTGCGCTGCGCGCCTGCCGGCGCGTCTGCCCCTGATTCCGCTCACGCAGCTGCGCGCCGGCGACTATCGCCGCATGACGCGCGATTCGGCCACTTCGCGCGCGACCCAGGCCATGTGGAAACGCAACGCCGCCCAGGCATTAAGGAATGCCGAGGCGGCGCCGCAGGAACCCACCCAATTTCGTTGAGACGAATTAGCGCATCCGGCGCGACAACACAATGCCCAGGAGCGTCAGCGGCAGCATGCTCGCGAAACCCGTTCCGCACGCTCCGGTGACCGTCGGCGTGATGCCCGTGCCGTCGTCGGTCGTGCTCGTGCCGTCACCGACCGCGCTGCCCGGATCGACCGGAATGAGCACGTCGCCGTCATTACCCGTGGAACCGCCCGAGCTTGAACCGCTCGAACCGGAGTTCGACGTGGTCTGGCCGGCGACAACCGCATTGGCTTCGGCGATCTCTGCGGCCGACGCAAGACGCAACTGGAAGGCGGCCTTCGCCCCGTCACTGCCGCCCGCGCTGCCCCAGCCGACGATGACGCCGTTTTCGTTTACGTCGCGGGCTTCAGTCATCGTCATGCCCGGCGAATCCGTGGGCAGCAGCGCGGTATTCAAATCGCGAATCGTGCCGTTGATCCACGCCACGGCCTTCCGTACGCCGCGTGCATCTTCGGCCCAGCCGACGATCACGCCGTCCTCGTTGACGGAGCTGGCGCTGCTGTACTTGCCGCCCAGCGTGCCCAGGTCGGTCATCGTGCCGTTTTCCCACTTGAAGGCGTGCACGTACGCAGCGGCCGTGTCGGCTTCGCCGACGATGACGCCGGCATTGTTGATGCCGCGTGCCCAGCTATTCAGACCGCCGAGCGTGCCCAGGTCCTGCATCAGATCGTTCGCGCCGTTGGCGTTCGTATCGGTGAACCACAGCCCGCCCGAGGGTACGACGCGAAACGCGTGATAGGCCGCATTACCGTTGAGCGTGCCCATGCTCGTGTACGAGTAGCCGACCACCACGCCGGAATCATTGACGGCCGTGGCGGAACTCACGTTGCTCCCGCCGTCCAGCGTGCCGAGGTCGGTCAGCGGCCAGCCGGTGCCGGAAGGCGCCGAAAGAAACGCGTGCGAAACGCCGGCCACCGTATCCTTGTCGGCCCAGCCAACGACGAGATTCGTGTTGCTGATACCGACGGCGGTGCTGTCGTGCGCGACGCAAAGGTCAGCAAACGTCCCCAGATTGACGAGTGCGTCGCCCGGATAGGGAGTTCCGAAATCAGTGAGTACGGCCGGGCTCAACACAAACGCCGTCTGGGCGGTAATGTCTACTTCCATGCACTTCACGATCAGGCGTGCATTCCCGACCACCTGACCGCCGTCGGAAATGTCGAAGGCCTGGTGATAGCCCACGCCGAAGTACGGGTGTCGTAGCGAAAAGTGCACGACATTTTCAAGGTCGGTGACGTCACCATTAAACCAGTAATAGGCGTGGGTGCTCATGTCATCGGTGACAGCCCAGCCCACAGTCTGGCCGGAGGCGTTCACCGCGTAGGGTTGCGCGTTGGTGGCCGT
>JBGAJB010000093.1:8580-12099 GCA_044225155.1 Phycisphaerae bacterium | reverse complement strand
AGTGCTCGACGACTTGGCGGACGTTGTTCTGAAATCGACCGACGAAGCCCAGCGGATGATCGCTCTGCGCGGCTACGTACGGCTCGTCCGCCTGCCGTCGTCGCGAACTCCGGCGGAAACGCTGGCCCTCTTGAAGCGTGTCACGCCCGCGACCGAGTCGGTCGACAGCCGCAAGCTGATGCTCAGCGCGCTCGCCGAAGTACCGACGGCTGCCGCGCTCAGCCTGATTACCGATTGGCTCGGCAACAAGGCGCTCAGCGAAGAAGGCACGCTCGCCGCGCTTAGCGTCGTTCGCGGCATCGCGGCCGCGGATGGCGACTCCGCCCGCGCGACGCTCGCCCAACTCTCCAAACTCGAAGTGTCCGGTGAAACACACAAGAAGGTCGAGGAAGCCGCCGCATGGCTGGATAAGATGAACGGCTATTGCGCCGCGTGGCTCGTGTCGCCGGTGTATGAGGAAAAAGGCCGCGATCGCGCGGCGCTCTTCGACTCGGAACTCGCGCCCGAGCGCGGCGAAAAGGTGGAGTGGAAGCCGCTCGCGATCACCGACGCCGCCAATCCGTGGATGTTCGACTTCACGCATATCGACGGCGGGCAGAATCGCTGCATCTACGTAAAGACGGCCGTCTGGTCAGAGAATGATCAACCGGCCCGCGTCGAGCTGGGCAGCGACGACGGCGGAAAAGTCTGGCTCAACGGGCAGATGGTCTTTTCAAAGAACGTGGTGCGGCCCGTGCAACAGGCCGAGGATCGGTTCGACGTTTCGCTGAAGGCGGGGTGGAATACCCTGCTGCTGAAGATTCCGCAGGGCGCGGGCGGCTGGGGATTCATCCTCGGCTTGAAGCGCCCCGACGGCGGCAATCTGACCGGCCTGAAGTTTGAGGCCAAGTCGGAGTAGCGAAGTGCGAGTTTGAACGAATTTATGGCAATGTTGCGGCATTTTTCATCTTTGAAAGAAGCAACGATGACGACGAATTCGAGTGTGCGTCTGAGCGTGGCGGGAATGGCGGCCGTCCTGGTCGCGGCGTTGGCGGCATCGGCGCCGGCGGCGGATAAGCAGCCGGGTCTTGTGCTGAAGGTCTGGGAATTCGACGGCGGCTCGCCCGAGATTCCGGATCTTGCGCCGGGCCAGCTTCCGAATGTCGTGCGCGAAATCAAGAACATCAAGCTCGGCGACGGCGGCGAAGCGTTCGGCGCGTCGCCCGAGAATTTCGTCACCGAAGTGACCGGCACGCTGCACGTCGAGCAGGCCGGCGCTTACGAATTGCGCATGCTGAGCGACGACGGCAGCAAGCTCTGGCTCGATGGCAAGCTCATCATCGATCACGACGGCGCGCACCCGCCCGAGCCGCGCGACGCCAAAGTAGAACTCACGGCCGGCGATCACGCCCTGCGCATTCGCCACTATCAGGGTGGCGGCGGCACGGCTCTGGCGCTGGAGTGGCGCAAGTCCGGCGCGCCGGACGCGAAATTCGCGCCGCTTCCGGATGCCGCGTTTTCGCACGAAGCGCTGACCGACGAAGCGAAGAAAACTGCCCCGGGCAAGAAGAAAATCATCGCCTCCCTGCGCCGCGGCCTCCCCGGCGACGGTTCTCCCGTCGTCGGTGATAACCCGGGCTTCAGCAAAGCCGCGGGCACGCCCGGCATGCAGTTCGACGTCGGCGAATACATCAAGGGCTCGTTGCTGCGTGCTCTCGGTGCGGCCTCGACCCTGACGCGCCCGTCGTTCTTCTACATCCCGGTCGACGCGATCCCGGCCGAAGGAAATGTCTCCCTCAAAATCACCGAGGGCCGCTACGCGGGCCAATACATCCTCTGGCCCGGCGGCGCGCAGGAAGGCTGGCGGCTCTTCCCGGACGAACTGCCGAGTCGCCTGAACGGCGCGGTGATGCGCTTCAATTCCACCGGCCCGATGAACGTTACGCCCCTCGCCGCCGCGTCGTTCGAGATTCTGGGCGTGCAATCGACTACGAACGGATTGACGCTGATCTTCACCGCTCCGCTCGACGCGCGCTGCGGCTGGGAGGCCGACAGCTTCCTCGTCGAACAGTGGCCCATGGATCTGGAGGAACACCGCCCGGTCCGCGACGGCGAGTCGATGAAGGTGAAGTCGGCCAGTGTTTCCCCCGACCGAACTCGCGTATTCCTCGAAATCCCCGGCCTGATCGCGGGCAAGCTGACCTACATTCGCTTGCTGCCGCCGATGTACTCCGAGTCCGGACAGAAACTCTGGAGCACCGAAGCCTGGTACATGCTGAACAACGTCGCGAGCGAGCGCACCGGCGTCGTGCGGCCGCGCCCGGAGCAGCCGCAGCAAAATCTCTTGACCGATGCGGAAAAGGCCGACGGCTGGAAGCTCCTGTTCGACGGTAAGTCGCTGGCCGGCTGGCACGCGTTCGGCAAAAAGCCCGCGCAGGGCTGGGAAATCATCGACGGCACGCTGGTGCGGACGACCGGCGGCGGCGACCTCGTCACGGACGAGGAATTCGGCAGCTTCGACCTGAAGCTCGAATGGCGCATCAGCACGGCCGGCAACAGCGGCATCATGTACCACGTCAAAGAAGACCCGAAACTGCGCTGGCCGTGGGAAACCGGCCCCGAGATGCAGGTCCTGGACAACGCCGAGCATCCGGACGGCCGCAATCCGCTGACCTCGGCCGGCTCGAATTACGCCCTCTACGCTCCGCCCAAGGACGTAACGCGCCCCATCGGCTACTTCAACGAGGCCCGTATCGTGGTGCGCGGCCCGCACGTCGAGCACTGGCTGAACGGCGAAAAGCTGGTCGAGTACGAGTTATGGAGCGACGCCTGGAAAAAGAAGGTGGCGGACAGCAAGTTCAAGAGCATGCCCCGCTACGGCCAGGAAAAACGCGGCTCCATCGCCCTGCAGGACCACGGCGACCGCGTCTGGTATCGCAATATCAAGATCAAGCCGTTAAAGGACTAGCGAAGACGCGATCCGCGATTCGAGATTCATCCGCGACGCCCGGCGATCGGTCGCCTGCCGCAGAAACCGCGGCGCCGCCGCGCCGATCGGCGGTGCGTGCCGCGCCGCGGAAGAATTGTCCGAACCGACCTCACACGGGCCAGTAGCCCAACGGCAGAGGCAGGGGTTTTAAAAACCCCCCAGTGCGGGTTCGAATCCCGCCTGGCCCATTTCAATTGCTTTTCCCGAATGCCTGCTGCAATTCGTCTATGGGCACGGAATCCCATAGGCAGATAGCACAACTCCCAGATCGGAGAGGTCCACGACCATGTCCCCGTTCGTATCTGCGGGTCCGCAGCCCGATCCCGTGCAGCCATAGGCCGAGAGCACGATTCCCAGGTCGCTCAAATCGACGACGAAGTCGCCATTCAGGTCGCCGGCACAGGGCGGCCGAGCGGTGCGATAGGCCGTCAGCCGGCTCGTCGATGCGATGAGCAGCGTGCCATCTTCGCCGATGACCGGCGCGCCGATGTTGACGGAGGGAGCCGTCACCGACCAGCGCAGTGACAAATCAGCGTTGTACGAGTAGATCG
>JBGAJB010000093.1:0-8547 GCA_044225155.1 Phycisphaerae bacterium | reverse complement strand
GAATCCACGGCCATGCGCGGCGCGTAGCTGCCGCTCGTCGCGCCCGTCGAGGAGTTCATGATCGCGCCGGTCGTCGGATCGAGGCGTTTGACCTGATAGTCGGTGCCCAGCATGTACACTGACCCGTCCGGCCCCACCGCGAACTCGGACGCCGTCGACCAGCCGCAGGCCAGATTCCACTTGTTGACGAGCGCGCCGCCGGTGTCTGTAAAGGCGTAGAAGAAGTCGGTCGCGACGTTGTTCTGCGTGCGCGAAAGATAGATCGTGCCATCCGGTCCGACCATCGGCGTGTTCTGAAGCGTAAAGCCCACCATGAGCGGACTCTGATATTGGCGGACACCCGTGGCGAGGTCGTAACGCGCGATGACATGGCCACCGACCACCGGCTCGGCCGTGTAGACCGCGTTTCCATGCAGCGCGACGCCGCAGCTCGAACTGACCGAGCAGAGACGCGGCGTCGTCCAGACCGTTGCGCCGTCGTCAGCGTTGATGCGGATTACCTGGTTGAAGTCGCCGACGATCAAGTCGCCGTCGGGGGCAAATACGACGCCGTCGTATGCGCCGGCGTTCACGGTCGCCGCTGACTGCCACTTCTCGTGGCCATCCGTCACATCGAGCGCGTGAATCTTGGCCGAGACGCTCGCGCCGTTTCCAGACCGTGCCGCGTACACCTGATCGTTGCTCACGCCCGCGATCCAGGTGGTCCAGTCCGTCGAAGCGGCCGTGATGTTCTTCGCCCAGAGTTCGGCTCCGGTGTTCAGGTTCATGCACACCACCGGCGACTTGTCGGAATTCGGCTCCGGCGGGAACGCGCTCTGCCGTACGACGAAAATGCGGTCGCCCAGCGTGACCGGTTGCCACGCGATGATCGACGAGCGACCCATGGCCCAGATCACGCTCGAAGCCGTGTCGGGGCCGCGATCAGAGGTCTGGCCATTGCGGCCGGCATCGCCGCCGCTGTTGGTCCAATCGGCCGCAGGTGAAATGGAAACCGCGCAAAGACTCAGCGCGGCAGTCGTCAGAAGCGTGCGCATACTGCTATTCCCCTTTCCGGAAAATGAAGATCCGCACCGCCATGCTAGCAGAACGCGGGCGCGGAATTCCATATGAAAATGGCTCCGGCCGCTGCCAGCGAAAGGCGCGCGAAGGCTCTGAGCAGCGCGTGGGCGAGTGTCGGCCGTCGACGTTACTGGAACGTCCCGTGGCCGAAGTCGATGTCGAAGATCACGCACCAGACCGCGACGGCGTTGATGTCGTCGAGCGTGACGCCGTCGGGCAGCGTCACGGTCAGCGTTTCGTTCACGTAGTTGTGCCCGCCGATGTCGCCCGACAGAACCACGGGCGATGAAAAGCCCGTGCTGGTGTCGCCGTAGATGCGCACATCCGGGCCGCCGCCGTCGTAGTTGAAATTCTCGAAGGCGATCGTGCGGTCATCCACGATACGCGCCGTGCCCGAGACGTTGTGATAGAAGCCGGTGAGCGGCGCCGTCTGACCGATGCGTGCGGAGAAATCGCCGCTGGACGAGTTCGCGTTTTCGTTCGTGCCGCTGGTGTTCGCGTTCGAATTTCCGCTGGAGTTCGTATTGATGTTGTCGGTGCTGTTTGAGTTTTCGTTGCCGGTCGTGTCGGTGGCGGCCGGGCAGCCGCCCAGCATCAGCAGCGTGAGTCCCAAACCGGCCGTCGAAAGCGCAAAAAGCTTCATATCCTTACTCCTGGGCCGTCGCACCCGGGCGGCCGCTGGGCGGCAAGCATCGCCGGAAACGCCTGGTCCGGCAATGGCCGCCGCGCGGTGGTCCGGCGCTTCCAAACCATCGGCCGGCCCAAGTGTCGAAACTGAGCGGAGGTCCGCATGATTCGCATTCAAGGGCTGTCGGCCGGGATGGTGTCGGTGTTGTTTGCGCTGCAGAGCGCGTTCACAGCCTTCGCGACGGCGCAAGATGAGCCGGCCGTCGAATCCGAACGCGCCGCGCCCGCGACAGAGCCCGCCCCGCGCGGCGTGGCGGAAAGGCGCGCCGAACGTTCGCGCTCGAAGCACTCTCATTCGCACTCGCACGGCGTGAAGTTCGACAAGCTCTCCGGCAAGATCGAGCGCTCACGCGGCGAATGGCTGCTGCGCGTCAAGTATCAGGTGGATGTGCGCCGTGCGGCCCTCGCGGAGACCGGTCCGCTGACGCTGGTCGTCGACGTGATGGACGGTGATCGCACGATCCTCCTGCCCGACAATAAACCGCTCCAGATCGTCGTTCCGCTCGAGCGTGCGAAGGATGATGACGATGAAAAGCTGGAATTCGAAGGACGGCGCATCGTGTCGCTCGGCACGCGCTTCGTCGGCGACATCGGCAACATTCAGCTCTACGGCAGCGTCGTTGCCGGCACGGAGGGTGAGCCGCTGGCGCGGAAGCACGACGACGCAGACCTGCGCGTTCATCATGACACGGTCATCGTCGTGACTTCGCATCATGTGATTTGCGACTGACGGGCTGGACGATGGACCGTCGGGGAGCGGCTCGCCTGAACGCGCTGCTTTGGGCGGGAGAAGCCCCCTCCCTCACGGTCGGGGGGCTCGGCTGGCGGCTTCCGTTTCCAACGAGATTCACCGCGGATCGTTGGGCTACTGCTCCAGCAACTGCACAACCTCGCGCACGCTGGGAAGATTCTGTGCACCCGGGCGCGTGCACTTGAGCGCCGCGGCCGCTTGTGCAAAACGCACCGGATCGGTGCGACCTCCAGCGATCGCCGCGGCCAGCGCCCCGACAAACGCATCGCCCGCGCCGACCGTATCGACCGCTTTGACGCGAAATGGCCGCGCGGTTTGATTCGCTGCACTGTCAAACACGCCCGCCGCTCCCAGCGTGATAATGGCCCGCCCGGCGCCCATCCGAATGAATTCGCGCGCAGCTTTCGCCGGATCACGCCGCCCAGTGAGGGTTTCGGCTTCGTGCTCATTGGGAACGAGGATGTCGACGCCGCTCAACGGGCGCGCGCTCCGGCGCGAAGTCCGTAGCGCGTCGATGTTCGCCGGCGCCGGATTCAGGATGAACAGCTTCGCCCGTGGCACGGCATAGGGCGTTTCAAGCTGCGAGACGACGATGTCAAACGCGCCGCGCGGCGTGCGGACTTGGGCATTGGCGTTCGGCGCGACCGCGATCAGGTTCCGGCCCTGCCGATCCACGACGATCAGCGCCGCCCCGGTGCTGACGCCCTTAATCGTTCGAATCCCGCGCGTCCCGACGCCGCGCTCGCTCAGATTCGCCAACGCCATCCGGCCGTATTCATCATCACCGACGCAGCCGACCATCTGCACGGCCCCGCCAAACCGCGCCGCCGCCGCGGCCTGATTCGCGCCCTTACCGCCGCAAACCACGCGATAGTCATGTCCAAGAACCGTCTCACCCTCGCGCGGAAGACGAGCCGCGACGACGACGAGGTCGATGTTGATACTGCCAATGACTGTAATAGAGCGCACAGACCTAAATTCCAGTCAGGTGCCCGGTTTCCCAACTGCTTGGTTTCCGGATTCGGTTCGCTCCAAAGAAGCCACACACATCGCTTTCAGGCCAATCCCGCCGCGGCGATGCGCGGCGCCAGGTCCACCGGGCGCCCCACGCGGGCCGACTCGCGCACCGCGTCCAGGAGGCAAACCGTCTCCAGCCCCTCCGCCAAGTCCGGCGAATGCGGCCGGTCTTCGAGAATCGCGCGGGCGAATTCGTCCGCATAGTTAGCAAACTCGCCGAAGTGCATGCCCTTGAGCTGATGCCGGAAGTAGTACCCCGTCAACGCGTGATGATAGTCCTCGACGATCTCCGCCCCGGCCGCGTCGTGATGCACAAATTCGAGCTCGGGATATTTCGCGAGGCTGCTCCCGGACTCGCCCATGAGGAAACACTCGATCATCGCGCGCGCCTTGGGCAACTCAGTGATGCCGTAGTTGCCGAGCACGCGGCCGATTCGCCCGTCGGCGGCCCGCAGGTTTACGACATACGCGTCAAATCCCGAGACGCCATAGCGGCGCCCCAGCGCGGTCTGCATGCCGAAGGCATGCACGGTTTCGATCCGGCCGAGATACCAACGCACGAGATCAAGCGGATGCGACAAGCCCAAGAACGCCCAATCGGTCGCGTCGAGCGACCAGGGGCTTTTCTCGTAAAACCAATCCATGTGGTGGTTGTAGTGCGCGTCAATGACTTCCACGCGCCCGATGCGACCCGCCTCGAACTCCGCGCGCTGCCGCCGGAACGGCTCGAAGAAGCGCGTGCTCTGACCAACGATCAGGCGTCGCCCCGTTTCCCGGGCCGCTCTCAGCAAGCGCGGCGCGGCACTTAGGTCGTAGACCAGCGGTTTCGTGCAGATCACGTGTTTGCCGGCGCGAAACGCCGCTTCGATCTGTTCGGCGTGCAGCGCGTCCGGCGTGTAAATCGCGACGATCTGCACATCGCCGCGCGCCAGCAGTTCGTCAAAGCTCTGCGTGAGAAACAGGTTCGGCTCAACTCGCCCGGCCGCCTCCAGCTTCTCATCACGAAGATCGCAGCCCGCCACCGCCCGGCAATAGCCGGTTTGCTGCAGCGCCACGAGCAGCGTGTGACCCTCATGCAGCCCGACGACTCCAACTCCCAGACGCTGCGCGCGCGGCAGTTCCGCGCGCGACGGCCGCGCGCCGACAATCGGTCTTCCGGTCGGAAGTTTTTCTTCTGACATGCATGCCCTCGCGTGTTTCGCTCGGGTCGAATTGTCGCGGAACGATTCGCCCGGAACAAACGCGAATGGGGGTAGACAGAAGTTTCCGCGCGCGCGGCCAATCTCGGCGATATCCGCGCGAAAGTCATGCGGCGCGGCGGGAGCCCCAGAAAGACGACCTCTTCACGGACACGGCTGTCCATAGGCGGCCAGCACGATTCCCAGATCGCTCAGATCGGTATCGCCGTCGCCATCAACATCGCCCGGGCAGGGGCCCGGTCCGGCGCATCCGTAGTCCGCCAGCAGGATGCCCAGGTCGGTCAGGTCCACATTGCCGTCGCCATTGATGTCAGCGGGGCACGTGCCCACGCCGACGGTCGTCACGCCGATGCTGTAATCCGCGCTTTGCTGAATCCAATCCCCCAACTCGGTGCCCGTGGCGAAGGCGCTGTTGTCGATGATCGAGTGCTGCGGCGCGGGATTTGGGTCACTGACCGGCCCCGCGTCGCCGCCCAGCGTCTTGGCAAGGAACGAGGTCCACTGCGCCGGCGGATTGTTTCCCTCGTCGTTCTGCAGTCCGAGCCAATACACGCCGGGCGTCAGGTCGAAGTCGACCGTGCCGAGTATCCGCACCTCGCGATAGGCCCCGTTTTGCGTGGAGCGGCCGGTGGCCGTCTGGGAAATATTCGTGATGGTGCCGCTTCGAATCAGCATGCCCCCGTGGCCGGCCGAGACCCCCGTGCGGATTTCGTACTTCAATCCGTGCGACGACGACGCATATTGCTGATAGACGAGGAAGTTGCCCCAGATGCTCGTGACGTGCGAATCGATGACGTTGATGTCGTCGTAGACGTACATGTCGCTCAGCGTGTCCGCCTGCGTGACGTTGCTATCTCCGAGCCTGAAATCGCCGTTGTAGGAAGTGTTTGACGCGCCGACGCTGGTCGCGACGCAGGCCGTGATCGCGGCCAGCGCAATGCGCGGAATCTGACGCGATACGGGGGCTGTATGAGTTTGGGTTCGCACGGCTCGCAAGAAGTTCATCTCAAGCTCCATCGCTTTTTTCTTCTGGCCAGCGCCCCAACTCGCCGCCAAATTCAGTGTGATCGCTTTCGGCGAAGTTATCTGAGTTGAGCGAGCGGCGTCAATGAAATTCCGGTCGGTAAACAAATTGGTTACTGGCAAAATTTCTTTACCAGTACCGCAAATTGCGTAGTCAGCAATCCGCTCGCGGCGCGCCACGGGTCTGCAAACGTGCGTACCGTCGTGATACAGACGGCCTTCCACGTTTCGGCCGGATGCCGATCATCCAATCAGTTTCACCGCGCGAACGGCTCGGTGCGGGCCATCCCATACCGGCGCAACTGCCCGCCGACGCGCCGCTCTTCCGCGTCCCGAGCGGTCTCACACGTATCTTCGACCGTGACCCTGCTGAACCTTGGCAGTGCCCCGACCTCCCCGACCGCGGTAATGGGTCAGGTTGAACTGAGCCGCGACCGTCAGGGAGCGGGGGGCGGAGCAACCCTCTCGCGGAGGCCGAGAATGACGCTCAATTCGCGCTTCCTGACGCGCCCGACTCGGACAAGCGCAAACTGACCCGGCCCGACCCGCCGCCGCACTTGTCACCCGGAAGCCTTCGGCTATCATGTTCAGCTCGCGCATTGGCCGCGATCCTCCAGCGATTTCATCGCACCAGGGAGGCCCGCCGGCCGTTATGCGGGTGTAGCTCAGTGGTAGAGCGTCACGTTGCCAACGTGAATGTCGTGGGTTCGAATCCCATCACCCGCTTTTCCCGCTAGATAGTGCCAGAGGGTGACAGTCGTACCCTACTCGTGTCCCACGCGCGAGTTACACGCGTTTTCGGCGGTTGGTCTGCGCGCTCGTCCCGGGGGTCATTTTGGCCACCCGGTGACCAAAAGTGACACGAGAAGTCAGGAGTAGGGGAAGGAACGGGAAAGGAAACTCGGGCCGCTCTCGCTACCCGGCGGCGGTCGTGGGGGTCGCGGCGAGGCTGGTGGGGCGCGGCGTGCGGCGGCGCGTGGCGGGCGTGGTCTTCGTGGTGGCGGCTGAGGCGAACGCGGGCAACGCGGCGATCGCGCCGGCCACGTCAAGGAGCTTCGGATCGGTGTAAATGTTGGCGGTCAACTCGGGCTTGGAATGACGCATCGCCGCTTGGGCGGTTCGCAGCGGCACGCCGGCGGCGCACAGGTGCGTGCCGAAGGTCACTCGCATCGCATGCACGTCCACGACACGACCGCGCTCGTCGCGTTTCGGGATGCCCGCCGCCGCGAGGTCGCGATCGAGAATGCGCGTCAGCCCCGATGGCACACGGAAGAGCGGCTCGTCGGCCGGCAGCCGGGCGGGTAGCGGATCACCAAGCCGCAGGCATTCAGCCTGCAAGCGCGCCAGACGCTCGCCGATCCACGCTTCGAGTTCGCAAGCGAGGTCCTGGCGCAGAGGAATTGTTGATCCCTGACGGTTCTTTTCATCCGCTGCGTCAAGGACGACGTACGGCATGTGAGCAGCCAGATCGACTTGGCCGACGGTGATCGAGGCCAACTCGCCTTTCCGCAGCCCGGTGAGGACCAGCACCCGGTAGATCAGTTCGCGCTCACGCCCGAGACAGTCCAGTTCGGCGATGAGCGCCGGGTTCTCCTTCAATGCGCCGCGCGCCCGCTCCACGGCGGCATCCAGCTCGTCGAATGTCAGCGCTGCCCGCTGCCACGTCTGTCGGCCCTTCCGCTCGTCTTCCGGCCGCTGCACGACCTCGCGCCCATATTCCGCCAGCGGACGGAGTCGAGCGACCTTGAGCAGACGGGCGATTTCCAGTTCGGTGAGTGCTCGGCGCTGATGACGACGATCGGATTTCTGGTCCGCGCGTGGGACGTCGATGAACGGGTTGGCGGTCAGCCGGCGCGTGCGACGACACCAGTTGCCGAACGCGACAGCGGTTTCGCGGTAGCCGTTCCGGGTCGCAGCAGCCATGCGGTCGTCGGTTTGTTTGAGCAGCCATTCCTCCAGGGCCTCGCCGGTCATCTTGTTCAGGCGCACGAACCCGCACTCGCTCACGATCCGCTCGAGCCGGGCGCGCACCATTCCGATGCGCCGCGGATCGCCGCCCTTGGCGTGCAGGTGCTTCTCGTAAGCATCGAGGTGGCGGGCGAGCGCCGTTTCGGCGTGCGCCGCGGTTTCGCCTTCCGTCTCTGTCAGCACGCCGGCCCGCACCAATTCCTCTTGGCGCTGGTACCGCGCCAGCCACGCCCGCGCAGCGGTCTCGTCGCGGCAACCGGTGGAGACTTCGACCACCACGCCATCCGCATTCCGGAAGCGCGCCGTGTAGACCGGGGATCGGCCGCGTACCCGGAGGCTACCGTCGGCGGCCTGCAGGACCTCGCCGGTCCGCAACTGTCCGTTCCGGACTCGCCAGCGCGCGATGCGTTTGCCCCGCTGCTCGACGATTTCCGCGCCCGGCGGCACAGGCATCGTGTAAGCCTTCCTGACCACATTCGCCATTTCAATTCCTCCGACCCGCACCACGCGGGACGGCTCAGAGTGAGCGGCCGGACGACCGAAAGCTCAAGGAACGCTGTTGTTGCGCACGCACCAGTCGCGACAAAAGCGACATAAGCGACCAAAGGTCACCCAGCGATCGATCCTTCTCCGGTCCGCGCCGTCGGCGAGACGACTGCGTACCACCGCTCTTCGGGCCGTCCGCCGGTCTCGATCCGCTCGCAACGAGCTAGTCCGTCGCGATGAAGTGTCGTCAGCGGGCGCTCGATGTCCGCCCCAGTCTTGTGCCGACCGAACGCGTCCCGCAGTTCTGTTCGGGTTAGCCCGTCAGGTGCGGCGCGCAGCAACCTAAGCACGGCGTCA
>JBGAJB010000092.1:0-13517 GCA_044225155.1 Phycisphaerae bacterium | reverse complement strand
GACGTGAACTCATCACAAACGCTCTCGGTGATCAAAAGCGACGGATCGCACGAACGGTTCGAGTTCGCGAAATTGCGGCGCTGCCTGTCGCACGCGATGCGCGCCTGCCAGTACGACGAGCGTTATGCCGACGCGCTGGCCCAGGCCGTGGCGATGCATCTGAAGGATTGGGACGAACCTCGACCTCCCAGGGCCGACTACATCTTCCAGTGCATTCGCACCGTGCTGACCGAAACCGGACTAGGCGACGTCGCGAAAGCGCTCGTCTCCCATCGTCGGCAGCGCGCGGCGCGGCGACGGCAGCTCCGTGTGATCGATTCGCGGCGCGGCGTGCGCGAGCCGCTGCCCTGGGAAAAAGGACGCATCGCCCTCACGCTCGAACGACGGCATCGGCTGGCGCGGGGGACGGCCCGCATCCTGGCGGGTGAAATCGAGCAACGCGTGCTCGGACTGAATTACAGCGTCATCTCGGCCGCCCTCGTGGCCGAAGTGATCCGCAACGAACTGATGGCCTGGGGGCTGTCGGAAAAAACGAAGGACGTGGAGATGCTGACCGCCGGGCAGGGGGTTGGCGATACCACGACCGCCAAGAGTTAGTTTCGAAATCCGCGGCGTGCCTCGCGGGCGCTAGCAGCGCCACGGCCGGCACCGCGCGGCGCGGCCGACGGATTTCAAGGGAGTGTGGCTCGTGAGGGCTCAAGGAGGATCGAGCCTGTAGCGCCTCGGCGCTGTCGGCACTTGCGAGCCGTTTTTCAATCTTCCGTTCCCCTGATGAAGGGCGAGTCGAGTCCCGCCAACGCCCATGCTCGACTCGCCCGCCCTTTTTTTCCAAACCGAGAAACGAGAAGCAAGAAAACGATGTGATGAGCCCAGGATATTTGAATCTTATCTCGTTTCTCGCTCTTCGTTCATCATTTTTCGCCGCCGGCTGGTCCCGCGCACGCTCAGCACGATCCACCCAATGACGCTCACCAGGATGATCGGTCCCCCGATCATCGTCGCGGGCGGGACCGGTTCGCCGATGAAGAGCCACGTCCACGCCGGATTCAGAATCGCTTCAAGCAGCGTGATCAACGCAGCGTGATGCGCCGCCACGTATTTCAGCGCCCACGAGAACATCAGGTACGGAAGCGAGAATTGCACGACGCCCATCCCGACCAGCAGTCCCCACTGGCCCGGCGTGTAATGAAAGTGCCCCCAGATCGCCACCGCCGGCAGTAGCAGAACGCCGCATCCCAATAGATTCATCGCGACGATGGTCGCGGGCCGTATGTTGGCCAGCCGCTTCAACACAAGTTGGAGTACGGCGAAGAAAAGCCCGCTCGATAATGCGATCTGCAGCGCGCGGCTCTCGCCGCCCGGATTCCCGAAGAAAATCACCGCCACGCCGACCATCGCGATCGCCAGCAGCCCCGCCTCAGCCGCGCGCGGTTTCTCGCGCAGGACGAACGGACTAAGAACAAACACCCACGCGCGCCGTGTATTGCAGAATGATCGCGTTCGAGGCGGTGCCGTCATCGCGCTCGCAATCACAAACGTGCTCGCGAGCAAGCCAGAGCATCACGACCGACAGGATCGGCCACACCGGATGCACCTCGCGCAGTCATGCCCAGGCCAGGCGCGCGGGCCAAAGCATGAACAATCCGCCGAAGAGCGAGCGAAAGCACGCAATCGCGACGCCCGGCACCGCCAGCGCTGTCGCACCTTCGGCCGGCGCGGCGTTCAAATATTTGATCAGAGGACCGTTGATGCTCCACAGCGCCGACGCCACGCACAGCGCGGCGATACCCAGGGCGTGTTTCGAGCCGGAAACGTCTTGATTCATGAGGACGAACTCTGCCGACGCATCTGCTCACGCGGCCCAGACGACCGTGTCTGGCAAATGGATCTCAGCGGAGAAACGGAAAGGGGGGGATTCGAACCCCCGGTACAGGCTTAAATCCCGTACGACGGTTTAGCAAACCGTTGCCTTCAGCCACTCGGCCACCTTTCCAGGTCGGGCTGCGTTTCTATCGGCCACTCCGCGATTTTCGAAGCCCGGCGGCATTTTATGTCACCGGCGTTTGCACGCCTAGGGTGCATTTGGAAAACTGGGAGATGGGGAAAGCTGCGGCCGCCAGGTTGCAGCGACGGACACACGGCTTCCGGGAGCCAGCGCAAGCACGGCTCCGGGAGGCTGCCATGGAAGCGACGATTCAGGCCGGAGTATCGGCCGCTGCCTACGCGGTGCGGTCGGTGCCGTCGTGCCGGAAGTGCAGTCGCCGCCGCGGCGCGTCGAACCGCCAGCAGCGCGGCGACGCCGGGTATGAGCAGCATGAAGACGGCGGTCAGCGTGATCCGCCCGTTCTTCAGCTCATTCAGCGGTCGGCGGACCTTTTCGCCAGCATCGCCGAGCGGATGCGGCCAACGCGCAGACAGCGGCCCAGGTCTCCGGTGTATCACTCCTCAGTCACGAGCCGGGGTATCTGATCGACCGCTACGCCTGAACCGTCGGCGCGAGGCGCGCGGCCGTGACGAGTTGATGCGCGCGGCGAGTCGGTTCGGGCTGACGATAGCGCGTACAGCGCGCAGCACGATGCGTACGGCCCCGGCCCGATCACACAAATGACCGGGGCTGACGTAGATCGGCCGCACTCCGCTGCGGGTGCACGACGTCTCCGACGATTTCGCCCTTATCGATCAACTCGGCCCGCGCGCCGCGCTCGGGACCGGGTTCCGCATGCGTTCCGCACAATCTCGATTTCGGCAGCCGATCGTCGGTGGTATTTCCAGCCACAATCCGAGATGAGTCGCCAGGCCGCAGCGGCGCGGATGGGCGATGCCCTGCGCATCGCACAGCACGACGTCCGGGCGGCGCGCGAGTTTTCGCATCGCCGCGAGCACGGCCGGAATCTCGCGAAAACTCAGTAACCCGGGAACGTATGGAAACGTCACGCGCCGCGCGGCCACGTGACTTTCCACGACCACTCCGTCGGCGAGATCCCAGAGCACGACGCCGGCGATAATCGAGCGCGCATCGCGCGAAATCGTGGCATCGACACCCGCCAGCAGCCGCGGATTCTTGGGTGGAGGACGAAGCCGGACTTTGCTAACCAGTCGCTGCTGCAGCGCGATCGCGGCCCGCGCCGAGCGCGGCCAGGTGTGCAGGCGACGAGCGTCGATCCGCACACGCTTCATCGCGGCCGCTCGGGCACGTCGAAGATGTAAACGTCGAGCGCTTCCAACTCGGGCGGATCCTTGCGGTCCTTGATGAAGTATCGCAGGTAGTTCGGCTCGCCCCAGCGACTCTTCAACTCGTCGATGTAAGCGTTCAATTGGGCTTCCGGGAAAATCACCTTGAAGCCGCGATAGGCGAGCAGGTACACGCGATGACGGGGCTCGCCGCGCACCTCGGCGGCCGGCGGCGCCCACTCCATCGGCACCGGCGCAAATCGCAAAGCGTCGAACACGAATTGCCCGCCGGTACCGTGCCAGTCGCCGAGCCACGGGGCGTAGTCGACGCGCCCCCAGGCCGCGTTGAACGTCACCCAGCGATCGCCCGGCTGCGTTCGACGAGCGAGGTCGCGAACGGCCGTATAACTGCGCAGCACGGGCTCAGAAGTGTACGGCTCGCGCGCGTCGCCGATCATCCCGGCGATCGGAATCGCCGCGAGCGCGAGCACGACCAGCGTTGCGCCGTATCGATAGCGCAAGAGCGGCTGCAACAGTTGCAGAGTTCGCAGATACACCCCGCCCGGCTTACCCCGCGCCCGGCGTAATCGGCGCAAGCCGTCGAGATACAGCCAGCGCAGCAGGCAATACAGCCCATATCCGCCCAGCAGGCAGAACGCCGGCGCGAGAAAGATCGATGTTCGTACCGTGCCGCCGTACGGATATGCCTTCATGGCGGCCGCGACGAAATTCAACGGCAACGGCGATAGCAGCAGAAGCGTCAGCGCGCGATTCCGCCGCCAAAGCGCGATCACACCGATGATGACAAACAGAAGAGTCGCGACGCTGCCCGGCGTCGTGCCGCCGACCGGATACGCCAACATCAGCCCGCTGTGAATCACGAGCAACCAGATCGGCAATAGCCACGGCCGCTCAACCGGCGGAAACGCCTGCGTCCACATCGAGATTTCCGTCAATCCCGCCGCAGCCTGTGCGTGCGGGCGGGCGTAGATCACGTACATCGCGATAAAGCTGCCGCCCAGGACGAGTCCGTAAAGGAACATCCCGGCGATTCCGGCCTTGAGAAATCGTGTCTTCCCGCCCGGCCAGAGGAACTGCCACGCCAATACGAGTCCGATGCCGCCGCACACGAACACCGCCGGATACGAGGCCCACGGCGCAATCGCGGCGAAGACGATCAGCAGCGCCCATCGGCCGACGCTGCGCGGGTGCGTCATGACCGACCACGCCGCGCACGTGAGCAGCAGCGAGAAAAGCAGGTCGGTCGCATAGGGCTTCAGTTCGGCCCCGTGCCGGACGGCGTAATAGGACGAAGCGAGAAAACCAACCGCCAGCACGACCGCCCGCCGCGGCAGCACGTCCGCGCAGAAGCGCCAGAACACGAGCACCGCCGCCACACCCGCGACGCATGGCAGCAGCCGCAGCCCCAGCTCATGCACACCGAGGACGCGGCTGATCGCCAGCTCGGCCCACATGAACAACAGCGGAACGATCTGGCCGTACCAGAGCGGATCGATCAGGCCGCGAAAATCGCGCAGCAGAAAATTTACGCCGACAAAAGACTCATCGCCCCAGTAGGGGAATGCGAGCGCGTAGCGCAACACGCGCCAAGTGATGCCGAGCAGGAGCAGAAGCGCGAGCGCCCGGCCGGGCGTGAGCGCCCGAGCGACGCGTTCCAGACGAGTCACGCGTGCCAATCGATCAGGGGCGCGCCGCCCGTCCGAACCCGCCGGCCCCGCTTTGCTCTCTCGCTTCAAGCCAGTCCTTGGCCCACGGCCCCGGGGAGACACCGCTCACCCGCGGCGAATCTTAGGGGCAGGTCGTGCCGTACGCCGAGAGCAGATGGCCGAGGTCGGAGAGATCGGTGCGGCCGTCGCGGTTAAGATCGCCTTGGCAGTGGGATCCCACACAGCCGGAGCCCGCTAGAACGACCCCGAGATCGGATAGGTCGATCTGCCGATTGTGATTGACATCGTCGAGACACTGGCAGGCGTCGGGTATCTCGTCCTGATTGAAATCCTCGACCGGTGGAGTGCTTCCGAAATCACTAGTCCAGCCAATCCCGTTCCTTCAGTTTCCGCGGCGTGTATTCGCGCGTGATATAGCGAAAATCCCCCTTGCTCGCGAAAACCTCCAGCTCCAGCTTCACGCCCACCGCGAGCATGTGCTTGATCTCTTTCTGCCACTCTTTGCTCTGGAACCACGGGTAGTCGAGGATTTCCTTCGCGCGGCGCGTGTCCTCGTCCTTCAGCGGCATCGGAATCTGCTTGGGAATCGAGAACTTCTCGGCGTCGTAGCTGCTCATGCCGATGAAGCGCGCGGCCGGGATGGCCATGCGCTGGCTCTCAAATGCCAGGTTGATCGATCCCTGCTTGACAACGCTATAGATGTAGTAGCCCCACGGGTCGTTATCGACGAGCACGTACACCGGCAGCTTCAGCTCGTTGTGCATGCGGTGCATCAGCCGCCGCACGCCGCGCGGCGGCTGGCCGCCGCCGTGGATCAGCATGCAGTTGTGCTTTTCCCAAAAGCGATCCTGGTTGAAGCGGTTCCATTGCGTGCCCTTCTCGACCAGCAGGACGAAGTCGGCCGAGTTTTTCTTGAACTTGATCACTTCGGGCTCGACGATGCTGGGCACGCCCCAGCCGCCCGAACCGGCGCGGGCGAGATTGATCTCGTCGCCGTTGTCGATGATCGTCATCGGGCCGACCATCTGGCCCTTGGGCTCAGCGTGGATGCCCAGTTCTTCGCGCAGCGACTCCACCGAGACCTCGACGTCTTCGATGATCGGATCGCTCTCCTCCTGCTCGTCGAAGATCAGTTCTCTGCCGCCCAGCACCGGCACTTTCAAGCTGTAAAAGACTTCACGCAGGCTGGTCGTGATTTCCTCATCGATCAGCGTCTTGCACTTTTCCGCCACGCGCACCGTCTGCATGAATTTCTTGGCCTGACTGCCCTCGCCGCCGCGCCGGCCGAGGAGGCTGAAAAAGCTGCGTCGCTGCGTCGCGTCGAGCATCTCGATGATGCCGCGCTTCTGGTTGAAGCGCACGTTGCTCAGCGTGCGGGCCGGGATGTCGAGAAACGGGTCTTCCTGCTTGTGGATGACGGTCGTGACTGCCGCCGCCATCTTACGGATACGTTCGCCGGCCGCGGCGCGCTCCTTCCGGGCCGCGCCGCTGCTCTTGCTCCGCGCGGCCTCGCGCGCCCCGCTCGCCTTTCCCTTCCCCGCCTTGGCCATTGGAGACCTCCGTGTCGTAAAGATCCGCGCTGTCCCCAGCCCGGTCGGCCAAGGTGCCCTTGTCAGCGTTTCGTCTGCGCCTCGCTAGCGTAGCGAAACCGCCACCGGTCGCCATGTGGGATCGTCAGCATCCCCAGTTTTCGAGCAACTCCGCGATTTGCGGATGCCCGCCGCGACGCGCCTGGTCGATTGCGTTTTCGCCTCGCGCCCTACGAACATGCGGATCGAGCCCCGCCCGCAACAGATAGCGCACAACGTCCTCTTTGCCGTAATACGCAGCGGAGTGGAGCACTGTCCCGCACCCGTCGCCGCCGAACTTCAAATCCGCACCAGCCCCGGCCAGCATCTCCACGATTTTCAGCCTTGTTTCGGGCCCGAAGGCGAGAATCGCCGTCGACCCATCGCCGGATTGATGATTAGGATCGGCGCCGCGCCGGAGCAGCGTGCGCACGCCATCCTCATGGCCGTTGAACACCATCGCGTTTAGCGGTGTTTCCCAGGAGTTGTTCTCGGCGTAGATGTCCGCACCGGCGTCGAGCAGCAGATCGATCTTGGTCTCGATATCTGGCGGAGCAACGACGTGAAGCGGTGCTCCATAGCATCGAGTGCGATAGTTTACATCTGCCCCGGCTTCGACCAATTGCCGTACTGTGTCGATTGAAGCGTGCATTGTGTCGTTCAGGATCGCGTCGCCATCGCGCGAGAGACGGTTAACATTCGCGCCGCATTGCAGAAGAACCCGCACGGCCTCCGCCTCGTCCTCAATCGCCAAATAATGCAAGAGTGATTCGTCCATTGATACCGGCAGCTCGACGATCTCCGGATGCGCGCCAAGGAACTTCCCCATGGCCTCCGCATCAGCGTATCCCAGCTTTAGCGCTTCCTGCAGCAGAGCGATTTCGACGTCCGTTTGGGGTCGCGCCCCCGCGCGCTGGCGCGCGTCTGGCGACACCTGGTCAAGGAATTTAACGGCGCCAATTCGTCCGTCTTGCAACATCGCGAAATAGATCAGGCCATACTCGGCATGCTCGAGAGTCTCGTAGCGGTCAAACTGCCATTCCGCGCCGGGCTGATTGGCGTTCTCCGGCGAAACGAAAAAGACCATCAGATAGTCCGCGCCGAGATACCGCGTGCACGCGCGCAGCTTCTCGACCAGCGGATGCTCCGCCCGCCCGCCGACCGTGAGCGCGTCGATCAGCCACGCCGGGTCAAAAGTCCCGTCGGGCGCTGGTTCGAACTTTTTGGACGGGACCGCCATGGATGCATCGTATCCGCGGAAATCAGACGCCGAATCAAGGATCCCCCCCGGCCTGCCTCGCCTTTCGAATCACGCTCCGTTGCTCTAAACTCCGCCGCGATGCCGGAGAACATCAACGTCAATGTGGACGTCTCAGCGGGCGAAGAGACCCCGCCGGCACAGCCCCGTCCGCGCCATGGCTGGCTCGCCCTCTTCGGCCTGCTGCTCGCCTTCGCCGGCCCGTTCCTGCAAATCCTCGTATTCATGAACGTCCCGCTGCTCAGCCGCACCGGCGCGGCCATGCTGGTCGTGATGTTCTTCGGGGCGCTGCTGGCGATTAGCGCCGCCTGGCGCGATCGGCGCTTCGGCACAATGCTCTGCGGCTTCGTCAGCACGGCGCTCGCCGTATTCATGACCATCGCCTACCCGCTGATGACGCGGCTCCCGCAACCGATGCAGGAGCCTCCGCTGCCGGGCTCAAAGGCCCCCGACTTTACGCTCGTGAATCAGTTGGAGCAGCCCACGCGCCTAGCGGACGGCCTCTCCCAGGGGCCGACGCTGCTGGTCTTCTACCGTGGGCACTGGTGACTGGTCTGCCTTCAGGAACTCCGCGGGCTCGGAGTTGTTCAGCAGGAGTTGCAGTCACGCGGCGGTCGGCTGCTGGTGATCAGCGTTGACAAGCCGGACCAGTCGCGCGCCGTCGTCGAAAAGCTGCAACTGCCGTTTCCGATCCTGGCCGACGTCGATCGCACGGTCGTGAAGCAGTACCACCTGCTGCACGAGAAGGGCGCTCCCGACGGCGCTGATATCGCCATCCCCGCCCACTTCCTGATCGATCGCGACGGCGTAATTCAGTGGCGCTTTGTCTCGGATCGCGTCACGAATCGCCCCGAACCGAGCCAGGAAATCGAGGAAATTCGCAAGCTGCGTTAGTAAGCCCGTCGTCGTTGCGTCTCGAAGCCGTCTGAAACCCAGCCAGTCAATCATTGCTAGCGGCCGAGCGAAAAAAAATTACCCGGCCGCTGGCAAGTGCTGGCGGCCGGGTCTTGTGCATTTTCAAACACCGAGCACCTCGGCTCAGTTCTGCTAGCCGTGTCTACTGACAGGTCGTGCCAAAGCCCGCCAGCAGCAGGCCCAGATCGGACAAGTCGATGCAGCCGCCCGGAACAATGTCGTATTGCACCGAATATCCTGGATCGCCCGTGCACGCGCCATAGACGGCCAGCATCGCGCCGAGATCAGAGAGATCGATATCGTTGTCGCCGTCCACATCGCCCGGGCACGGCGGCGTCCCCTGAATGGTGAAATCGGCGTCGCTGTCGTCATATCCGGTGCGCCCACCGGCGTCGCGTGCTACCACGCGCACACGGGCCTGCGTCGCGTAGAGGTTGGGCACGGTCCAGGTGTATTCGCCGTCGTCGGCCGTCGCGGAAGCAATCACCGTCGGATACGTCGCGCCGCCATCGGTCGACAGCAGCAGATCGACGTTCGAGACGCCCTGATCGTCGTCGCTGATCCAGTTGATCGACAACTGCTGGCCGGGGACCAATGCTTCGCCGCCGTTCAGGTTTTTCAGATAGGCCGTGGGATTCAGCCCGCCGCGCGACTTCGGCACGTGCATCACGATGCAGTGCATCACCCCCGCGGCCGACACGATGCTCTGGCAATCCACCGGCACGACCGTCTTGTCCGGCATCGCCGCTTGCCACGTCGCCAGCGCGGCCGCGTTATGCACGGCCACCGTCGAATTCGTGTACATCGGCACGAGCACCAGATTGTTGCAGATCACGACATTCGTATAGGTGTAATGCACGCCGCCCACGAGCCGGGCCGGCACGCGATAAACCGTGTATCCCTGCGAAGCCATGTAGGCCGCGGCGCCGTCGGCGATCTGATCCTCCGTCGAGCCGACGTTATTCGGCCAATCGCTGATGACGACCTTGTCGTCGGCGATGACCTCCATCCACATGTCGATGTGCTGCGTCGAATCCACGCTCGTGGGATAGGGATCGTAGAAATGCGTGTCGACGTTCTGGAAATCCTCCCAGATGTCGTGAATCTGCATCTCCGTCAGGCCGGGATTCTCGTTGTCAATCAGCCGCGTGCAATACGAGCGGCCGAGCGTGTCGAGGTGGAAGTTTCCGCCGCCGTGCGTCAGGCCGTTGTTGTAGTACGCATGATGGCGCGCCGCCGCGAAGTTCCCCGGCACCGTGTCGTCATTCGGGCGCGGACGGTTGTAAACGTGATCGATCACCGCGCGGCAGTTGCCCTCAAAAATGTAACGCGGGCCGTAGTCGCGAATCCAGACCGTGTCGGTGGTCTTCACCAGGAAATGCACGCGCGCCATGTTCGCGCCGCCGGCCGCGATCGTGCTCGACGCCGAGCTTTGCTCGGTCGTGGTATCGACGTAAACGTAGACGTCGGCATCGCCGATCGTCGTGATGTTCTTGATCATCTCCGTCAGCAGGCTCGTGTACGACTCCCACGCGAACAGAATCGACTCCATCGGCTCGTACTCGGCCGCGCAATGAATGGGCCCGGGCGGGGCGGCCGTCGCGCGCTGCTCGCGGGTCGAATCCGTCCCGCGCGGATGCGTCTGCATCCAGCGGCGTTCGCCCGGCGTCAGGCTGCGGGGGATCTGCGCGCCCTCAGGAAAGATCAGGCCGTCTTCGGTCCAGATCGGCTGATCCTGCCCAAGTGCCGTGAACGAACCCAGCGCCGCGAGGCCGACCGCCGTCGCGACATGGCGATGAAAACGATGCATCCCTTGCTCCCTGCGTGAGCCTGAAATTGAACTGATGTAGACGACGTGCGTCCCCCCACCCAAGCAAAACAGACTACTCCGCCGGGCGGGCCGACTCAAGGGAGAAATGGCGGCAATGGGGACAGTGTGCCGCCGATTCTGGCCTCCGCTTCAGGCGGACGCGCTGGTAACAGGGTGACCTACCGCACACCGGCGAATTTCTCGGACATTTGATGCGCGCACTTCTCGAACACCGAGCGCGGCAACCCATGCCCGGCGCCCGGGACGACTTCCACGTCGGCGTCGCTGCCGAGTTTTTGCAGCGTGTCGCGCAGCCGCAGGAACGCCCCGTCCAGGTAAAACGTGTCCGCGTCCCCGCACACCAGGTGCAGCTTGCCCTTCAACTTCGGCCCGAGTTCCGCCCAGTTCTTCTCGAGCTTCATGCGGATGTCGTACTTCTCCCACGTCTTCGCCACCGCCGGATCGAGGGCTCCGCTGCGGCGGTCCCAGAGTTTCAGCGGCTGGCCGTCTGGGCCGCGCGGGCTGAAGACGGCCTCAAACGATTGGAGCTGTCCGCCGCGCCCGAGCACGGTTTCCATATCGCAGAACGGACGCGTCAGGATTTGCCGGCGTCCCATGGGTCGCGAAATCGGGCGCGGCGAACCATCCGGCATCGTGAACATGTTCTGCGTCGCGTCGTAGATGTCGATCGTCTGAAACGCGTGAAAATCGACCGGATCGGGCGAGGTCGACCAGACGCCGCCGAACGTATCCGTATACGCGACCTGCACCCACAAGCTCGACCAGCCGCCGGACGAATGGCCGGTGACGTAGCGGGCGCGCGTCTCCGGAATCAGGCGATACGTTTTTTCCAGGTAGGGAATCAACTCTTCGACGAGCGCCGCGCCGCGCGGGCCGTTGTTGGCCGAGTCGGCGAACACGTGGTGCCCCGTCGGACAATCGGGATCGAGATAAACAACGACCGCCTCCAGCCCCGCATTCTCGTAACGGCTGGTGTCGACCATGCGCCCGGCGAACTGCATCGTGCCACCGAAACCGGGAATCGTGTAGATCGCGGGATAGCGCTTCCCGGGCGCATCCTCGTAGCCCTCCGGCAGGCCGACCGCCGCCTGCATGAACACGTCGTGCCCGAAGAATTCGCTCAGCAACCGGCTGCGCAGTCGCACGAACTTCACGCGCGGCGTCTCTTCCAGCTTCCACTCCGGCATCCGCTGTGTGATTGCGATTTTCAGCGGCGGCGGCGCGTCCGGCTTGAAATCCCACGTCACAATCTCGCTCACGCCGTTACCCGGCGCCGAGATCACCTCGTGCGATTCCGTGTTCAGGCCCAGCACGGCCTGCACGCGGTATTTGCCCGCGGCCAGCGCGGCCAGCGGCTCGGGGTACGCCAGACAGCGTTCCGCGTCCCACGTCAACGGCGTGTCCGGCTTCCAGTCTTTCACGTCAGTCGAGAAGAACGGCTGGGGGTTGAACCAGTTGGCCGCCCCGAGCGGATCGCCGCGCTCGCCGGTCGCGAGCATGAGAAACACGCGCCCGGTAAAGGGTTTGTCGCTGACCGCCGGCGCGAATTTCAGCTCGATCTGCGGTGGCGCGGCCAGCGCCGTGAGTGTCTGAAAGAGCAGGGCGGTCAGCACGGCGGTTAGGTTCGGCTTCAAGCGGGCTCCTCGGCGAAACTGGGAATCGCATTTCAAGTTGACAGATTAGCAGAACGGGCACGCAGATCGAACAAAGTAACCGGCGATGTCGGGGAGCGTCGGATTTCCGGCGAACAGGTTGCGAAGCCACGTTCCACATGAATTCCGTGAATACGCCAGGCTGGTGAAAAAGGTCGGCTTCTCGGTAGCGGACATGGGCGATGTTCCCGGGACCAGCGCGCGCGTCTCGCGTTTTCGTTCCTACTTGCAGGCCGCGGCCCGCACATAGGCGCTTGCCCTTCAGGGTTGGGCGAGGAGCGGCCGATAGAGATGGAAGAGCCGAATCAGCACATTGCCCGGATCGGCCGAGATCAACGGAGCAACTGATGAACGCTGCGACCATCGAACGCCTCGAAAGCAACTTTCGCCACATCGCACCGCGCGGCGAGGAACTGGTCGACCGCTTTTACGCCACACTCTTTTCACGCCATCCGGCCGTGCGCGGCATGTTCACCGGCGACATGTCTGAGCAGAAAAAGAAGCTGCTCTCCAGCATCGCGCTTGTCATGAAAAACCTGCGCGCTCCCGACGCGCTGCGCCAACCGCTCATGGAGCTCGGGCGCCGTCACTCCGGTTACGGCGTCAAGGCCGAGCACTACGCAATCGTGCGCGACACATTGATCGAGGTGCTCGCCGAGCTCTCCGGCCAGTCCTGGAGTTCGCAGTTGACCGCCGATTGGACCGAAGCGCTGAATTTCGTCGCGGAAACCATGCAGGCGGGGCAAGCGGCAGCGCCGGCGACGGCCGGGAAGTAGTCCGCGAGACTGGGGATCCTGGATTCCAACCGTCTCACCCGCGCGGGAAACGCGGAGAGATGCGGAACTGCGCGCCCGACATTCCCTTCGTGACCAAATGCGCGCCCGAGCCAGCCGCGCGGGCGCGCGGATTTCGCGATCGCATACTCACCCGTAGGCGAGGTCTCCCGCCGGAGTCGCTTGCCGCTGAATCCAATTCAGTAAGCACGAGCATGCATTGAGAAAACGGAAAATAGGATTGCGATTGCCCGCGCCAATCGCCAGAATGGCGCTCTGCATCTCGGATGGTTCGGGCGAATATGGTCCCGCGCGCGCGGATCTGACTTTGCCGCTCATGTCGATTCTCGAGCGGCTTCCGTGACGCAGCCACGCGTTGGGATACCTCTTGTGCAGCTGCTCTTTGGGATGGACGCCATGTGTGGCCTTTCTGCGAGCTTGGGAGGCGTGGTTGGCCGGAGAGTCACGCTCTCTGCTGTCCTGACGCTGAGTGCAGCGATAACGCTCGGACAGTCGACCAATCCCGTCGTGTATTCGTGGAAACGGAACACGGCTCGGCTTCACTCCCACAGCCCGTACGACACCATCCACGCCTGCGTCAGCGGCGAGTTGGCCGATGTGCAGGATGTTTCATATCTGGGAGACTCTGCCTACGTGCAAG
>JBGAJB010000091.1:0-12642 GCA_044225155.1 Phycisphaerae bacterium | reverse complement strand
TAACGGTTTCCAAGTCGGCCGAATTTGACCGGCTCATGAACTCGATCCACGGCCTGGTGGGTCTCGGTAAAGACGCCGCGGCGGACGAGAGCCGCGTGCGCGAGATCGATGGCGTGCGGGTTTATTCGCTCGGGCCGCAGGAGTCGCATTGCCGATTTGATGATTGGTTTCTCATTTCGAACGATCGCGACTTGCTGCGCAGCGCGCTCGAACTGCGCAAGGGGCCTGAACGAAGCCTCGCGGGCGACGAGGCGTTTCGCCGTTCGGAGGCATCTCTGCCCGCCGGGATCTGTGCCTGGGCCGTCGCCGATCTGGAAACGTTGCGGGCCAAGCTGCCGGGGGCCGCCAAGTTGATGGATCCGGCCGACAACCCGCTCGGCGGCTTCTTGTTCGACGGTTGGCGGCAAGCGCTCGCGCAGGGCGATCAGGCGGTGTTGTGGCTCAGCGCCGGGAAGAATGAGTTGTCGCTCTCGGGCCGCATCACGTCGAAGGATGAGTTCAATCAGCGCAGCAAGGGCTTGGCGCCGCGCGAGCTGGTACGCCAATCGTGGCCGGCGGGCGAGCTGCCGCGCTTCCTGGCGGAACTGACGGTTACGCGCGGCTGGGCTTCGCTCTTCGCCGATCGTGAGACGCTGCTGAAGCTGCCGGCGGCCGGCGACCTCGTGAATTTCAACACGACGCTGTCGTCGCTGCTGGGTGGCATGGACTTCATGAATGACGTACTGCCGCGCGTGGCCGGGCCGACGCGACTGATCCTGGCGAATCAGGATTTCTCCGCGAGCCGCCTGCTGCCGACGCCGCAGTTGCCCGCTTTCGCACTCGTTACACCGTTGAAGATGGAAGAAGGATCGGAGTTTGCGCGGCGGCTTTACTCCGGCGCACAGACGGTCGTCTCGGTCCTGAACGTCGACAACGCGCAGCAGAAGCGCCCGACCTACCTGGTCGATACCGAGAAGTATCGCGATCAGCGGTTGCTTACGGCCGCCTATCCGGAGAGTGACGCCGACACCGGGATGGACATGGACGCACCGCCCCGCGAGATGAAGGCCGACCCAAGCGCGCCGCCGAAGGCCGACGATCCGGCGAAGGTCGGGGCGTCTCAGCCCGGCAAGCGCCGTGTGCCGATTCGCTATAACTTTGCGCCGGCCGTCGCGGTCGTGAAGGATCACTTTGTCATCGCCACGTCGCTGCCACTGCTCAAAGACGTGATCGATCGGATTCTGGATGCGAGAGCTGCCGCGGGAGGCGGGGCCGGCGCGAATGCAGCGCTGGACGCGCTATCGATCCGTGCCGACGCGCTGGCGACGATTCTGCGCGCCAACCGTAGTGAACTCGTGACACAGCGAATGCTCGAGCAGGACCTGCCAAAGGCCCGTGCGGAAGGGGATATCGATACGGTGCTTGAGCTGCTTGGTCTGACCAGCGGACTGAATCTTCGGACGTTCGTCGAGGACAAGGTGTATCGCGCGGAACTGACGCTGGGATTCAAGCCGGCAAAGTAGTAGTCGGGCGAGCGGAGCACGCGATGACCGATTTGCTGGGGCCATTCGAGCCGACCGTTCAGCGGCCGTGGGATCGCGTCGCGGCCGCCCATCTGCTTCGCCGGGCCGGTTTTGAGCCGAGCGAAGCGGAAGTGCGTTCGGCGTTGCAGCAGTCGCCGGGTGAGGTCGTCGCGCGATTGATCCGCGACACGCGTGAAAGCGAGCGACATGACGAGTTGGATCAGCGCGGCGCGACACTTGCAACGCGTTCGAACGAGATCGGTCCGCTGCGCGGCTGGTGGCTTTTGCGGATGCGGCACACGCTGCGCCCGCTGCACGCCCGCATGGCGCTCTTCTGGCATAACCACTTTGCCACCAGCAACGCGAAAGTCCGCAGCCCCGGCATGATGCTCCAGCAACTGCGCACCTTCGAGCGCTTTGGCCTGGGAGGATTCGGACAGCTCCTGATCGAAGTTTCGCGCGATCCGGCCATGATCGTCTGGCTCGATGGCGAGCAGAATGTGCGCGGCCGGCCGAACGAGAACTACGCGCGTGAGTTGTTCGAACTCTTTTCGCTGGGCGTCGGGCACTACACCGAGCGCGACATCAAGGAAGCGGCCCGCGCGTTTACCGGCTGGCATCAGCGCAACGGCGTGTTTCATTATGTGCCGCTCGAACACGATGAGCGACCGAAGTCAGTGCTGGGGCGCGACGACGTGCAAACTGGCGAAGATGTGGTTGCCGCCGCGTTGGCGCAGCCGGCGTGCGCGGAGTTCATCGCGACCAAGCTTCTGCACGAATTTGTGACGCCGCGGCCAACGAGTGAACTCGTCGCTGCGGTGGCGGGCAAGCTGCGCGAGACGGAATACGACCTTGGCGCGACGCTGGAGACGCTGCTGGCAAGCGCCGCGTTCTTCGATCCGGCAGTGCGACGGACGCGGATCAAATCGCCGGCCGAGCTGGCGGTCGGCATCGCGCGTTCGCTGGAATTACGCGTGCCGGCTGACGCCATGAGTGACGCGGTGGCGCAGATGAGCCAGGCACTATTTGAGCCGCCCTCCGTGAAGGGCTGGGACGGGCAA
The DNA here is from genome assembly GCA_044225155.1 of Phycisphaerae bacterium. Taxonomy (GTDB): domain Bacteria; phylum Planctomycetota; class Phycisphaerae; order UBA1845; family Fen-1342; genus CAYMBL01. The sequence goes on along the minus strand of JBGAJB010000091.1, from coordinate 10,079 downwards.
CGCGCGTGGCTGAACTCGGCCACGATGCTGGTGCGTCTCAACACCGCGACCGCGGCCGTCGCCCTCGAAGGGTTCGATCCGGGCAAACTGCGTGACGCATACGACCTGAAATCGCGCGACGATGTGCTTGATTTCGCAACGCGCCTGACGCTCGACGGCGAATCGCCGGCCGGCGTGAAGGATGCGCTGGCTGCTGTGAGCGGCGCGCTGGACGAGATTTTGCGCAATTCGCTCGGAATCCTGATGAGCAGTCCGGAATATCAGATGAGTTGAGCCCCGAGCAATACGCGACGTATTGGGAGTCTGCCATGAAATCTTCCCGGCGTGAATTCCTGCGAGTTGCTGCTTCGGCGCCGCTGCTGGCAGCGGCCGGGAGTTTGCCCGGATTTCTTTGCCGGACGGCGCGCGTGGCGGCGGATGAGGGGATTTCGGTCGCGGCGGACGAGCGAATTCTCGTAGTTGTGCAGCTCACGGGCGGCAACGACGGGCTGAATACGGTCGTACCGTTTCGCGACGACAACTATCACAAGGCGCGGCCCACGCTGCGCATCACGCCCGAGCGGGCGCTGCGACTGAATGACGATCTCGGTCTGAATCCGGAGATGACCGGCTTCAAGCAGCTTTACGACGACGGGCTGCTCGCGGTCATCAACAACGTCGGCTATCCGAATCCGGATCGTTCCCATTTTCGCTCGATGGATATCTGGCACACGGCCCTGCTGGCGCCTGAAGCGGCGCGTGATGGGTGGCTTGGTAGGGTCGTGGATCGTTCGAAGATCGAGGGCGATGCACCCCGCGCACTACACGTCGACGACGACACGCTGCCGCTGGCGCTGAAGACGCAGAAAATCGCGGTGCCCAGCGTGCGCGACATCGCCGCGTTCAAACTGNNNNCGCTGCTCGACGCCATCGCGGCCGACCGCACGAATGCGGATACAGCGTCCCAGGCGGCGCGCGACGATCTCTTGTTCGTGCAGCGGACGGCCGTCGCGAGTTGCCGCAATGCTCAGCGGCTCGCGAATGTGGTCGAGGGCGACCAGAGCCGAGCGATCTATCCCAACTATCGTCTTGCTTCGCACCTTCGCCAGATCGCCCAACTCATTGGCGCGGATTTCGGCCCGCGCATCTACTACACCTCGCTGTCCGGCTTCGACACGCACGCGCGTCAGGTGCTGGCGCACGGGCCCTTGCTGCGGGAATTGTCTGACTCAGTGACCGCGTTCTATGGCGATCTGAAACAGCGCGGCCTCGCGGAGCGGGTGCTGCTGCTCACGTTCAGCGAATTCGGCCGGCGCGTGGCCGAGAACGGCAGCCAGGGCACCGACCACGGCGCCGGCGCGCCGCTGTTTCTCGCGGGTCCGGCGTGCAAGGTGGGAGTGCACGGCGCCGCGCCCGATCTCGGAAACTTGCTCGAAGGCGACGTGCGGCACACATTCGATTTTCGCGGCGTTTACGCGGAAGTGCTGGACAAATGGCTGAATGTCGATGCGGCGGAAGTGTTGGGCGGGAGATTCAGGGAGAACAAACAATGGCTCATGGCAAATAGCTAACATGTCTTTCGAGCGACGCAGGCCGAACGGTTGCGGTGTATTAGCCATTAGCTATTCCGACTCTCTCCTCCAATTTCGCCTTCACGCCCGGCCACTCATCCACCAGGACGCTGTACATGGCCGTATTTCGGATGCGGCCGCCACGGGTGATTTGCGAGCGGCGGAGGATGCCTTCGAATTTCGCGCCGATGCGCGCGATCGCGCGGCGTGAGCGTTCGTTCAATTCGTCCGTCTTGAGCTGCAAGCGCTGCGCTCCCAACGTCTCAAACGCGTGCGTCATGAGCAGCAGCTTGGCTTCGGTGTTGACGGCCGTCCGCTGATATTTCAGTCCGAGCCAGGTCCAGCCGATCTCGATGCCCTGATCGCGCACGGAAATATTGAGGTAGCTGGTCGAGCCGGCCACCGCGCCGTCCGTCAGCGAGATGATCGCGAAGGGGAGGCGCGCGCCGTTGCAGAGGCTTTTCGTGCGTGCCCTCGATCCACTGCTTGGCGTCGTCGAGGTCCGTAAGAGGTCCGCGCGGCAGCCAGGTCCAGATGCTTTCTTCCCGTCCGATTTCGAGCAGCCCTGTATGCGTGATCAATCAAGAGGGGTTCGAGCCGGACGGAGCGGCCGGTGAGTGTGACGGGGAGTGGCGTATTCATTCCGCGCGCCTTGCGCGCAACGCTCATAGGTCCCATGGAGGTACGCGCGGACCGCCGCCGCTGGCGGTTCCGGGGGCGAGTCGCCATTGCCAGCCGTCGCGTCGCGGCGGGGGTGTTCATGCGATGCGTATTGTCGAGGCCGAGCAAGTCCTGCATTGGCGTGACCACCAGGTCGGCGTGGGATTGATAGAGCACGCGAATCATGTCCCAGTGAATCGTACGCGGCGTGCCGTCGGTATAGCGCAGCACGCGCTCGCGCCGCGTCAGGCCGTCTTGGCCGATCACCGTCTCGGTGGCCGAGCCGCGGCGGGTGGTCAGGTTGCGGCCCTTGGCGCTGCGGGCGGCGTTGTGGAAGCGCGTCGCGTTCTCGAACCAGCCGACGAGCGTCTCGTTGTCATGCGTGCCCGTATAGGCGACGCAGTTGCGCGGGTAGTTGTGCGGCTGATCGAACCGTGAGCGATCTCCAAAGCCGTTTTGCAGGATGCGCATGCCCGGCAGACCGAGCTCATCGCGCAGCGCGTGGACCTCGGGTGTGACCGCGCCCAGATCCTCCGCGACGATTGCGAGCTTCCCGAGTTCGCGTCTGACGGCCGTGAACAATTCGCGTCCGGGCGAGAGCACATAGTGGCCCTTCATCGCGGTTTTGGCCGGCGCGGGCACGGCCCAGGCGCGATGGAACCCGAGGAAGTGATCGATGCGCACGGCGTCGAAGCGTTCGAAGGTGGTGCGAAAGCGCTGAATCCACCAGGCGAAGCCCGTGCGGACGTGCGCCGGCCAGCGATAGTGCGGGTGCCCCCAAAGCTGGCCGGTGGCGCTGAAAAGATCCGGCGGGCAACCCGACACGACCGTCGACCGGCCGTCGGGTTTCAGGTGAAACAGCTCGGGGTTGGACCAGACGTCGGCGCTGTCATGGCTGACGAAGATCGGAATGTCGCCCATCAGCGCGACGCCGTTTTGATGCGCGTAGCGCCGCAGCGTGCGCCATTGGCGATCGGCAAGGAACTGCAACACGCGATGAAAATCGATTTCCTCCCGCAGCTCTTTCCGGGCACGCTCGAGCGCGGCACGCTCCCGCCGGCGTACACCGCGCTCCCATTTCACCCAGGGCTGGCCGCGATGAACTCCGCGCAGGGCTTCGAAGAGCGCGAAATCCTCGACCCATTGCCCGTTTTCGCCTCGAAAGCGCTCGAAGTCGCCGCGCAATTCCCCGGCCAGCCAGCGCAGGGCATTCGCGGCCGCCTTGCGCAGCCGCGGCAACCGAAACCGCGCGGCGCTCTTGAAATCGACATGCTCGCGCGGCGCGCCGCGCAGCGGTGGGGCGTCAGCGCGATCGAGCAAGCCCTCCTGCACCAGGCCCTCGAGGCTGATCAGCATGGGCGAAATCGCGAGCGCCGAGGGCGAGGCATAGGGCGAATTCTCGGAATCCGCCGGCCCGATCGGCAGCATCTGCCACCAGCGCTGCCCCGCGTCGGCGAGAAAGTTGATGAAACGCAGCGCCGCAGGCCCGAGATCGCCGACGCCGTGCGGTCCGGGCAGCGAAGTCGGGTGAAGCAGCACTCCGGCGGCCCGGCGGCTGAGAAGGTCGGGAGAGTTTGGTGGTTTCATGGGATGGGCGACGATAGGGAGGCTGGCGAGAAGCGTCAACGACGGGTGCGCGTGACCGCGGCGGGGGGACCTATTGCTCCTTCCCCTTACCGAACATCTTGCTAATATTCGCTCCATGAATGAGGCAGTGCGAGTCGATGAATCGAGATCGGTCGGTGAGTTGCTTTCCGAATTGGCGGGTGGGCAAAATCTCGATTTACTAATACCGACGTTGGCGCGAGACGCTAGGGCAGTGAGGCGCATCGAGTCGGTGGTTCGAGCGCTTCCAACACGTCACCGACTCATGCTGGGGGACGCTCGTCGAATTTCCGCGCTGCCGGAGCGATCGGTTCATCTGGTGGTGACTTCGCCGCCATACTGGACGCTGAAACGTTATAACGAGCATCGCAATCAGCTCGGCCACGTTGCGGATTATGACGAGTTTGTCGGAGCGCTTGACGAGGTCTGGACGCATTGTTTTCGAGCGTTGGTGCCGGGTGGGAGGCTCATCGTCAATGTAGGCGACGTCTGTCTGTCTCGTCGCCGAAACGGAGGTCGCCACACCGTTGTGCCACTCCACGCCTCAATTCAGGAGTCGTGCAAGAGAATTGGATTCGACAACCTCTCGCCGATTATTTGGCACAAGATTTCGAACGCCAAATACGAAGCCGAAGGGGGCGGCGGAGGTTTCTTGGGAAAGCCGTATGAACCAAATGCCGTCATAAAGAACGACATTGAATTTGTTCTCATGCAACGGAAGCCAGGCGGATACCGCAGTCCGACGAGAGCTGAGCGACTACTGAGTCTCGTGCCCTCTGATTGTTACCAGGTTTGGTTTCGACAGATCTGGTCAGACATCACCGGTGCTTCAACCCATAAGCATCCCGCGCCATTTCCACTAGCGCTGGCGGAACGGCTGGTTCGAATGTTCTCATTCGTCGGGGATACCGTGATGGATCCTTTCATGGGTACCGCTACGACGAATCTTGCGGCGGCGACTTGGGGGCGAAACAGTGTGGGCATAGAAGTCGACAGCAGCTATCTCAATCTCGCTCAGAAGCGAATGGCGGCATTCAACGCTGACCTATACCTTCGAGCTTCGATTGAGACTGATTCATCCAATGAAGCTTGACGAGCGCATACAGCGAGCCATAGACCATTTCTGGGATACCCGGACGAGCCAGGCGGAGCGACAAGGCGCTGGTCCGGAGCGAGATCGCGGCGCGCGGGCGGCGGTTACCGGCGGTCGACAGATGGACGGATTTGTCGCCCTGGTACGAGACTTACTCCTGGAGTCAGGTGTTCCCGAGTCGGCAGTATTCACGAATTCGCGACTTGAGCTGCCTGGCTGGTATCGCGCGGAGAAAAAATGGGACCTGGTAATCGTTCACAAATCCCAATTCCTGGCGGCCGCGGAGTTCAAGTCGCAGATCGGCCCTTCGTTCGGAAACAACTTCAACAATCGCACGGAAGAAGCTCTGGGAAGCGCGACGGATTTGTGGGCGGCATACCGTGAGGGAGCGTTTAAACCATCACCGCGCCCTTGGCTCGGATATCTAATGTTGCTGGAGGACTGTCCGCAGTCACGCGCCACTGTGGCAGTGAAGAGCCCGCATTTTCATGTATTTCCAGACTTCAACCGGGCATCATATGCCCGTCGCTACGAACTATTGATGAAGCACCTGGTTCGGGATCGACTTTATGATCAAGTGTGTTTTCTTACGACATCCGCAAACGACGGAGCGTTCTCCGAACCAAATGTTGAACTGAAATTCGAGTCGTTTGCGACGTCGCTTCTTTCCCACGTCCGAGGACGAATTGCACCGCTCTAAGTGAAGTGCAGGCGTTGATCACGTAGCCAGATATTCACGTACGCGCTGCAGCAGTTCGAGTTTGTTCACCGGTTTGCAGAGAGCGTGATCTGCGCCGCATTCCTTCGCACGTTCCATGTCGCCCGGTTCGTTCAGCGCGGTGACCATGATGATCGGAATGGCGCGCGTGGCGTCGTCGGCCTTGAGCGTGCGGCAGACCTCGAAGCCGCTCTTGCGCGGCATCATGACGTCGAGCAGTACCAGATTCGGCGGCGACGAATTGACGGACTCCAGCGCCGCCTCGCCGTCGCGCACGGTGACGATCGTCGCGCCGAGCGACTCGAGATAGGCCTCGAGCAGTTCGAGAATCTGCGGATTGTCGTCCGCGATCAGGATCGTCTTGCCGGCGGCCGGGAATTCAGTGGACATGCTCGCATTCTACCTCGGCTGCCGTTGTATGCGACGATTGACGCGCGGAGTCGCCGCGTTGGCTACGGCAGTTCTTGCGCGCGGCGCGCCCTGTGATGCTGTAACGACGGCTGTTCGCGTCGGCCTGCATACTCTGCGAGGCTCAACCGGCAAGGCCTTCGAGCTCGGAGTCGGCAATCTCGACGTTGCTGAAGACCTTTTGCACGTCGTCCTGCTCTTCCAGCGCGTCGATCAGCTCCAACATTTGCCGGGCTTTGTCGCCGGTAAGCGGCACAGTCGTGCTCGCGACGCGCGTGATCTCGGCCGCATCGGGCGTCACGCCGGCCGCCGTGAGGGCGCGTCGGACGGGTTCAAATGCTGTCGACTCGCAGGTCAATTCCCATGCGTCGCCGACGCTCTTCACGTCTTCCGCCCCGCATTCAAGTGCGATGTTCGTGAGTTTTTCTTCGTCCGCCTGGGCGGCCGGGATCGTGAACACGCCGCGCACCGTGAACATCCAGCCCACCGACCCGGTCGCGCCGAGATTGCCGCCATGTACTTCGAAGATTTTCTTGATTTCGCCGGCCGTGCGCGAGCGATTGTCCGTCAGGGCCGTGCAGAAGAGGGCGGCGCCGCCGGGGCCGTACCCCTCATAGGCCAGTTCCTCGTACGACTCGCCGCCGAGTTCGCCGGTGCCCTTCTTTATCGCGCGCTCGATCGTGTCGCGAGGCATGTTCTCGGCCCGGGCGGCGTCGATCGCATAGCGCAGCGCGAGATTCGCGTCCGGATCGCCGCCGCCGTTTCGGGCCGCGACAATGACGGCCCGCGAGAGCTTGCTCCACGATCGCCCGCGCCGTGCGTCCGTAACCGCCTTTGCGCGCTTGATGCGCGCCCAATGTGAGTGACCAGCCATGAATGGAAAATAGCGAGCGACACGCCGCGTGAAAAGCGTTTCATGCTGAACGCCGGCGCCGCGCTAACACGCTCGGCAGTCAAAAGCGGTAATCTGTACCGGGTTGTTGGGCACGTTTGGCGCGACGGTCGCTCGCCGGCGAATGTGCGGCGCGGCGCCCACGGCGCGGTAAATATGAACAAGGCGCGGTCGGATTCAAGACAAAGAATGCTTCGGCCCGGCCGAATGCGACGGTAGCAGTCAGGGGGATCGCGGAATGCAGACTTCGATTCGAACTCGGCGAGTGGCCATCGGATGGTGCGCGCTATTGCTGTGCGGCAGTCTCGCTTGGGCCGGGACGCAGCAGCCGAACCCGCGTGTGGAAACCACGCAGCCGACGAGTTCGACCGCCACGCGGCCGGTCGTTTCAGACAACACGACTACGACGGGGGAATCCCAGGTTCGGCGGAGCGAGCGTGTGGTCCGCGCCCTGGAGCCGGCCCAGAACCTGCTGGATTCCGTCATGCCGCATTTTGCGGGCCGAACCCTGACATGGATTTCGGTGGTCCTGATCCTGACGTTGACCTTTCAGACCCGCCCCCTGCTCTCCTGGCACAATCTTGACGGCATCACGCTCGCCCTGATCGCCATTTTGCTGCCGATGCGGGGCGACACCTCAGCAGCGGCTCTGGGCGGCGGCTTTACCGTGCAATGGTGGGTGTATGCGGCGTTGTCGGTGATCGCCGGATACTGGCTGCTTCGCGGCCTCGGCCTTTTCTTCGCCGAGCGCGTGCCGATGTTCGGGCCGAATGTGTCCGAAGGCGCGATGTGCGTGTTGCTGGTCGCCGGCTTGTTGATCGCCTTCAACACGATTCTGACCGCTCCAGCCTCGCTGGCTTCGCGCGACGGTCTGGTGGGCGGCATGGGCCTGGCGGAGACGGGATATTTTCCCTACGGCGACGTACCGGGCGCAGATCATCAATCGCCGCTGCTCTATGCCGCCCATGCGGCGGCCGTGAAAGTGGCTCCGCCGTTCTCGACCGATGGGTCGCAATATTCCTGGGCCGACCGCAAGCAACTCGTCGCGCAGCATTTTGACGCGGCCGACACGCCGGTGGCGATTCGTCTGGTCAACGCGACGCTCTTTTTCCTGATGTTCCTGGGCGTGCTCATCCTGGGTCTGAAACACCATTCCGTGGCGATGGCCCAAACGATCGCCGCGATTTTCTGCATCTTTCCCGGCGCGGCTGAGTGTTTCAATCAGCCGGAATTGATGTTGCCGGCCGTGCTGGTCACGTGGTCGCTAGCGCTCGCGGGGCTTCCGATTCTCGGCGGCTTTGGCTCGGTGCTGATGCTTGTGCTGGCGGGACTGGCTGCGCCCTGGGCGTGGCTCGGATTGCCGCTACTGCTGGCGCATTTCTTCCGGCGCGGGATTCACGCGCTCGGCGCGCTCGTCGGACTGGTGGGAGGGGTCGCGGGCGTGCTGTTCGCGCTCGCCATGCACACGCAGCCGTCACTGCCGCGCCCCGACGGCGTGCTGGCAGCCGCGTATGTGAGCCCGGCGTACGACGTCACGCTTTCATCGAGTGAGTCGAAGTACATCCTGACCAAGGCCGAGCCCGCGACGAATGGCTCCACGTTGCTCGGGCCAATGTGGAAGTGGCTCCTGGAGCAGGACGATTGGCGTCTCGGCCAAAGCGTGAGCGTGCAAGCTCCAACTGGCGTGGACGGCTCGATGGTCCGCTTCCGCGAATTGGCCGTCGACGATGGCGGGCGCGATGGTCTGCAGCGCGAGTATCGTCGGCAGTTTCCGCATCATGACGTGAACGCGCGGCTCCTGCCGGCGCTGCGCACCGTGCTCGAAGCGACGACGCTCACCGCGCCGCCGGAAAGACTCGGCGATCCGGGCTCCTGGGAACTGTGGGCTGGTACTGGCGGTGACGCGGTTTGGATCAACATTCGGCGGGCCGCCAAAGTGGCGCTGGCGCTGCTCTCGTTCGTGCTGGCGTTCCTGCTGTTCGGCGGCGGGCGCAAGCCGGTTCACCAAATGATCGGCGGCATGTTGGCGCTGCTGGCCGGCATTCAACTCGTGAGCGAAGGCGGAGCGGCGACCGATTTGGTCTGGATGACGCCGGCGATGTTGGCGGCGCTGGCGGTTCAAAATCCGGCCGCCATGCCACTGCCCGTCGCGCCAGCAGTAGCAGGCGCATCGCCGCGCATCACGATCAACCGTTGATCCGCGGGGCGCCGTGAAGGACCAAGCGGTGCGCGCGAGCTGGCACCTCTAGCGGCGCGTCGTGCGCCGATGGAAGCGGAACGACAAGCGAATTTCATGGCAAAATTGCGCCGCTTCGAATGGCAATCCCGGATGCCGGTACCCGTCGAGACGCTTTTCGCGTGGCACGCGCGCCCCGGGGCGTTGGAGCGGCTCATTCCGCCGACGGAAAAGGTGCAGATCACTCGCGCGGCCGACAACATCCGCGACGGGGCGGTCGTGGAACTGCGAACAGGCCGTTGGCCGGCGTGGCATTGGCGCGTACGGCACGAAGCCTATGTCGAGAATCAGCGGTTTCGCGACGTCCAAATTGAGGGCCCCTTCGCCGCGTGGTCACACACGCACGGGTTTCAGCCGGACGGCCCGAACCCTGACTCTAGTGTTCTACGAGACGAGATCGAGTTTGCGCTGCCCGGAGGGGCGCTTGGCGATCTGGCTGCGGCGTCGTGGGTCTTGGGCAAGCTACGAAACGTGTTCGAATGGCGACATCGTCGCACGCGGGCCGACCTTTTGCGGCACCAACGTCAAACAGGCGATGGGTTGCGAATCGCGCTGGCGGGTGGCAGCGGCTTGGTGGGGCGTGCGCTGCGCGCGTTTCTCACGACCGGCCGGCATCGCGTGACCAACCTCGTTCGGCAGCGCGCAAGCTCAGATGAAATCGTGTGGAATCCGGCCCGAGGCGAATTGGATGCCGACACACTGGAGCGGTTCGACGCCGTGATTCACCTCGGCGGCGCGGGAATCGCCGATGCGCGCTGGAGCGTCGCGCGCAAGGAACTGATTCGCTCGAGTCGCGTCGACAGCACTTCACTGCTTGCCGGACGCCTGGCCTCGCTCAAACGCCCGCCGCGCGTGTTCGTGTGCGCATCGGCTGTCGGGTATTACGGCGATCGCGACAACGAATCGCTGACGGAAGC
>JBGAJB010000090.1:0-12385 GCA_044225155.1 Phycisphaerae bacterium | reverse complement strand
TTGTTCGCTCGGACATCTCGTTCCGAGCTGTGGCGGGCGTCTCCACTTGCGACGACCCCATGAGTACCACCATGCCGCCGGACCAGGTAATGACAAATTTCCAGGCCTGGGTCCTCGCCTGGGATACCGTCTTCAGAAATCAGGCGGCCGGTGGGTTCGGTAACTCGTGGAGCAGTCGGCCCGTAAGTCCGCCGCTGGCCAATCCGACGGCTTGGCCGTACGCGGCCTTTCCCAATCCTTGGAACGACCTGGGGATCTACCCGGACAGTCAAAATGGCGACGTCTTCGACGGAAGTTTTGACCCGTGCGCTGATAACAACACCCAGGGCCAGGTAGGCAGCGGTCCCGACAATATGATCGATGAGTGCCACTGGAAGAGCTACTGGACCTCTTGGAGCGGGTTGCTGCCGATGCCGTGCCAAACCGTGGCGACTTCCGGCGGATGGAATATCGGCGGAGCGGTAGCGTGGACAGGATTCTACGGAACACCCGTGACCAACGGGCCCGAGTCGGCGACGCCGATCAACCGGCCTTTTGATCATACGGTCGGCGCGAGAATCCTCGGCCAAGCCGTGAACGATCGGTTTGGAGCTTCGATCGGCAGCGATGGAACCTTCCTCTACATGGCGGCGCCCCAGCGCACGCCGAACGGGGCGGACTATCCGAACGATATTCCGCTGCTTCAGGGATCGCGCTCGCACGCGGGCGTCGTGTATCAGATGCGCACGGACCGTCGCCCGAACGGCAGCCCGGTAACCGTCACGCAACTCTGGATTGAACCAGGCGCGAACTACCCATTTGTCGATGTCGAGCTGCCAGGACGCTCGGACGGCACGATGCCGGTGCCGCACCAGTACATCATCGAAACAGTCGGCTCCTATCGTAATGAGGGTGCACAGGATGGCAGCACCGATTGGCAATTCAATCCGGCTGGCGACTGTCCTGAGTCCTTCCCTGCCAGTGAGACGCCCTTGCTCGGCGGCCCGGACGCGACATCCTGCGAAGAGCCGGACAGCTACATCGCTTCCACGGCCGGTTTCACGGTGGACAAGGTGGCACAGATCGTGGGGCCACACGTGGATTCAGAGCTTTCCTTTGTCCGCGGCTTGGGCGACTTTGACGGCGATGGAATCAAGGACGTTGCAATCGGCTCGCCGCGAATCAAGGCGGATGCGAGCGGCGCGTTTGACGGTCCCGAGGTCGGTGGTTTGTTCCTGATCAGCAGCCGGTCGACTGGTCTGGGCGGCGACATTCTGCTCGACGACTTCCAGAAGGGTCCGGGCGAGCGTCAGCTCAGCGGCGTCATGCTCCGCGGCACGACGGGCGCCAAGCTGGCCCGCGTGGTCGATAGCGCCGGCGACTTTGATGGCGACGGTCTCGACGACGTAATCGTCGGCAACGAAGGCGGTGATACGAACGGGACCGATTCCGGTGAAGCGATTCTGATCTTCGGCTCGACCGAGCTGAACAGCCCGGCCGGTGGCTGGACCGTCGACGAGCTTCTCGCCGAAGGCCGTGGCGTCCGCTTCAAGGGCGCGGCTGCCGGCGACATGGCCGGCGCGAACGTGGCCAGCGCCGGTGACGTCGACGGCGACGGCATGAGCGACATCCTGGTCGCCGCGCCGAACGCTGAAGGCGGCAAGGGTGCCGTCTACCTGATCTACGGCGATTCCGATCTCACCGGCGACCTCAACCTGAGTTCGATCGGGACAGCGGCGCTGCCCGGCGCGAAGTTCATCGGTCGCGCGGCGGGCGATGCACTCGGCGGCGGCTCGAAGACTGTCGCCAACACCGATCCGGACGGCGGCTCCACGACGGTCTTCTCACGCGGCGTCGCTGCGATGGGCGACCTGAATAGTGACGGAGCGGCCGACTTCGCGATCAGCGCGATGCTGGCGGATCCGGTTGGCAAGCAGGATGCCGGCGAGGTGTACATCATCTACGGCGTGAAGGGTAACTAAGTAGACCGCGGCCGCACGGCGAAAACTGCCGCGCGGTCCGCCGGTCGTAAGAACTCGAAAGCGGCGGCCACTCGGTCGCCGCTTCTTTTTTTTTTTGAGGGAGCGGGCCATCAACGTGCCCATTGCTAGCCGGTGCTCTGCATGGCGGCTGCGACGCCGTTAATGCTCAGGAAGAGTGTCGAGCGCAGGAGTTGACCGTCCGGATCGAGGCCGTCGCGACGGCGCTTCATGAGTTCGATTTGGATCAGATTCAGCACGTCCGTGAATGGATTCCGCGCCGTGATCGCGCGCTGAATGACTGGGTTGTTCTCCAGCAGTTCCTTTTGGCCGGTGATCGACAAAATTGCGGCGGCAGTTCGATCGAACTCGTCAGCAATGCGGCGATGCAAGTCGAGACTGCGCTCCGCAACCGCATCGTCGGCTTCGGCGTAGCGCGACGCGATCGGCAGGCGGGCGCGAGCCATCTCCTGCTGGGCGTTGTCGATCAACGTGCGGAAGAAATCCCATTCGCGATATAGGCGTCGCATCGTTTCCGCGGCGTCGGGGCGCGCGGCGATCAGCTCCGCGACGCCCGTGCCCAGGCCGTACCAACCGGGGACGTTGTAGCGCATCTGCGTCCAGCCGAAGACCCACGGGATCGCGCGCAAATTCTCAAAATCGACTTCGCCGCTCGTGCGGGCGACGGGCCGCGAAGCGATGGGCAGATCGCTGATGTCCGCGATGGGCGAGATGCGCGCGAACCAGGGCCAAAAGGCCGGATCGTCCACCAAAGCCCGATAGGCCTTCATCGACGAGGCCGCGATGGCGTCCATCTGATCCGCGTGAGCGCTGCGAAAATCCTCGCTCAGCACGGCCGAATCGCGCGGCGGCGTCGCGAGCAGCATGGCGCTGACGATTTGCTCCAGGTGTCGCCGCGTGATCGCCGCGAGGGCGTAGCGAAACGTGATGACCTCGCCCTGTTCCGTGAAACGAATGTGCCCGTTGCGGCTCTGGGGCGGCGCGGCGAGGATCGCACGATTCGCCCGGCCGCCGCCGCGTCCGACCGTTCCGCCGCGGCCGTGAAAGAGGCGCAGATCGACGCCGGAGCGGCGGCAAGTGTCGGCGAGCATGGCCTGGGCGCGCTGCAGTCCCCAGTTCGACATGCAATAGCCGCCATCCTTGTTGCTGTCGGAGTAGCCGAGCATGATCTCCTGCAATCTGGCTCGAGCGTGCAGGTGCGCGGAATAAATCGGATCGTTGAAGAGGGCCGTCATCAGATCCGCGCTGCGCTGCAGGTCGTCGATCGTCTCAAACAGCGGGACGATGTCGACGGGACTCTCAACGTGCGGCCCGTCGAAGCGCCAGAGTCCGGCTTCTTTCAGCAAAAGCAGCAATTCGAGGACATCGCTGACGTCGTGCGTCATGCTGATGACGTAGCCGCCGATCGCCGCGCTGGAGATGGACATTGCTTCGCGAACGACGCCGAGCACGGCGCGGAGGTCGTCGGTCCGGTCGCTCAGTTGGGCGAAGGGTGTCAGGAGCGGGCGCGGATCGCGCAGCTCGTTTTGCAGCAGCTCGATTCGCTCCTTCTCGCCGAGCGATCCATAGGACGGGTGAACTCCCGCGAGTGCCAGCATCTCCGCGACGGCCGACTCGTGCACGGCGCTGTGCTGGCGGATGTCCATCGCGGCCAAGTGAAAGCCGAAGGTTCGGGCTCGAACAATGAGATCAGCCAAGCGGCCTGTGTGTGCTGCCTCCGCCTGTCCGGTTTCATCGAGCGCGGCGGCCATTTCCGTGAGATCGGCGGCGAACGACTCGGCCGGGTACGAGGCCGGCGAGCGGCGGGCTTCGCCGAGCTTGTGCAGAAGCTGCGTGGTGCGAATTCGGAAAGGCTCGTAGCGCATCAGTCGCTGCTGCTCGTCGGTGAGGGGGCAGCACTCGGCATCGCGTGCGACGGACACGCGCAGTTGCGGGCTGATTTCGACCTGCCGCTCGGAAAGCGACAGCTCGCGCCGCAGTTCCATGAGCTGCGTTTCGTACAACTCAAGGGCGGCCGACCGCATTTCGGTCAACGCTTGCCGCGTAATCTCGGCCGTGACGCGCGGATTGCCGTCGCGGTCCCCACCGATCCAGGTGCGGTATCGCAGGATCGCGGGGCAATTCGGCTCCATGCCGTAATACGTGCCAAACGCTTCGCGCAGGTCGCGATGAAGCTGGGGGACCGCTTCCCAGATGGCGCCGCGCAGGAAGTAGATGCCTTGGCGGACTTCGTCGATGACGTGCGGGCGCTCGGCACGAATCTCGTCCGTGCCGAACATCAGCAAAGTGTCGCGCTGCAGATCGGCGCGCAGCCGGCGTGCCTCGGGCGGCGTGGGATAGTGATTGCGAAGTTCGGTGAGGGCGGCGGCAATGCCGTCCTGCCGCCGCAGCACGGAGCGGCGGCGCGCCTCGGTCGGATGAGCCGTCAGCGTGGGCTGAATGTCGAGCCGGGCGACGATGGCGCGGGCGTCTGCAACGTCCAACCCGCGGCGCTTGAGCTGCGAGACGGCTTCGGCAATTGACTCGGCGCGCGGCGCTTCGTCTGACGCGCGGCGCTCACGTTCGCGATTGACGGCCGCGATTTCGACCTGTTCGGCTTTGTTGGCCAAATGAAATCGAATGGTGAGAACCTTCAGATATTCCCGCAGCCGGTCGAGCGGCGCGGCGCTGATTCGCTGGGCCGCTTCGGAGAGTCCAGTACCGCGGTTCGAATCGTCTCGCCGGCAAAGATCGACCAGCGCCTCCAACTCGGCCACAAGGTCGGGACCCCCGTGACGCGCGACGACGTCGTCGAGGATGTTGCAGAGCAGTTGGATGTCATCGGTCAGACGGTGAGACACGGCGCCTCCGGAGTTCGAACCGCGAATCTCCGCATCCTAGTCGGATCGGGGTGGCGGCGATCAGCGAGAGATTCCAATCAATTTGATCCGAATCGCGGCGGTGATGGCTCTCGATGGTCTTTCCATGTGGGGCCGGCCGTTTATCTCTGACCCACTCTGGCGAGGATCTGACAAACGAACGGCGGATGCTTGCCAGCGTGTGGGCGGCGAGGCATAGTAAACGCGCCCCAATAACCATGAACCCTGGAGCTTGCATGCGATCGCATCGCGTTTCCGCTTTCGCCCTGTCGCTCGTCGCGTTTCTCGCGGGCGCAACGCCTCATCTTGTCGCGCAGGATCCCCAGACTCCCAAGATCGAGGCGCAGAAAGTTGCCGATGGGATTTACGTCGTCATGGGCAGCGGCGGCAACATCGGCCTGTCGATCGGCGATGATGGCGTCTTCATGATTGACGATCAATTCGCGCCGCTCTCAGAGAAGATCACCGCGAAGATCAAGGAGTTGAGCGACAGGCCGATTCGATTCCTCGTCAACACGCATTGGCACGGCGACCACACCGGCGGAAACGAGAATTTCGCGAATGCCGGGGCGATCATCGTCGCGCATGAAAACGTGCGCGAGCGCATGAGCAAGGAGCAGTTTCTGGCCGCGTTCAATGCTCGGACGCCGCCCTCGCCGCCGAAAGCGCTGCCGGTCGTCACCTTCGCCGACGCCGTCGCGTTTCACTGGAACGGCGAAGAAATGCAGGTCAAGCACGTCGGTCCGGCCCATACCGACAGCGACAGCATCATTTATTTCTCGAAGGCCAACGTGCTGCACATGGGCGACACCTACTTCAACGGCATGTATCCGTTCATCGACGCGTCCACGGGCGGGAACATCGATGGCATGATGGCGGCGGTCGACACGGCGCTGAAGATGACCAACGAGAATACGAAGTTCATTCCCGGGCACGGTCCGGTGTCAGGACTCAAGGAACTGAAGGAATATCGCACCATGCTCGGGACGGCGGCCGAGCGCATTCACAAGCTCATCAGAGAGGGGAAATCACGCGATGAGGCGATCAAGGCCAAGCCGACGGCCGACCTGGATGCCAAGTGGGGCGCCGGGTTCCTGAATGCGGACGCCTGGGTAGGCATCGTCTACGACGGCATCAAGCTGAAATAGGCGGTTTGCCCCGCGGCAGCGGCTTCGCTAGCATCATTGCGGCCACGGACGGCCGCCGGAGCAGGTGTCGTCATGGGTTTCTGCGAGCGCTGTAAGAAGGCGCAGGCAACCTTTCATATCCTGAACATCGACCCAACCGATCACTCGAAGGAAGAGCGGCACCTGTGCGATTCGTGCGCGGAAGAAGAAGGCGTCGCGCCGTCGAGCAAGCCGACGCTGGCCGTTGAGGCGCTGCAGGCACTGCTCTCGTCGAAGCCGACGAGCGAAGCCATTAACCCGATCTGTGACGAATGCGGCACGAGTTATTTTGAATTTCGCAATCAGGGCATGCTCGGCTGTCCGCATGACTACGACGCTTTTCGCTCGCTGCTGCATCCGCTGATTGAGCGCGCGCAGGACGGCGCGGAGCGGCACGTCGGCAAGCGCCCGCGCTCGGCCGGCGCGGTGAATCGCACGGCCGAGCTGCGCCGCCTGAGGCGTGCCCTAGAATCGGCCCTGAACGGCGAAAACTACGAATTGGCGGCCAAGGTGCGCGATGAGCTGCGCGAGCTGGAGAAACGATGAGCCTGCCGCTCGACAACGTCGCACGTCAGGCCGCCGAGTGGCTGCGAGGCACCGGTCCTAATCACGAAATCGTCATTTCGACGCGAATTCGCCTGGCGCGAAACATTCGCGGATTTCCGTTTCTGTCGCGCGCGGATGCGGGCTCGCGCACCGAGCTGGCGGATGTGCTGCGCAAGGGACTCCGCGCGGCCGGAGTGTTCGCGCAGGGGCACGACATCGACGTTGATCGCCTCGATGAGCTGGACCGCCGCCTGCTGGTGGAGCGCCAGCTCATCAGCCGGCAGCACGCGGACGGCAGCGGTCCGCGGCGCGTCATGTTCGACGCGCAGGGCAGCAGCTCGGTCATGATCAACGAGGAAGATCACCTGCGGCTGCAGGTGATGCGCGGTGGCCTGCAACTCGACGAGGTCTGGGCCGCGATCGACGCACTCGATAATGCCATCGATCAGCGCGTGGAATACTCGTTTCACGAGCAATACGGATATCTGACCGCCTGCCCGACCAACGTTGGGACGGGTATTCGCGTTTCCGTCATGCTGCATTTGCCGGCACTGCGGCTCACGGGCGAATTGGAGCGCGTTTGGACCTTTGCGAAGGAATTGAAGCTTGCGGTGCGCGGCTTGTTCGGCGAGGGGACCGAGGCGCTCGGCGATTTCTTCCAGGTCTCCAACCAGATTACGCTCGGGCGGAGCGAACCTGAGATCATCGACGAGTTTCGCGATGACGTGATTCCACGCATCGTCGCGTTCGAACGAACCGCGCGGGAGTCGTTGCTTTCGACCCGGCTATCGGCGCTGGATGACAAGGTTTTCCGCGCCATGGGGGCGCTGCAAAACGCCCGACTGATCAGTTCAAACGAAGCCCTGCAATGCCTCTCGCACGTGCGGATGGGGCTGCATGTCGGACGGCTCAGCAACGTGCGGCTCGACACGGTGAATGAGCTGTTCCTTCAGACGCAGCCCGCGCATCTGCAAAAACTTCAAGGCGAGCGCTTGAGCGGTGAGCAGCGCGGACTGGCCCGCGCGGCGCTGATCCGATCCAAGCTTTCCAAGAATTGATGATGAGCGACGGGCGCTTCCTCGCGATCGATCTCGGGGCGTCCAGCGGTCGGGCGGTCCTCGGCACGTTCGGCGACGGCCGCGTTGCCATCGAGGTCATCCACCGCTTTCCCAATGAGCCGCTGCGCCGCGACGACGGGTTGTTTTGGGATTTCTCGCGCCTCTGGGAGGAGACGAAGGGGGCGCTGCAGATCTGCGCGCGGCGCGGCATCACGCTCGACGGCGTCGGCGTCGACACCTGGGGCGTCGATTACGGCCTGCTCGATGGGCGCGGCGAATTGATCGGGCTGCCCTATCACTATCGCGACGCGCGGACGGTTGGCGCGCCGGCCCGCGTGTTTGAACGAATCCCGCGCGACCGGGTCTACGCGGGAACCGGCATTCAGTTCATGCCGCTGAACACGATCTACCAGCTTTTCGCCGAGGTGACGGGGCCGCAGCGGCGACTTGCCCGTGCGGAACGTTTGCTCTTCATGCCCGATCTGATGAACCACCAGCTCTGCGGTTCCATGACCAGTGAACGCAGCATCGCTAGCACGTCTCAGCTCTATGACTTTGCTCCGCCTCAGCGCGAAGGCTGGTCGCCGGAACTCGTGCGGGCGATCGGATTGCCTGAGGCGATTCTGCCGAGGGTTTGTCCAAGCGGCTCGGTGTTGGGACCGCTGCGAGACGATGTGGCCGGCGAAGTCGGTCTGCGGACCCAGGTCATCGCGCCCTGCGGCCACGACACGGGCTGCGCCGTCGCCGCCGTCCCGGCGCGCGGCGAGAACTGGGCCTATATCAGTTCGGGAACCTGGTCGCTGGTCGGCGTCGAGTTGCGACAATCGGTGCGTTCGGAGGCTGCGCTGGCGGCGAGCATGACCAACGAGGCCGGCGTCGATGGCACGATCCGGTTTCTGCGGAACGTGGCCGGGCTTTGGCTGCTTCAGGAGTGCAAGAGAACGTGGGAATCAGCGGATTCCGGGCCCCTGAAGCACGAACAACTCGTCGCCGAAGCCGAGGCCGCGCCGCCGCTCGGGGTGCTGGTCGATCCCGATGATCCGCGTTTCGCCGCGCCGGGAGACATGCCCGCCCGCATTGTCGCGTTTTGTCAGGAAACTGGGCAGCGCCCGCCGCTGAATCGCGCTGCCATTACGCGCTGCATTCTCGAGAGCCTGGCTCTCAAATATCGCCACGTGTTGGAGGACATCGCCCGCGTCGCGCGTCGGCCGATTGATGTCGTGCATGTGGTAGGTGGCGGCGTTCAAAACGTGCTGCTTTGTCAATTCACGGCCGACGCGATCGGCAAGCCGGTAATCGCCGGTCCGGTGGAAGCGACCGCCATCGGCAACTGCCTGATTCAGGCGCTGGCGATGGGCCGGATTGACTCGCTGGCGGGGCTACGGCAAGTCGTATTTTCGTCCGTGCAACCCACGCGCTATGCACCGCAGGCCGGAACCGCTTGGCAGCGCGCCTACGGGCGATTCCTGGAATTGTTGATCCGATGAGGCTGTCGCGGCTCGAATGCGCGGGCTGTGCTTGGGTTGAGACACGCGCGACGGGGCGACAGGGCCTTCGAAAGTGCGGGCAAAAAAAATGCCCGTCCTCTCCGACATGAGGACGGGCTACGAAAACGATCGGCGGACTGGGCGAGCCAAGCTTACAGTTCGCCAATTCCCAACCACCCAAGTGGAAGGGTTTCGTCATATGGAGAAACCGGTGAGCCGCCCGGAGAATTCCCGCCGGCGCATGAATTCTGAGAGGTTCTCGGGATTTATCCGTAAACACTTAAGGCATGGCCGGTTACGGCAGCAGAGAACCTTTTTTCGGACGGGAGGGGCGGCGTTCTGAAGGCGGATTGGAAGCACATCCTTACATTCGTTTGGTTGGCCCTCGCTTTCGCGGCCGTCGTTTTCGTTTTCGGAACCCCGCTCGCCGCGGCGGGAATCGACGGGGCGGCCGGCGGCGACTTCGCGGCCGCGCTTACGCCGCGCCGTCTGTCGCTGTTGGCGCGCGGCGCGGGAATTGCGCTGGCCGGGGCGCTGCTAGCTCAGTTGCTCGCGACTCCGCTCGCGATCGGCTTTGCGCGGCCGCGCGGATGCGGCTTTCGAACGCTCGCGATCTGGTTGGCGCTCGCGACCTTTCTGACGCCGACATACGTTTACACATACGCGTGGTCCCTACCGCTCCTGCCCGAAGGATTGCCGACCGCGTCGCAGCTCAGCGCGCCGTGGCCCGGCTTCCTCGCGACCTATGGGCGTGCCATCTGGTGTCTGGGGTGCTGGCTTGCGCCGCTCGCCGCGGTCATCCTCGCGTGCGGCTGGTCGGCGAGCGGACGGCCCGCCTGGTTGCTGGCGATCACCGATGCGACGCCCGCGCGCGCGCTGTTTGGCGCGTCTCTAAGCGCGCTGCGACCCTGGCTTTTTCTATCTTTGACCACGACGGTCGCGTTCGCACTGACCGAGTTCGCGGTCTGCCACCTCTCGCTCGTGCCGACCTGGAATGTTGAGCTGTTTGCCGAATTGCAGGTGATCGCCGCGCCCGGGCGCGGATTGGCGCTCGCGTGGCCGCTCCTGGTCGTCGTCATGGTGCTACTAAGTTCCTGGTTGCTGCTGCGGCGGCGTGTCACCGCGGCGCTCGATGACCTGGCCATCCTGGCGCGGGATGTGGCTGAGACGGGCGCCCATGGGCGGTGGGGCGCTTTTCGCTCGCTTGTGCCGGGTGTCGGCGCACTTCTGCTGCTCCCGTGGCTCCTGCTTGTGACGCATCTGCACGACTGGTCGGCCTTCGGAAAAGTGTGGCGCGTGTTCCCGGATGCGTGGCCGGACGGATTGTTGTGTGGCGCCGGGGCGATGCTGCTTTGCGTCGTGCTGGCGGTGGGAGTCGATATGTTGCGCGCGGCCGGTCCGCACTTTTCGACCGGGCTTGGGCGCGCTGCCGGATTGCTCGCTGCTGTGATCACGGCGCTGGCCGCTCTTTTTGCGGTGGCGCCGCCCGCGCTCGTGGGTGATTCCTTCCTCGCGGCGTACACGAAGATCGATTGGATCAGCGATCACGCGCTGATCGTTTCCGGCGTCGGCGCGGCAAGATTCGCGCTAATCCCGATCGCACTGACCGGCCTTGCCGCCCATCTGTACGTTACGCCGTTGACGCCGCTCGCGCTGTCGGATCGCGCAGGTTTCTCGGATCATTACTGGAGTGTGCGGTTTCCGCTGCTGATGCGGCCATTGCTGCTGGCGGCAACTGTCTCAGGCCTTCTATCGCTGACCGAGATCGCCGCGTCACAGATGGTGACGCCACCCGGCGTGAAGAGTTTGGCCGTCACGTTGCTGAACCAAATCCACTTTGGCCGCAGCGACAACGTGATCGCGATGTGCCTGTATGTCCTGCTTTTGGCAGGCGGCGTGAGTGCCGCGTTGGCCTGGCCGAGGAAGCCGCGCCGGCGCTGAACTTCGCGCATCCCGACAAAAGCCTGATTCGACAAACACCGGTGATTTGCAATACCACAGATCGCTTGGGAAATCAGCAGGCGCACAGTACAATTCGCTGATTCGTTTGGTCCTCTCCAGTCATTTCTTCTTGAGAGGCAGCGAGCGTATGACGGGTTCCAATCCACAGGCATCGCCCGGCGCCGCCAGCGCCACAGTTCGTTGTCCGAATGTGGGCTGCCGGCGTCATCTGGCCGTTACGGAAGAGTCGCGCGGCCGAACGGCGTATTGCCCGCATTGCGGGACGGCGGTCCGCGTCCCGGGCGAACTGCCGCGACCCGAGTTGTACGCCGCGTCGCGCCTTTGCCAGATTCGCGTCAAACGCGGACCGGCGTTTGAAGGGCGGAGATTCGCACTGGAGCCGCAGCGCCGCTATTCCATCGGGCGTGCCGATCACTGCGATATTCAACTGCCGTCGGAAACGGTGGCGCGTCACCACGCGGAGTTGGCCTTCGTGGGCGGGGCGTGGGTGCTCGAAGACCTCGGCTCGCGCAATGGCATTCGTGTCCAGGGTTCGCGCGTTCACACTTTCGAGCTGCGATCCCTGGAGACATTTCAAGTCGGCGAATTCCTGCTTGAATTCTCGTTGCCGCAAGACGCCCATCCGCCCGCGGATGAGCCGCCGGCCGCGCCGCTACTGGCCGTGACCGGGCCGCCGCTGGCGGTCGCGCCAAGCGCGCCGACGCAGACCGCTTCGACCGATGCACCAGATCCGCTACTTGCCGCGCGCACCACGCCGATGATGTCTGAGCCGGCGACGCCGCGCGCACTCCGTATCGCTTTGCTCGGCGGAGTGACGATCGTGCTGCTCGCGGCCGGCGTCTACTACGTCACATTGCGTATTACGACGAGCCTGAAACCCGGCGCGCCGGTGGAAACGGGTCAGCGCCGCGTGCAGGTCTTGCGGTCGAATTCTCCGGCGGAGCAGCCGGCCGCCACGCCGGATTTCGCGAAGGCGCTGGAGCGGCACGATTTCGAAGCGGCGCAGCGAGAAATAGACGCGGAGCGCGGAGCGGCAAAGCCACGCGAATCTCTGCTGCGCGACATGCAGGCAAATTTTGATCGTCAGGCCCAGCGCTACAACACGGTTCTCCTGCAGAAAGCCCGCTCCGCGGCGCTAAGTCAGAAATGGGATGAGCTCGAAAGCACGCTGCGCGAGGCCCGCGCGCCGGCCTTCGCCCGCTTTCACGACGATTGGGTGCCGCTCGAGCAGTCCGCACTGCGCGGTCGAGTATTGCCCGAAGTGAACAAGCTGAAGGAAAGCGGCAAGCTGAGCGAGGCGCTCGCGCTGCTGAATGCGTCGGGCCTGCC
>JBGAJB010000089.1:0-12713 GCA_044225155.1 Phycisphaerae bacterium | reverse complement strand
CAGGCCGTCGTAGCGGCTGCCAAACAGGCCGGAAAGCCACAGCCGCCATTGCCAGCCCTGTTTCCATGCGGGTTCGTTCGCCATGCCAGACCCGCCTGTCGGGGTTTGAGAGCAGAAAGCGACGCGAAAGCCTAGTGCGTGACCAGGGTTCCGAGCGCTTCGCCCATTACGACGCGCCGCATCATGCCCGGCGCGAATAGATTGAACACGACAATCGGCACGTCGTGCTGCTGACAAACGTCGATGGCGCTCACATCCATCACTTTCAGCCGGCCGTCGATCACCTGATTGTAGGTAAGGCGATCGTAGCGCCGCGCCGAAGGATCGTGCCGCGGATCGGCGTCATAAACGCCGTCCACTTTCGTCGCCTTCAGCAGCGCGTCGGCGTTCAACTCGGCCGCGCGCAGCGCCGCGCACGAATCGGTAGTCACGTGCGGGTTGCCGGTGCCCGCACCCAGGATGATCACACGGCCTTTCTCCAAGTGCCGCAGAGCGCGGCGCCGGATGAACGGTTCACAGACGCGCGAAATCGAGAGCGCGCTCTGCACACGCGTCGGATGGCCGCGGCGCTCCAACGCCTCCTGCAGGGCGAGGGCATTCAGCACGGTCGCCAGCATGCCCATGTAGTCCGCGACCGCGTTTTCAATCTTGAGTTCTTTCGCAAAGGCGGCGCCGCGCAGAAAATTTCCGCCGCCGACCACGACCGCCACCTGGACGCCAAGTTCGACGACCGACGCCACTTCTTCGGCGATGCGGTCGAGCGGTTCGCCGTGTATTCCGAAGGATCCCGGCGGACAAAAGCCCTCGCCGCTGATCTTCAGCAATACGCGTTCGTAGGCCGGCTTCCCCATGCTCGTCCGCTCCAGTCCTTCCATCGGCTTCGTAATCACTGTGCGCACAAGCTTACGGGCGGAATCGCGCGGCGAGAAGGCGAGCAGTCTGAATTGAACCGATCGGTGCAGGATGAATACGTTGTGCGAACGCGATCCGCACTGAACGCCACAGATCGATTCGGATCAGAACGGCACTAGTTCGTCGGCGGTGGCGTCTCCGCTTGCAGCGCGTCCAGCTCGTGCCGCGCGGTCTGATTCGCCGGCTCGATTTCCAGCGCGCGGCGGAAGGCCTGGGCCGCCTCCTCGTTGTTGAACGTGTTCTTGCGAAGCAGGCCCAGCTGAATCCAATAGGTGGCCTTGTTCGGGTCCAGTTTCACCATGCGCTCGGCCAGCGCCACGCCGGTGAAGAACGAGATGCGGCGATCCAGTTCGATTTGCAGCGCAATTACGTCGATCAACTGCGTCAGCACCGCTGCGGAATCAGCTTCCTTGCCGGCGACGATCTGATCGCTGTACGTGCCGTCCGGATTGCGGACGAAGAATTGTGACTGATAGTTCTTCAACACCGTCGATTTGATCTCATACGCGTCGCGCAGCTCAGTCAGGTGTTCGACCGTAACCGGAATTTTTGCCGCATCCGACTGCGCCAGCTCCAGCAGCGGGCGCGTCTCCGCGATCGCGCTCTCAAAATCGCCGGCCGTCGTGCGCAGCAATACGAGCGTTTTGCGCGCGTCGTAGGACTGCGGCGAAGCTTGTACCGCCTTCTCCGCGGTTTCGATCGCCAGCTTGAACAGCCCCGAACCTCCATACGCCTGCGCCAGCAAGGTCAGCACTTCGGCCGCGCGATCCGGTGGCGCGACCGACGCGGCGTCGGTCAGATAGGTGCGTGCTTGTCGCCAATCCTTTTTGGCCGCCCAGATTCGGCCCAAACCGAGATTCGCACGAAAGTCCGTCGGCTGGATGCCCTTCGCCTGACGAAAGGCACTGCGGGCGCCCTCAATATCTGACCGGAGCAAGGCGATCTCCGCTGCGACATCCAGTGCCGTCACGTTGTTGCGCTCGCGGGCGAGGGCGTACTTGATGACCCGTTCCGCCTCGGCGGCGTCGCCCTGTTCGCGCAGCGCATCCGCCCGCGCGATGACGTCGGCCACCGGCATGTTCTCCAGATCCGACGCCCCGACCGAAGCCCCACCTTGAGTGGGCTGCGAAGCGGGTTCTGTCGTCGGTGTGCTGGGCACGTCCTGCGCCGCGGCCGTCCAGGTCGCCATCGCCAACAAGGACAGGCTTGCGACAAACGCGAATCTCATGCAAGTCTCCACGGCACAACGCCCTGCAGGCGCATCCATCCACGCGGCGTATGGTAGCGGACGCAGACCGCTCTTCTATTATCGGTCAATTCGCCAATCGAAGCGCTCCCCGGCAGTCCGGCCAATCCACCCCTGTGCATACGACGCGGATCGGCCGAGGGTTCTGGCCGAACGAGAACCGAACGCGGCAACCGCCCGTATGCTGATCACATGGGACGAATCTACGACGCGCTCGATGCCTCGCTCAACGACTTCATCCACGATCAGCGCCTTTTCTTCGTGGCAACAGCCCCGCGTTCCGACACGGGCAAAGTGAATGTCTCGCCGAAAGGGCTGGATACGCTGCGCGTCATCGGACCGACGCGAGTCGCCTATCTCGACTACACCGGCAGCGGCGTCGAGACAATTGCCCACCTGCGCGAGAACGGGCGCATCACGATCATGTTCTGCGCGTTCACGGGGCCGCCGCGCATCTTGCGACTCTACGGCCGCGGCAACTTCATCGAACCTGGGGATGCGGAGTTTGGCGAACTGCGTGCGGCGTTCTCCACGTCCGGAGTCGCCCGCGCGATTATCCGCGTTGACATTACGCGTATCGCCGATTCGTGCGGCTTCGGTGTGCCGCTCTTCGAATTCGTCGGCGAGCGCGATCAGCTCCTGAAATGGAGCGAGAAGAAAAGCGCGGACGCCATCGCGACCTATCAACGCGAAAAGAACGCGCGCAGTCTCGACGGCCTGCCGGGCCTGCGATTCCCTGGATTGCCAGATGCTGACGCCCCATCGCGCACGGACGCCTTTAGAGGCGACGAGCGCGAACGAGCGCGAGAAACTCCTCGATGAGATCAGCCTCGTCACTCAAGCTGCGCGAATCGCCGTCGATGCGATCAGAAAGCCCGAGCGTGGCCGTATCGAAATAGTCCGCCAAGTTCCCCAGCAATTCTGCGCCTCCGTCGAAGTCGCCCGAGTAAGCGCGCTCCGCCGCGTCGTGCAGCCCGACGGCTACATCGACCAGCGCCGCGGCGCGACGGGCTGCAAGATCGGAAAAATAGGGCGGATCTCCGGACGCCGCTGTTCCGGCCGGAATCGTGAGCGCGGTCGTCTGCGTTGGCTGCGATCCGTCGGGGAGCGTGTAAGTGAGCTGCACAGACCCAAAGGTTCGATCGGCACTGAAATCCGGCGGCTGAGCGGTCGAAAACCGCACCACGATCGCCCCGCCGCCTTCGCGCCGGCTGAAGAAGAGCGTCGGCAGAGTGATCGTCGCGCTCGTCGGCGACCCCGCGTAATCGCTCACGCCGAAGACATCGCGGATGCCGACCGTCTCATCATGCGACACGCGCAAGGTCAGGTCATACGCGGCGGGCGTCGTAAAAAACTTGAACTCGTTCGGGATGACGTCATTCACTCGATCCAGACTATTGAGATAGAAGCTGTTGCCGCCGCGCAGGGCGGAAATGGCCAATCCCAGTTCCACGCCGAAATCCGTCCCGACGCCGATGAGCGTCAATCCGGCATTCTGTTCGGCGTACTGGCCGACGAGCGATGTGAAATCGCCGGTCGCCTGAAGTCCTTCCGTCGGGAGCGCGTCCGTTACCAAGATTACGCGGTCGAGCCGGGTATCCGAGTGATGATCCAGCGCCGTCTGAAATCCCAGCCTGAGTCCTTGCTCCAAGTTGGTGTTTCCCGAGCCCTTGAGTGCCGCTATGACGTCGCCCAGCGCGCCGGAGTCAGTCACGGAGACTCCCTCCGTCAGCACGTGCGAATCCTGATTGAATGTGACGATGCTCACGAGATCGTCTGGTCCCAGTTGGTCCAATACTCGGTACGCGATCGTCCGTGCCAGTTCGAGTTTTGAGCCATTCACCTCTTGCGGCTCCAGTCGAATCGGCCCAAACAGGCTGTATGCGAGTGGCGGATAGAAATACGAGTCATCCGGCGAGTCGAGCATCGACGCACTGATGTCGATCAGCAGCACGACATTCAGCGGCCGGCGCATGAACGAACCCAGATCGCGCGTCGTCCCTAGCCCGAGATAAAGCTCGCCCATCGCGGCCGGCTCGTTGAACGGCACGCGCCACGCGCCAGAAAGCGACGCGAAAATTTCGGGCGCGCCCGACGGAGTCGCGAGCGGGATGTCGTGCTCGCGCAGAAATCCCGCGACCGTCAGTGAATCAGGATTCGGCACGACGCCCCGGGCAATGTCATTACGCGCCAGCGCCACGTCCTGAGCACCGCCCGGACCCACGCCGGCCAGATCGCCGCCTGTACCTACCGCCGGCGCACAACCCCCGGCATTTGAAAACGCGACCGCCAGCAACACCGAAACGCCCATGAGTCGGATCAGAGCGATCATGTTGAACCTCAAATCGGTTGCGCAAGCGCGTGAAGCGCCTGAAAAAGAAAGGATGCCCCCGGTCCTGCCATCCTAGCCAGACCGGCCAAGCCGACCCAAGTGTCCCACGTCGAGCGCGCAGCGATTCCCTCAACACAAAGACATCGATCGCAGCGAATGCGACAGAAAGAATGCGGCCCCGGCAGCGCTCTTGCGCCGACCGGGGCCGCATAGCACGGGTGTTAGGCCGCTCTACTTGTGGGCGCAGCAGCCAGGCGAAGCGGTCGTGGCCTGAGCCGGGGCGGCTCCGCACTTCTCGCCGCAGCAGGCGGCACAATCGTCACCGCAGCACGCAGCGGCAGTTGTCCCCGCAACACGAGCCGCCTGAGCCACAGGCGCATTGTCACCGCAACAGCTCGCAGTCCACGCACGAGCAGCCATTGCTCGCGGCCGACGGCGGCGCGACGTTCGTCAATCCCAGCAGAAGCGATCCCAGCGCGATCGCGCTGATCAACAGCGTTTTCATGATTGATTCCTTTTCCAATGCGTGTTCGGCGCGCGTCGCACCGGCCGCACCTGCGGCTCCGAAAATGCGGGCGCGCAATGGAACTCACAGCGGAGCGGAGTCAATTCAGCCAGACGGCCAGTGTCGCCTGACGGCGCTGATGGGAATTCGCGAAGCGGAGAGTTGTATCCGCATCGTGCGGCGGGAGTAATGCGGGAGGCTCAGGCAGCAGCAGGTCGATCGCCGGCGCGAGCAGCACCAGATCGACGGCAGTGATCGAATGCGGAAGGGGAACCGGGAAAGGTGCCGGCGAAGAACTCGAATCGCAACGACAATCAGCACATTCCGTCTTCGGCGCGCAGCACGTTACGTCTGACGACGAGGCACTCGACGTCACCGCGACAGAGGCCGGCGGCTGTTGAGATTTCTCACTGCCACAGCCCTCACAACAGGAGCAGGCCGCAGCAGTTCCGCAACAGTCCGCCGCCGTCGCCGGTGCAGCCACACAGCAATTTGCGCTTCGCGGCGCATCGGCCGGAGTGCAGACACAGCGCAGCCAAGCACCGCCGAGCGACTGGCCCAGTAACGCGATCAGGATGGCGGCTCGTGCGAACATCTTTCCGACTATATCTACGAAAACGGGTTTGGAGGACTTCAAAACTGAGTCTCGGCCAATAATTCGCCGTGAATTCTCCGCGGCAGCACTGCGCGAAATCCCCCGCTTCGACGTCGCCTAGGGCTTCTTCGGCCGTTCGTCCGGCATCCGCAGCGGCGGAAACTCCGTCTGAGCGGTGATCAGTTCGCCTTTCCCGCGTGCAAAACGTATTCCGGCCCAGCGAAGTCGCTCAAAGTCGCGCGTGCGCGCCGCTTGGGCGAGCGCGACGCCGAGATCGCGACGCAGCGGTCCGTTGTGAACGCGCGTGCTGCCCACGCGCACGTCCACCGGCTTTTCCCAATCGACCATCTCGTCACTGAACCAGATCGCGAATTCGGCGACGCGCTTGCGGTCGACGCGCACCAGGTTGTTGGAATAATTGCCCGACAGGCCGCCCAGCAGATTCCGAATCGCTCGACCGACCGCCGCACGTTCGGCGCCTGGATCGTCGATCTTGTCGCTGTCGCGGAGCGTGATCTGCAGCGGGCGATCGCCCCACCAGGCATCCGTCCACACCAGCGGCTCAATCCAGTAGGCGTCGCCCTCGTCCACCATGCGCATCTTCTGATTCACTTTGGCCGGCACGCGCTCGCGCTTGGCGGACAGGAATTTCTCCAGAATCTCGGGCGGCGGGGAAACATCGCCGTGGGCTTTGTCCGGCAACTCGACGCCGGTCAGCGGCAACCTCAGCTTCTCCCCAAGCGCCACAAGCTGCCGATTGAGCGCGGCGATGCCGCCGTCATCGCTGGCTCGGCCATCCGGACCGAATACGTCGCCCTTGCCCCAAACGAAGTACACGGGCAGCGACGCGGTGTTCGTAAGAAACACTTCGTATAACTGGTCGTACTCAGGCATGATGAATGTGCCGGCCAGCGGCATGCTCGCCGCGAACAAGTCCGGTTGTGCGATCGCCAGCGTCCAGCTTCCATGACCGCCGCGCGAGTAGCCCGTCACGACAATCTGATCACTGTCGATGTTCACGCGGCGGCGAATCTCGCGCAAGCCAGCCACGTGCTCGGCCGTCGTGCCCGTCGGCGATTTGAATTCGAACGACGCGTAGCCGCTTGGTGCGGCGACCACGAATTGTTCGACCCGCTCGCCCAGCAGACGCTCCAGAAATCGGATGATCGACTCGCCATCGCCGCCAGTGCCGTGCAGCGCATAAATCAGCGGCCACGCCTGTTTCGGGGAGTACGCGGCCGGCACACGCACCGTGATCGGCAGCGTGCGACCGTCCACGAGATGGGCCGCGATCTCCGTCCTGGGAGCCGCCAGCGCCTCGAATAGCCCGCAATCGTGCAACCATCCGCTCAGTTTGGCTGGCGAATATGCGGAGTCGGACTCGATCTTTTTGACGAATTCGGCTCGCTTGGCCGCATCTTCCGTCCCGAAGTAGTCGTGCAGCGTGGTGCGGATCGCCGCTTCATCGGCCCGCGCGACGGCGGCTCCGAACAACAACCCGCCGACAAGAGCAATCCTCAGAAGGGGAGAGGCGTGCGACATTTCCACATCGTAGCGTTTGGCCCCACGGCGCGTGAGAATCTCCGCTACGATTCGCGCGGCGCCGCCTCCCGGGGCGCGACGCCGCGCGCAGCGAGGTGTGGATGGTGCCGGTCTGGCGTCGCATGTCCAAATCGACGGTCTTCACGCTGCTGATGATGGTGGGCGTGCTCGGTGCGCTGCTTCCGATGCAATGGACAAGCTGGATGGGCATGGTTTTCCAGCCGGTCGCCATGGTCAAACTGTTCTTTCTCAGCAGCTCACATGCCGTAACGGGCGGCGGCGCGCCGCGTCCGGCTGACTCGGCCCAACTCAACCCCGAAGCGCTCTGGCGCGAGAACGAGGAACTAAAACGTCTGGTCGCGCACCAGTCGCTTCAGATTGACCAGCTCGAAAAAAATCTGCGCACGGCTATGCGCATTCAGGAGGAGCTGCACGACTCGCGCGCGAGGCTCATCATCGCGCTCGTCGTGGGACATGACGCATCTCCGAAGGGCGCAACGATTGAAATCTCGCGCGGCACCCGCGACGGTGTAAGCCTAGGTGATTGGGTCGCGGCCGCTCCTCCGGAGTCGGACGACGACAATTCGGAGGGCAAGGTTTCCGGCTACGAGCGCTTGATGCGTCAATCGCTGATCGGGAAAGTCCAGGACGTATTGCAGTACACGGCCCGCGTGCGGCTCACCACCGATCCGGCCGTCGGACCGCTGCAAGTCCGCCTGGCGAAGACGCTTCCCAGCGGCTCGCTGCGATTTCACGAGGACCAGCCGTTGCTCTACGGCCGCGGTGACGGGCTGATGGAAATCCGCGAGGCGAAACAGAAATTCGACAAGCTCGGCTACGACCTCGTGCTCACCGACGTGGCCGGCGGCCGCAACGGCATTCTGCTCGGCCGCGTCACGGACTCGCGCGCGATGGCTGCTTCGGCGCTGCATTTCAATTTGGACGTCAAGCCGCTCATCGAGCCGCGTGCTCTCGCGCGCGTGTACGTGATTTCGCGCCCGGATTCCAAGCCGTAGCGTTCGCCAGTCCCAATCCTGCAACGCGCTGGGGGACCGGTGTCCGCCCGGTCTTTCTCGCGTGCGATCTTCCCCAACCCACTCGGTAGTCCCCGCCTAAACCAAATCCCTATTGCCGACGGAACGCTGCGTGCTGCCCGATGCGGAGGTGGGATCAGCGGGCGGCGCGAATGCGCCTCGCACTCTAATGTCCGCCGCGCGCGTCCAGATCCCCACCGCTCGAAGGAGAACGTTCAATGTGTGCATTAGCTCGTCTGGCTGGCGGAATCACGCTCACGGCGGCCACGGCCGTCGCCGGAGCCCAGCAATACGAAATTACCGACATGGGTGCATTGGCCGGCACCCGCACTTCCTACGCCACCGGAATCAACGAACGGAATCAAGCCTGCGGCTGGCAGATTTCCACCGTCTATGACTATCACGGCTGGTTCTGGGAAAACAGCACGATGACGCTCATTCCCGGATATGCGTCGCTCTTCGCCAAGGGCTATGGCATCAACGATCACGGGCAAGTGACCGGCACGATGCTGGACGCGTTCGTCTGGGACAAGACCGGCTCGCTGCAGACCTACTACGTGGGCGGCGTCGAAAGCATCGGCTACGCCATCAACAATCACGGCAACCTGGCCGGGGCGTATCTCACGGATTGGACAAACCAGATCGAGCGGCCGTTCGTGATGTTTGGATCGCACATTACGAAACTACCGTCGCTCGGCGGCTCCAACGAAGGCGCCGCGCTCGGCCTCAATGAGTTGAACCACGCCGTGGGTTGGTCAAAGGCCGCGGATCGAAAAATTCACATGTTTCTGTATGACGGAACCATGCAGGACTTGGGCCTGCCGCAGGGAGCGACGGGATCGGCGGCGAATGCGATCAACGAATCTGATCTGATCGCGGGTTATTACCTGGATGCGGCCGGCAGCAACCGCGCGGTCTTGCGCGACTACGTGACCGGAAACTGGATCATGCTCGGTACGCTGCCCGGCAAGACGGACAGCGTCGCCTTTGCGATCAGTGACAACGGCGTCGTGCTCGGCGCATCCGGCGGCGCTGCGTTCATCTGGGACGAAACCAGCGGCATGCGCGACCTGAACACGCTCATTCCGGCCGGCTCGGGCTGGACGCTGACGAGTGCAACGGGCATCAATTCGGCCGGCGTGATCGTGGCGAATGGGACTTATCTCGGAGCGGCGCGCTCGTGTGTACTGACGCCGCTCGTCACTCCGCCGGTGTGCCCCGGCGATGCAAACGGTGATCGAGTCGTCGATCTGACGGATCTCGGGATCGTGCTCGGGGCGTTCGGCGTGTCGGCCGACGGTGACTTGGATGGCGATGGCGTCACCGGCCTATCGGATCTGGGAATCTTGTTGGCGCAGTTTGGTGTGCCTTGCCCGTAGGCAATTAGAGTAACAACCGATCGGTCGGGCGAGAGCTTGTGGGTCGTCATTGGCCCCGGCGCTAGAAAGGCCCGAGATCGCTGGCCGGCGGTGCGGGCGGGCGGGGGGTGTTTGCCTGACGTGGCTCGGGAAAGCGCCCGCCGACGGGGACGAACGCGCCGCTGGCGCTCAGGTCCATCTCGAATTTCTCCGAGCCGCCCGGCATCAGGTCAAGGGCGGGGCCCATGAACACCGACTCGTATCCGTCCCATTCGTAGCGCGCGGCCTCATCGGGCAGCAGCCGCCCTCGATCTTCTGGCTCCGTCGCGGGGCTTGGGGCGAGCAGTGCCAAGTAGGGATAGTCGCCGTCGTGACGCGCGGCGAAGCGGCCGCCGGCGCGGTCGGCGCAAGCGAGTGCGTCCAGAAGTCCTTCCGGCCTCAGGATGCGGACCCGGGTCGGCGAAACGAAGAGATGCGGAAATCGGTCAGTGTTCGCAGAACAGGAGAGTACGCCAACTTCCTCCTCGAATCCTTCAAATGGCAGCTCGACGGTGCCGTCGCGATGAATCAGCACGGGCGCTGAGAGTCGATCGTGCTCCGCCGCATGGCCAATGCACCAGCAGTCGGGGGACAACTTGACGACTTTCAGGCCCTGCGGCGGCGGTCCCTGCGCCGGCACGGCGAGGGTCGATCGGCCCGAGAGCCGGACCAGACGGATGGCCGCGGCGAGGGACAGTTTTTCATCGCTCAATCGCGTCAGCGCTTCGCCTTTGCTCCACTCTGGGAGGGCGGAGACCGGCGCCGGGGCTGAGGCGGAAGCCGGAGAAGCGGGACTCGCCGCCGCTCCACCCGCTGGACCCGGCGGTGGATTGCAGCCCGGGAAGGCGAGCGCCAGCAGCGCCCCCGCCGTCCAGACGCCCCGATCTCGTGGCAAGATATTCATGCGGGCCATTCCAATCCCGAGTTCCTTTTTGAAGCGTAACCGCGCGTAAGTACGCTCCAAAGCCCCGGACGCGGTTTCTTCTTAACAGGGTCAACAAAAAAACAAGATTTACTTGAACCTCGCCTGCCACGTCCGCGTCTACTTTCTGTATAACACGAAGGATGACATTCCAGCTCGCACTGGAATGTTCTCCTGGTGGCCGCGAATAGAGAATTGGTTTGGCACTTCCGTTCGTGCACGGGGGCGGGGAGTGATCCATGGCGGCGGCCGTCGGTCCGTCGAAACTGCAGCTTCTCGACGCTGACGAGCGCATCGTCGGCGGCATTCTGTGTGTGCGCTGCGGCGTGCCGCTCTCGGGCCAGTCCATCCATGAGCGCTGTGCCAACTGCATGCACCCGATCTCCGATTCGGTCTACGGCGACTACCTGATCCACTCCGACAAGCCGTTGGTGCGGCGACTCGCGGAGTCGGCCCGCTTCATTTTGTACGGGGCGAGTCTGCTCGCCGCGCTTGGATTTATCACCGTCATCGCGTCGTTGCTGGGTGCACGCGACTTTCCCGACGCGGTTGTCCTAATGTTCAACGCGCTGGTCACGATGGCCATGATCTCGCCGATTCTGTGCGCGCTGGGTGTGCTCAGCCTGACGACCAAGGGGACGGCCGCGTACTACATGGCCCGTTATCTCAACCAGAACGCGCTGATGAAATGGGGCGCGCTGGCCGTCGTGCTGCTCGCCGGCGTGATCGCAGCCGAGGCGTATGCGCGCCAGTGGACGAACAACATTCTGCTGCTTTTGTGGGTGACGACCCCAAGCGTCCTCTTCTTTCACGGTCTGGCGAAGCTGATGACGCGCGTCCCCAATCAAAAGCTCGCTGTGAATGCCCGCGCGCATCTCTACGTCATGCTGGCGCTGGGGCTAATCAGCGTGTCGGTGCTTTTCCTGCGGCATCTGGCGGCTGAGGAACGGCAATGGACGGACATGCTGACGGGCGCGACGATGATCGCGGTGATCGGCGCGCTGGGGTTTCTGACAAGCGCCTTTGTTCTGCTCCGCGCCGTTTACGTCAATCTGTCGCAGATTGCGCGCTGACGGCGGGGCCTGCTTTACCTGCGAACCGGTTGGGCCCGTGGTTGGGGCCTCGACCATGCCGCGTCCGCGTCGTTGAAGCCGTGACATGTCTTTTTTCCCCTCTGGGTCGGCGATACACAGACCGCCCGTGAAGTCGACAAAGGCAGCGTGCCACTGGTAGGCGCAGATCTTGCTCCGCGTTGTTGGATATAGGCGCGGCGCGCCCGGAATGAACCCACGTTGTGGGGGTTGCCCGCGACGAATCCATCTTCATTCCGGCGTGCTATAGTTTCCGCCTGCTGCCGCGGCATTTTTCGCGGTCCGGAGCATGAGGGAATGAAAACCTGGATTTGGTTCGTCGTTCTGACCGTCATCTGCTGGGGCGCGTATGTGCCGATGATTCACAACGGCCAAATGTCGATTGGCGGCAAGAACAAAGGGTTATGGGCATTTCTCTTCGTCGGGGCCGCGTACTTCCTCGTCGCGGTGATCGTGCCGGTGGCGATGCTGGCGTGGCAGAAGGAACTTGGAAACTTTCCGTCCGCGAAGGGCAGCGGGATTTCGCTGTTCGCGGGCGTGCTCGGCGCGGCCGGCGCTTTGGGCGTGATTCTTGCGCTCATGACGGGTGGAGGTCCGCAAAGCGTGCCGCCGCTGGTGTTCGCGGGGGCGCCGATCGTTTCCACATTTATTGCGATGCTGCTGCATCGTCCGGAAAGATGGCCCGAGCCGTGGTTCTACGTCGGCATTCTGCTGGCGGCGGGCGGTGCGGCGCTGGTGCTGCGTTTCAAGCCCGCCTGATCGCGCGGAATTCGCCGCGTTCGCTGCCTAAGATTGGGCATGCGTGGCCTGGGAGCCATTTTTGCGGTTTGCGGGCTGCTCGCGCTGGCGGGCTGTGCCCCGCGGCGCACCTACGTATTTGAAACGCGCCCGGGGGCACGCGTCGCGAACATCGCTTTGGATCGCGATCCGGGTCTCACGGATCTGGCTGAGCAGTTCGCGGAGCGCAGCGACTGGCCATCGGTGGATTTCGGCTACGTGACGGACGAGATCGACTCGTCGACGGTCTTTTCGTACGACGATCAATCGTTCTATGACCGACTCGGCGGATCATTTCATCGTGAGACGGAATCTCTCCGGGCGCGCAGCGTAGAGCGTTAATCGCACCGCTCGCCCGGG
>JBGAJB010000088.1:0-12625 GCA_044225155.1 Phycisphaerae bacterium | reverse complement strand
TCACTTCGCGACGAAGGAACATCGCGAGGAATTCGAGAAAGATCCGGCCAAGTATGAGCCGCAATTCGGCGGCTATTGCGGCTATGCGGCTTCGATCAACAAGATTTCGCCGGTCAATCCCCTGATCTACCAGATCATCGACGGCCGCCTCGTGCTGCAACACGTGATGTACACGCCTTCAACAAGGATCCGAATGTTGAGCTCAAACTAGATGAACTGGCCGACGGTGGAACGGAAGGGGAAGTGAGGTGAAGAGCGAAGCGGCGAATCGCGAATTGCGAATGACTGAAACGGAGAGCAATGATGAGCAAGGAACGAATGCGGCTAAAATGAATTGGAATCGGCTGAGCCCTGAGTTGCGTTTCCTCGCGATAGTGATTGTCGCTGCCTCCATCGCGCGGGCGGATATTGCTCCGAACGTTCCGGATGCTGTCGTCGACCTCTCTGAGCCGACGGCAGCCGCGACCATCGGCGCTCAGTGGCGTTACCACGATGCCCAGATCGTCGAAGTCGAGCATCACGCGCTCTGGTCCCGACAAGGCGAGCGTCGGCGAATCGCACGCACGACATCGCTCCGCATGCAGGAGCCGCGATTTTGATGACTCCGCGTGGGAGACGATCGACCCCGCCGCGTTGGAAACCCGGCGCTCGACCGGCCGGCTGGCGTTCGGCTGGTACCGCCTGAGACTCACGGTTCCAGAGCGCGTTGGCAGCGTTGCAACCAGCGGACTGACGGTCGTGCTCGAAGTGACGCTGGACGATTACGCCGAAATCTGGGTCGATGGAAAACTGCCGCAAGTGCTCGGGCAGCGCGGCGGACCGCTGGCGGCCGGCTGGAATGCGCCGAATCGAGTGGTGGTAGCACGCGCCGCGCGGCCGGGCCAGCACATTCAGATTGCCATCTTCGCGGCCAATGGGCCGCTCTCCGATCCGCCCGGAAATTTCGTGTGGATGCGCTCGGCGACGCTCGATTTCTATCGCCCGGAACGCTGGAGCGGCGTGACGCCCGCGAAGCTCGACATCGAAAGCTGGACGCGGCTCGATGAGATCATTGCTCCGGACGCGCGGCTGGAGCGCGTCGCCACCGGCTTTACTTTTACCGAGGGACCCGTCTGGGTGCCGGCGCGGATCGGCGGAACGGGGGCCGTGCCGATCGATGAGGGCTATCTGCTCTTCTCCGATCCCAACCGAAACGTGATCTATCGCTGCACGCACGACGGCGAAGTGTCGATCTATCGCACGAAGAGCGGCTACAAAGGCGCGGACATCGCCGAGTATCGCCAGCCCGGCTCCAACGGCCTCACGCTGGACCGCGACGGGCGACTCACGATCTGTGAACACGGGAACCGCCGCATCACGCGCCTGGAGAAAAACGGGGCGCTCGCCGTGGTAGCCGATCGCGCCGAGGGCAAGCGACTAAATAGCCCGAACGACCTCGTTTATCGCTCCGACGGCATGCTGTTCTTCACCGATCCGCCGTTTGGCCTGCCGAAATTCGGCGATGACCCACGGCGCGAGTCACCATACACCGGCGTGTATTGCGTCCACGACGGACACGTGCACTTGCTGACGAACGACCTGACCGGCCCGAACGGCATCGCGTTCTCGCCGGATGAGAAGCGCCTTTACGTCGGCGACTGGGATGACAAGAAAAAGATTGTCATGGCGTACGACGTGGCCGCTGATGGCGGACTGAGCAACGGTCGCGTATTGATCGACATGACATCCGCGCCAGGAGAAGACGCGATCGACGGAATCAAGGTGGATCAGCGCGGCAATCTGTACGTTTCGGGCCCAAGCGGTCTCTGGATCGTCGCGCCCGATGGACGGCACCTGGGCACTTTGCGCGGCCCGGAGCATCCGCACAATCTCGCGTGGGGCGATGAGGACGGCCGCACGCTCTATCTCGCGGCGCAATCCAGCATCTATCGCGTGCGGCTGAACGTCGCCGGCGCAAGCCGGAGTGCGGGGCGGAATCGCGGTCGCGAATCGAACGACGGAGTAAGCGCCGCGCGATCTACAGCAGCTGGCGGGCATGCACTTCTCGCAGGAAGTCCGTCAGCGTGATGATGCCCGTCAATTCGTCGCCGATCATGACGGGCAACGAGTGCACGTCGTTGGCCAACATCTCGCGCAGCGCGTCGCGCAGCGGCGTTTGGAGATTGGTCGCGAGCACGTCGGGATTCATGATTTCCCGCGCGATGCGCGGCATCAGCCGGCCTTCAGACACTTCGGCCGTCCCCAGCACGCGCAGCGTGTCGCGATCCGCGATCATGCCGAACAGCTTGCGATCGACGGCCACGGGCAGATGTCGAATGCGGCGCGCGCGGAAGAGCTGTACGACTTCGAGCAGCGCGGTGTCGGGCGTCACGTAGACGACGTGAGCCCGCATCAGTTTCGACACCGGGGCGGCCAGCAAGTGTTTGGCCGACTCGCTCGTGGATTCCGCCAGGCCGCGGATCAGATCCGACTTCGGTGAGGACGGCCAGCAAGCGTCCACTTTCGCAGACGGGCAACGCGCCGATCTTGTGCTCGACCATGAGGGCGGCGGCGCGCGCGGGGGTCTCGTCGGGCGGGACCGTGCGCGGCGAACGCGTCATGATCTGATCGATCCGCACCGGGCCGACCGTGAATGCCGATTCACCTGTGCCGATGCGCCGATCGCTCGCGAGAATCCAGCCGACTGAGCCGAGAATGTCGCGATCCGAGACGATGCCGACGAGCTTTTCGCCATCCATCACGAGCAGGTGATGAATGCGAGCGGCTTGCATGACGCGAATCGCGTGATCGATCGGATCAGACGGCCTCACCGAAACCACCTGCCGAGTTGCCAGTGACAAAACGCTCATGAAAATGATCCTTGTTCTGATCTCTCGCCCCGGGCAATACGCGCCAATTCAGGTCGCTGGTTCACAGAACACTAGGCACTTCACCTACCCGGTATCAATCGCTCGCCCTGATGGTTCCGCTTGGAAAGGGCAACGGTGCGGAAACGCCGGGATAGGCCTTTACTTACCTGCCGCAGACGGTGCGGCAGTTGCAGAGGCAAGCTCGGTTCACCCCGCGGCGTGCGGCTGCGTGTCCGCACGCCGGACGCATGGCGTCCAGCGGACCGATGCGCTGGAATTGGCGCGCAGCTCAGTGCGGAAAACTCGGCGCAAGGAGAGGAACTCGCGATGCCACCTCGAACCACTCATCTCGCAAGATCGCTTCTTCGTCAGGGCTTGGCGTTGTCGGTTTTTGGGCGGCTCGGGCGGCCTTGCTGGTGGCTGGCGGCCGCTGCCGCGGCGCCGGCGGCCACGACCTACGTCGTCTTCGGCTACAACGACCTGGGCATGCACTGCATGAATTCCGATTTCTCGGAGATCATGGTGCTGCCGCCCTTTAACACGATGCACGCCCAACTCCTGCGCGCGGCAGCACTCCGGACATTCTGACCAGCACCGGGGACTATGAAATTCGCTATTTCCTGCCCAACAACCAGCATTCGGCAGACAAGACGAACTTCTGGGATTACTGGCAGCCGATCTTCGGTCCAGCGCCGGCACCCAACATCGGTCTCACCGGCCATGGTTTGACCGGCACGATGACGCCGACCGGCACGAACGACTGGTCCGTGACGGGCGTTCCGATCGTTCCGATCGAGGACTCCGGCAAAGAGAACCCGTATCAGCTCGCGACGATCGAGGTGCGCAGCAAGAGCACTAATCAGATTCTGACCCGCACGCAGGCGGTCATGCCGGTCTCGACGGAGATTACCTGCAATCTCTGCCACAACGATCCGAACGTCTCGACGGCCACGGACTTGTTGATGGATCACGACCGGCTGCACGGCACCGATCTCGTCAATCAAAAGCCTGTTCTGTGCGCGAGCTGTCACGCGTCGAATGCGCTGGGATTGCCTGGGCAGCCGGGAATCGCGGCACTCTCGACTTCCATCCATTCCGCGCACGCGCCGCGGATGGACATGGTCGATCTGCCGGAAAAGTGCTACGCGTGTCACCCGGGTATTCGCACGCAGTGCCAGCGTGATGTGCACCTTTCGAACGGCATCACCTGCACGAACTGTCACGGCGACATGTATGCGGTCGGATCACCGACGCGGACGCCGTGGGTGACGGAGCCGCGCTGCGGCGACTGCCACTCGCGGCCGGGCTTCGATTTCGAGCAGCCCAACACGCTCTATCGCGATTCGAAGGGACACTCGAATGTCCACTGCGCGGCTTGCCACGGCAGTCCGCATGCGATCGGGCCGGCGGTGACGGAA
This sequence comes from Phycisphaerae bacterium, assembly GCA_044225155.1. Taxonomy (GTDB): domain Bacteria; phylum Planctomycetota; class Phycisphaerae; order UBA1845; family Fen-1342; genus CAYMBL01. The sequence continues at coordinate 8,358 of JBGAJB010000088.1, read as the reverse complement.
ACGGACAACGTGCAGGCGGTACGCCTGCAAGGACATGCCGGCAAGATCGACACGTGCACGGTCTGTCACACGTCGACCCCGGCAATTTCTTCCACCGTGTCGGCGACCAGCGCCAGGCGACCCAAGGAGGCAAACCATGAAGACAATGCTTGCATCGACACTGACCGTCGCGCTGGCCGCCTTTTCATTCACGGCCGCTGCGCAATACAACCTAACCGACCTCGGAACGCTGGGCGGACCGAGTAGCGCGGGCTTCTCGATCAACAATTTCGGCCGGATCACCGGCATCGCGTGGGGCGCGGACTACGCCGCCAACGGTTTTCTCTGGAACGCCGGGATGACGGCGATTCCACCGCTCGCGGGTGATCTGCAGTGCCACGGCTTCGACATCAACAACGCGGCCCTCGTCGTCGCGACTTCATACGACTTAGGTGAATTGACGCCGCACGGGCTGGCGTGGCAGAACGGAACGGTCACATCGCTCGGGAATTTCGCGCCGCGCGGCGTGAGCGACGCCAACGAAATCGTCGGCTTCCTCAGCATCAATGACGTGAGTTACGGCTGGGTGGATCACGCGGCGCGCTGGAGCGACGGCGTGCTGTTTGATCTCGGCACGATGGGTGGGCACTTCAGCTATGCGGCCGACGTGAGCACCGACGGGCGCATCGTGGGCCGCTCGATGCTCTCGGGCGACACCAGCATGCATGCGTTTCTATGGCTCGGCGGCGTCTTTCATGATCTCGGTACGCTGGGCGGAGTGAATAGCCAGGCGTACGCGATCAATGACGCCGGCGACGTCGTGGGATGTTCCACTACGGCGGCCGGCGCGGACCGCGCTTTCCTCTACACGACGGACGCCAGCGGGAACGTGCTCACGCGCACTGATCTCGGGCACCTCGGAAACGGCACCAGCTATGCCCACGGATTGAACATGTCGCGACAAGTCGTAGGCACTTCGAGCAACAAGGCTTTTGTCTGGGATGGCACGATGCACGATCTGAACACGATGATCGCGCCCAACCCGGACTGGAAGCTTGAAAGTGCCTGGAGCATCAATAGCGGTGGTCAGATTGTCGGCATGGGAACGTATCGCGGCTTTCCGCACGCGTTTCTGCTGACGCCCTCGACGGCTTGCCCGGGTGATCTGAACGGAGATCGAGTCGTCGATCTCAGCGATCTGGGAATTGTATTGTCCGCGTACGGCTTGAACGCGAACGGCGACCTGGATGGCGACGGCGATACGGATCTGAGCGATCTGGGGATTGTGCTGTCGGCGTACGGAAGCACGTGTCCCTAGCGAATCGGCGCGTTCGTGGCTCCGTGGCGGTGGAACTACTCCCCGCCGCCGCGGAGCATCTGTGCCAGTTCCGACAGCTTGCGGGCCGCGTACGTCTGCTTGGACTTTTCTGACGCATCACCCTCGGTCGCGTCCGCGTGCGGCGGAGCAGTCGCAAATGAGTTGACGGCGGCGGGACCCGCGACCGCCACCGGGTCGTCAGGCGGCGCCGCCGCGTCCGCGAAAAAATCGGGGTTCTCCGGGACGAAGCTTCCGCCCTTCGGCGGCGTCGGACTGGGGTTAGCGCCGTCGCTCGACGGCGGCCGCGACGACGCGACGCTGGCGCGTTCCTGCCGCCACCAGCGATTGACGATGTGCTCCACGTCGCCGCCCTTCTTGTCTGAACTCCAAAGCTTGAAGAAATCCATGTTCGCGCTCTGAGGTTCCCTGGGCGGCATGTCAATCAGCGTGCGCATCGGCATCAGCACGGCGTCGCCGATGATGAAGCCTTCTCCGGGCCGCATGCTGGGGAGCAGGCTGATCAGGCTGCGGAATTGATCGCTGACGACGCGCGCTGCGTATTCCTGATCGTCCGGGTTATTCATGCGCATCAGCACCATGCTGTTGCACTGACTGAGCACGGTTTCACTGATTTCGCTGGGACGCTGACTGACGATCATGGCCGACACGCCGTACTTACGACCTTCCTTGGCGACTTTTTCGACTGCGTTGCGCGCGAATGTCCTGCGTCCGGCGAGCGGCTTGCGCGGGAGGTAGTTGTGCGCTTCTTCAAACACCATCAGCACCGGATGGCGCATTTCCGGCGGCGACCAGAAGTTGAAGTCAAAGATCGCGCGCGTGATGACGGCCACGGTCGTGTCGACCACGTCGAACGGCAGTCCGGACAAGTCGATGATCGTGAGATTGCGCGGGTCATCCAGCCGGCCCAGTACTTGCCGCAACACCTGCGCGACGGACATGCTGAGCTGACCGGGCGAGCCGGATTCGTTCATGCGCGGCGCGAGATCGAGGTTTCGCGTGGCCTGCTGGAACGGCCGCAGAAGGAAGTCGTAGCGGCGGTCGTTAAGCTTGGTCTCGATCGTGTTGATCAACGGCAGCAGGCGGCCGTAGTAAGTCGCGTGCGGCGTCTCGCCTTCGGCGGCGGCCGGGTTGAATTCCATCTTGCGCGTAATGAGCAGTTTTTCCTGCTCTTCCGGCGGAAGCTGGCGATAGGGCAAGCGGCTGAACGCGTAATTCTGCGTGTTCGTGACGTAGCGCGCGTTGTTCATGTTCGTCGCGAAAATCAGCAACTGCTCGAGCGAGTAATACACCGGCGTGTCGATCGTGAATTCCCAGCGCAAGCCGAGTTCGTCGGCCGACGGCATCTTCAGTCGCTCGAATGCCTCGCGCAGGAAAAGACGCTGGGCGTTCACGTCATCCGGATTCGCGTTGGACTCGATGAAGAGCTGCTCGAACTCCTCGTACGCGAGCATCCAGTACGGCAGCACGAGGTTTCGATCCGAAAGATACGTGACATTCGAGAGCGGATTGCCGGCGTCGTCGCTGAACGCCTTCAGATATTCGCCGTGCATGTCGAACATCACGACCTGCGAGTTTTTCAGAAGCTGGGCTTCGTGCACGATCTTGGCCGTCGTGCAGCTCTTGCCGGAACCGCTGTTTCCCATGACGGCGACGTGCTTGGCGAAGAATTCCTTGCCGAGGACTTTCACCTCAAAATCGGTATCGATCGCGAAGCGGCCCATGCTGAATGACTTGCGGTGCTCGACGCCGGCGTCATTCGCCAATTCGTCAAAGCAGCCGAAGATCAACTCGAAATCCTCGTCGACGCCGAGGCGGACGGCGTCCCCGACGGTCGGGTATTCGTTCACGCCACGCGAGAAGCGATCGCCCGTGACGGTGCCGAGCAGTTGGCAGGTGATCGTGACGCGGGCGGGCGCCTCGGGCTGCGGGCCGGGCTCCAAGTCGCCGGCGAAACCGACCGAGGTCGTGTAGCCGATCAGCGTGCGGCGGCCCATGGGGATCGTGATGTACGAACCCGGGCGCCCGATGCGGTAGGACTTGCCGTGGTACTCAAAGTGCAGATCGCCCACCGATATCTGCACGTGGACGCTATCGCCCTCTACGCCGATAACGTGGCCGATTTCCAGCGGATCCATGGACAGTCCCCCTGCGGGCGCAAAAGCACCGCATAGGGAGTATGTCAATCACGAGATCGCGCCGGCGCGGAGAATCGCCCCGCGTCCGCTATTTTTGGCGGGGGCGCAACGCGGCCGTTACGAGCCTGTGAGAATTCCTGCGATCATGGGCAAGTTGCATTGAATTCGGCCAGCGTGATCCCGAGATCCGACAGGTCGATGCAGCCGTTGTTATCAAAGTCGGCATCCGGCTCAAAGCCCGCATCTCCGCTGCAAGAGCCGAAAACGGCCAGCACGACGCCGAGGTCCGAGAGATCCACCTGGCAGTTCCCATCAATATCGGCCAGGAGAATGCGAACTTTCGAAGTCAGCGTGAGCGTGATGGACGACGCCGTCGCGCCGGGAATGTCCTCGTCGCTGACGTTGACGGAGATCACGTCGGTCTGTGTCGAATTTCCCAGGCCGGTCGTGTCGAGCGCGAAGTGCAAGGTCGCCGGCGTCGAGCCGATGCCCGTCGATGCGCCGCCCGTGTACGAATACGGCGTCGCTACGCCGGAGACGGAATCCACGTCGAGCAGAGCCTGAACGCTCGTGTAGAAGTAGTTGTACACCGGCACGTCAAAGGTTTCTGTGCCCGTGTCCGATTGAACGATCCGCGTAATTGTCAGAGCGTTCTCATCTGAAGCGGAGCTGAAGCTCGCATTCGAGGCCAGCACGATCGTTCCGGTCGAATTCAGCACCTGCGTGGGATTCTGAGCTTCCTGGCTCGTGGCCGTCACTGTGACCGTGCCGGTAACGCTGCCGAGCGTGAAGGTATTCACCGCAAAATTGTCCACGACGGGCGCGCCCAGCGCCGGGGCCGTGCCGGTCTGCACGCCGGAGAACGCGCTGCTTCCCGTAGCCGAGAAATCCAGCTCGTCCGCGCCCGTCGCGATCTGCGCAGTCGCGACATTCGAAATCGTCACCGGTACGAGCACGGTCGAGCCGAAAATCGCTCGGCCGAACGACGCCGGCATTGATGAAGACGCCTTGGCCGGTACCTGGTATTCGACGATCACCGGCACGTGATCAGACGCGTCGAAGAGATAGTCGGCCAGCGTGTTGGAGCGCGTCAGATCACCGGGATAGTAGAAGTTGTTGCCGGAATTGATCGCGAGGTTGTAGTGCAGCCCGTCGTTGCCGAACGAGCGATACGTGCCCGGAATGATTGAGAGACCTTCGCCATCCTGCAGCGAAGCCGTCGTTAGATGCAGATCAAAGCGATCGTCCATGCCGCCGCCGACGAGCGGCCCGCCGTCTTGAGGCGATTGCGTGTGCTTGATCGCGTTACCTGAGCCGGCCCACGAGCCCGAACCCAGCGGATCGATGCCTTGGCCATTCCCGGCGGAGAGCATTTCGAGATACGCGCCCTCGCCGTTGTCATACACGTTGTAGTCGCCAACGTACATGATGTTCGTGCCGAGGGGCAGCAAATCGGAATTGTTGCGAATGGTCTGAGCGCCTGTCGTGCGTGTCGATGCGTCCGATGCGGCGGTGCCGGCTTTCAGGTGCGAGCTGTAGATGTATACGTACACCGGAGGATTGTCGTAGCCGACGAGCTTCAGGCGCCAGCGATCCGTGCGACGGCTCGCGCCCGTGTCCAGATCGAGATGGCTTAGCGTGTCTTCACTGAAGGTGTCGGCGCGATAGAAAAGACACTGCGCGCCGCTCGCGCTGTCCTCGCCCGAAGCGACGGTGAACGTCGCACGCGTATAGGTGATGCCGGGATGAGCGGCCGCCAACAGGGTCGCGAGCGTGGTCGCGTCGGCCGTCTGCGTTTCCTGGAACATGAACGCATGCGGCGCGGTCGCGAAGCCGGTCTTGTCGTCCGTGCCGAGACTCGCGAGCACGGCCTGGACGGCGCTCTGCACACCGTCGAGCCCCGCGATGTTGTAATTCACAATGCGGAGTTGCCCGGCGGCTCCCGCACAAAACAGACCGAAGGCTGCCAACCGGCAGAAATTTCGAACTTGAACCATGCCTTTTTCCCCCAAAATCGCCGATTTTGCGAAGCGGGGCATGATAGCGGATGGCGTGCGCGGAATCCCGCCGCGAATGTGAAATCTCTGCAAGCCTGAAGGGCGAAGTCTTGGGCCGGATAACCAATCCTGACCCGCGTTTACGCGAATTCCGCGAGGCGGCGGAACCACCGGAGCAGCACGAGCCCGGCACGGTGATTGCCTGCGGCCCTTTCAAGTTTGAGACACGGCTCATTCTGGGAGCAATGCCGACGGCTGCTCGCGGCCTGCGCAAGCATCGAGCCGATACCGGAGCGAACAGCCGTCACGGTGGCACCCGAAACTCTGAATCGAGCAGTTGCAATCGTTGCTCAGCGTGGCGCATCGCGCATCATCGTCCCGGGCCGTGATAGACTGCGCGCAGTTGACGTCACTCGCACCTCGTGAGGCCGCCCATGCAGGAAATTCCGAAATCGATCATCCCGCTGCTGCAATCGATGAAGCCGCTGCAGGCCAGCGACCTGCACCTGAAGACCGGCGTGCCGCCTGTCTACCGCGTCGCCGGCTCGCTGCGGAGAACCGACACGCCGGCCTTTCCGGTCGACGGGCATGAGATCGAAGACCTGATGTTGCCGATCATCCCGAAGCGACGCGTCGAGGTCTGGGAGCAAAAGGGCGCGCTGGACTTCGCGTTCACGCTGCCGGACGGCGATCGCTTTCGCATCAACGTCCTGCGGGCCGGCGGGCACATGCACGCCGCGATCCGGCGCGTGAAAGGCACGATTCCGAACTTCGAGGAGATTCACCTGCCGCCGATCTATCGCAAGCTCGCCGAGGAAACGGGCGAGGGGCTGATTCTCGTCTGCGGCGTGACCGGCAGCGGCAAGAGCACGACGATCGCCTCGATGATCGACCACATCAACGCGACGCAGCCGGTGCACATCATCACCATCGAAGACCCGGTCGAGTACGCGTTTCAGCCCAAGAAGTCGATCATCAGCCAGCGTGAGATCGGCCTCGACCTCGACGCGTTTTCCGACGGCCTGCGCTCGGCCGTCCGCGAAGACCCGGACGTGATCTTTGTCGGCGAGCTGCGCGATAAGGAGACCATGCTGGCCGGGCTTCAGGCCGCGGAAACGGGGCATCTGGTCTTCGCCACGCTGCACACGGCCGACACGATGCAGTCTCTGACGCGCATCCTCGAATTCTTCCCGCGCGAGCAGCACGACTTCATCCGCAGCTCGCTGGCCAACAGCGTGAAAGCGATCACGGCCCAGCGGCTCATCCCGGCCATCGACCCTCAGCTTTCCCGCGTCCCGGCCACGGAGGTGCTGCTGGCCGAGCCGATCGTGAAGGAAAAAATTCGCGTCGGCGAGGACAACGACCTGCCCGAAGTCATCATCGGCGGCAAGGAATCGGGCATGCACAACTTCACGATGTCGCTAGCGGAACTCGTGGAGAAGGACCTGGTCTACATGGACACCGCGCTGGAATACGCCCCGAACCGCGAGCAGCTCACGAGCCAGATTCGCGGAATCAAGACCAGCGCACAGACGCTGGTGCATCGCGTGAAGCACCGCGCGCCGGGTTAGGCGGTCATGGGTTCCTGTTCGCCCTCGGCGCGCGTTTTCCACTCGGGCCTGGGGTTTGCGCCGCGAGCAGAGTGCCGGTTCGATGCGCCACTGGCCTGCGCCGGGTGCAGTCGCGGCCTGCGCTGGGGGACCGGTCTCCCGACCGGTCTTTTTCTTCCAGCCGTCATGATCCGAGCCGCGCACGTGAGTAAGCGGGAACTTCGGAAAGCCTCCAATGCTGGGAAGTGCCTTCTCACACTCCGCTTACTCACGTGCGCGGAGCGGATGGAAGCGGTTGACCCCATCCGGCCTGCATGGGTTAATTCAGTTGCCGTCGCAGCGAGGAGGCGGGCGTGAAGTGTCCGTATTGTGCGGAAGAGATCCAGGACGCGGCGCGGCTTTGTCGCTTCTGCGGAGCGACGCGGTCGTCGACCGGGGTGTGGATCGCGCCGCCGGCGCCCGGACAGCCGGTCGCACCGCCCATGCTGGCCGCGGGTGTATCCGGGATGGCCCCCCTGCCGCCCCGCAAAGGCGCGCTGACGATCAAGACGGCCGGCGTGTTTTTCCTGATCTCCGGCATATGGTCGCTCAGTTTCGCGAGTTCAGAAGTTCCGCTGCTGGGTGCCATGCGCGGCGGCGCGACGGCCGTCATCTACAACCTCTTCTACGCCGCGCTCTTCCTGGCCATGGGCGCGGGCCTGCTCAGCGCCCGCCGCTGGGGCTATTACCTGCTGCTGGCGGGCACGGCGTTCTACACCCTCGACCAGCTCGCGTTCGTGCTCAGCAAATCCACGCGCGACGCCTACCTCGCTTCCAGCGGGATCACGGATCAACTGAACACGGTGATCGACGTGGGATTCCTCGATGAGATGGTGGTGGTCACGAAAGTAACGATTGTGCTGTGCTGGTGGGGGTTTGCGGGGTATGTGTATTGGCGGCGGGAGTATTTCCATTAGGCGATCAGCGCAGCCTTTCGGCCAACATGGATTCAATGGCACGCTCCTGGTAGGCGAAGGGGTCGTCGATGCCTTTTTCGGTAAGTAGCAGCAGGGGACCGCGCGAAGGCACTGGCCGATCAGTGTCGTCGGTGATTTCGTTATCGAAGCGAGAATACCAGGCGCGCATGAACTTCGGCTCAAAGCTGTTTGCGTCTCCCGTTGAAATCGGGCAAAGTCGCAGACTCAATTTCCTTCCACGGTACTTGTTAAACGTTGCCGTCAGATCATAAGTGATTGCGTGGCTGCGCGATCCATTTGGAATCGTGGCGCTCAGCGTTTCAATGACGTCCATGACGCTGGGCTGAGCGTTCCAAGTTACGCCCGATTCGGTCCAGGAGGAGTCCGTGATCACGTCGACGG